>NZ_JBIWOA010000006.1:0-444297 GCF_044767525.1 Streptomyces sp. NPDC101234 | reverse complement strand
ACAGGTTTTGGGTTCTCGTCCAACACCGTAGTGGGTTGCGGTTTGTTCACCCGGGGAGTCGATGCGTGTGGGTCTTGGTCGGGCGCCCCCGGGGTGGGCGCGGACGGCGCGGGTGGCGGCGCCCCTTAGACAGACGGGAAAGGGACACCGCGTTCGGGGAGGCTATCGCGGCTTTGTTAACGCCATCGCGATTGTGAGAGCTTCTTACTTCCGCTGAGGCCTATTGGTTCTGCAGCGGGCTGTTAATTCCGCTTGCCCTTCTTGCCCTTGCCATGGCCCGTCACCTCGGCGATCCAGGTGATGAAGTCGCCGGGGTCGGTGTTGGCGCCGTGGCCCTGGTCCCAGTAGTAGAGGTGGTTCACGTCGTCGCCGAGGTCGTCCAGGCGGGCGGCCAGGTTGGCGGAGATGACGTGCGAGGTGTCCGAGTCGTTGGTGCCGAGGCGGATCCACCAGTGCCTGGAGCGGTGGTCGTTGACCTTCTCGACCAGGTGGTACATCGGGTTCATCAGGTTCAGCTTCGCGGGGATGTCCGCGGCGACCCGCCTGCTGCCGAGCCCGGTGGTGTCGTTCTTCGCGCCGTACGCCGTGAAGTGCCGGTTCTCGGTCGTGCCCGCGCCGAACTCGTTGTTCTCGCCGGCCGACAGGTCGAAGGCGTCGAAGGCCGGGGTGTCCTTCTTGCGGGCGCCGACGTGGGTGAGGAAGTCGTCCCAGGTGAAGGTGGCCCTGCCGGCGGACCAGGTGGTGAAGGTGTTGGCGGCGAGATACGTCGCGCGGTCCGAGTCCGACAGGTCGGTCAGGTACCTGGTGGCCGACGGCTGCAGGTACTGCTCGACCAGGTAGTCGTCGTAGTTGCGGGCGGTCAGCGGGCCGAAGCCGTCCAGGCCGCGCAGCTTCAGGCCCGCCTGGTACTCGGCGAACTGCGCCTTCAGGTCCTTGGACACGGACTGGTCGACCTGCTTGCCGGTGGAGAGGTCGTTGGTGCCCCAGTTCCACTCGTAGGCGCCGTCGGCGTGCTCCAGATCGGTGATCGGGCACCAGGCGCCGACCGCGAAGATCGCGTCGGAGGAGTCGGCCGCGCCGAGCTCCTTGAGGTACTTGTCGTAGATCGGGCTGTCGCCGGACGCGCCGAGCAGCGAGGACAGGGCGCCACCGGCGCTCGTACCGGCGGAGACGATCCGCTCGGTGTCGCCGGGGATCAGGCCCTTGTTGGCCCTGATGTACCGGACGGCCGCCTTGAGGTCGACGATCGCGGCGGGGGCGGTGCCGTAGTACTCGCCGCCGGAGTTCTTGAGGGTACGGCCGCGGGCGCCGGGCTCGATCACCACGTACCCGGCGGCGAGCGCGAGGAGCTGGTTGCTGGAGGTGGCGCCGCCGGTGGCGTTGGTGTTGCCGTTGGCGCCCGGGGCCGCGCTCGTGGCGGAGCTGGGCGCCGCACCGCTGGGGGCCGCGCCGCCGCCCATGGCCGAACCGCCGCCGCCGACCTCGGTGGCGTCCGCGACGGAGGACGGCATGTAGCCGCCGATGGAGTTGGCGAGCAGGATCGGGGCGTCCGTCGGGTCGACCGTCTTGCCGTCGATCTCGACCGGGGCGCTGACGATCAGGGACTGGTAGGTCGCGTCCACCGGGTCGGCGACGTAGGTGATCGCCTTCCAGAAGTGGTAGGTCACCTCGTGCTCGGTGCCCTCGGCGTCCGTGATCGTCTTCGTCAGCTTCGAGTACCCGTCCGGGTCGAACGTCAGGGAGCCCGAGGACGAGGAGGAGTTGCTCGACGCCTGTGCGCTGAGGGCGACACCGCCGACCGCCGCGACACCGGCCGCGGCGCCGATGCCCATGACGACCGTCCTCCGCTTCACCGACTTGTGCTTCACCGTGCTCTGCCTTTCGTCCTTCGGGCTCCTTGGCCTTGCGCTTGCGAACGTAGGTGAGCGCCGACAAAATCGTCAACAATCTGCCGGGATCTCATGGGGGACCCACAGGACCACCGGAAACGCACAGGTTTTGCCCATCCAGGGCTGGGCCGCGCTTCAGGATCTGACGTAACGTCAGATCATGGATGCGACGAGTTCCGACGGGATACGCAGCGCGCCCCCGCGATACGACCGCCCCGAACCGGACGCCTTCACCCGCCCTTACTGGGACGCGGCGGCCGAGGGCCGGCTCCTGCTGCGCCGCTGCCGCTCCTGCGGCCGGGCCCACCACTACCCGCGGGAGTTCTGCCCGCACTGCTGGAGCGAGGACGTCACCTGGGAGCTCGCGACCGGCCGCGCGACCCTCTACACCTGGTCCGTCGTCCACCGCAACGACCTCCCGCCCTTCGGCGACCGCGTCCCGTACGTGCCCGCCGTGGTCGACCTGGCGGAGGGCCCGCGCATGATGACGGAGGTGGTGTCCGCGGAGCCGGAGACCCTGCGCGCCGGACTGGAACTGGAGGTCGCCTTCCGGGAGGGAGCACCGGTGTTCCGCCCGGCGTCGACGCCGGCGCACTGAGGCCGGCCGGGCCGCGCAAGGGAAACCCGCCGGGCCAGGCCAAGGAAACCTCCTGGGTCGCCGCCTGGCGCCCGCCGCCCGGCGGCGCGAGTGCAGGGGTCTTCAACTGCTGGCCCTCGAAGTCGGGTAAGTGAGCGTAACCACGTATGAGTGAGTGTCGTTGTCAGAGTGTGAATCTGACGGAGTGGGCGAGGACGCAGGGTGTGCATCCGCAGACCGCGTATCGCTGGTTCCGTGCGGGGACGCTGCCGGTACCGGCTCAGCGGGTCGGTCCACGCACGATCCTGGTGAATATCGAGGCCGGTGCCACACCGGAGGCGGCCTGTGGGATCGGCCTGTATGCCCGCGTCTCTTCCCGTGACCAGAAGGCTGATCTGGAACGTCAGGTCGCCCGGCTGACCCGTTGGGCTGCGGCGGCTGGTCACCGCGTCGTCCGTGTGGAGTCGGAGATCGGCTCGGGCATGAACGGTTCCCGGTCAAAGGCGCAACGGCTGCTGGCCGATCCTGCAGTGACGTGCCTGGTGGTGGAGCACAGAGACCGTCTCGGCAGGATGAACATCGAACTCGTTGAGGCCGCACTGTCCGCCGGCGTCTGGCAGTGCTGGACGACGGCGAGGTAGAAGACGACCTCGTGCGGGACATGGTGGAGGTTCTGACCTCCTTCTGTGCGCGCTTGTACGGCCGCCGCTCGGCGAAGAACCGAGCTCGCAAGGCGCTCGAGGCAGCTGAGCATGGCTGACTCGCTGCGTACGATCGATGCGCCGTTCGTCGCTCTGGGACCTTCGGGCGTGGCGATCCGCGACCGTCTCAAGGGCCTCGTACCCGGGGACGAAAAGGTGTTGCGTCTGGTCGGCGCGCATCTGGGCTCGCTGGCGTCGAAGGATCTCAAGACGCGGTGCGCGCAGGGCCTGGAGCATTCCGCCGACACGTGGTCGGTGCGAAAGCGGGAGCTGACGGCGGTGTCGTCCTCGCGGTGGGCCGGTGCGATCACCAAAGCGTCACATGATCAGTGGGCACTGGCCCGGCGCGGGCAGACGGCGCATCTGAAGAGTCTCGAAGCGGGCATCGGGACGATCACGCACCGTCTGTCTCTCCCGGTCGGGGAGAAGGGAACCAAGCGGGCTCCGGGCGGCTACCGCAGCAAGGGGGAATGGTTCGCCAAGACCCGCCGACTGCACCTGCTTCAAGAGCGGCTCACCGATGTTCGGGCTGATCGTGAAGCCGGGCGTGTGCATGTGGTGAGGGGCGGGAAACGCCTCGCACGCAACCGGCACAATCTGCAGAACACCCAGCTGACCGAGACCGAATGGCGTGAACACTGGGAAGCAGAACGCTGGTTCCTCACCGCTGACGGCGAGTCCGGGAAGCGATACGGCAACGAGACGATCCGCATCACTCCCGACGGTGAGATCAGTGTCAAGCTGCCCGCTCCGCTCGCCGCTCTGGCCAACGCCGGGCATGGCCGGTACGTCCTCGCCGCAAAGGTGCGTTTTCCGCACCGGGGCACCGAGTGGGCCGACCGGATCGAAGCCAACCGGGCCGTCGCCTACCGCATCCACTACGACGTGACCCGTGGGCGCTGGTATCTGACAGCTTCCTGGCAGCGCCCGGCTTCGAAAACGATCCCGATCCAGACCGCGCTCGCCCACGGTGTGATCGGTGTGGACACCAACGCCGATCACCTCGCCGCATGGCGGCTGGACGTGCACGGCAACCCGATCGGGCAGCCCCGCCGCTTCCCTTACAGCCTCAGTGGATCGGCGGCTCATCGTGACGCCCAAGTCCGGCATGCCCTGTCCCGGCTGCTGAACTGGGCCAGGACCTGCGGCGTCGCCGCCATCGCGATCGAAGACCTCGACTTCGGCGCGGAGAAGACCCGCGAGAAACATGGCCGTAACAAGCGCTTTAGGCAACTGATCTCCGGTATGCCCACCGGTAGACTACGCGCCCGCCTGACCTCGATGGCCGATGCCACCGGCATCAGCATCGTCGCCGTCGACCCGGCCTACACCAGCCGGTGGGGCGCCCAGTACTGGCAAAAGCCCCTCACCAGCAAGAACCGTAAGACCACCCGTCACGATGCCGCGGGCATCGCGATCGGACGACGCGCCCAAGGGCACTCGATCCGGCGACGGACGACACCGCCCCCTGCTCACCGGAGTGATGAACAGGGGCACCGGACCGTCCAGGCCGACCGGCGTGCTCCTGGGCGTGTGGAGACCCGCCCCCGCATTCCCGGACCACGGACACGATCCGTGCCGCCGGACGCGGAGCGAACGCGGGCGACCAGGACATCCAAAACCGTTCGGGACGTCCGCAGTGACCAGGAATGGGTCCAAGACTCACTCCTGCTCACTGATTAGGAACGGTTTCAATGAAGACATGGCCTTCACCGACGAACAGCCCGCCGCTCCCGGCCCCGCCGCCACCCCGCACGGTCACGGTCTGCGCCTCGACCGCTGGGACCCCGACGCGGGGGCGCAGGTCGAGGCGTGGCTGCGGGCCCGTAGCGACCCGGACTTCCGCCGCTGGAACACCCCGCTCACCCCGGTGACCGACCTCGCGGGCGCCCGCGACGTGCTGCGCAGGCAAGCGGCGGACAGCACGTGTGAGCCGTTCCGCATCACGGACGCGGAGAGCGGCGCGACCCTCGGCCACGTCGGTATCAACATGATCGACCGGACGTTCCGGACGGCCCGGGTCGGCTACTGGACACTGCCCGAGGCACGCGGCCGCCGGGTCGCGACCCGTGCCCTGGCCCTGGCGACGGACTGGGCCTTCGCCGAACTGGAACTCCACCGCCTGGAGTTGGGGCACGCCCTCGGCCATGAGGCGTCCTGCCGGATAGCCGGGACGTGTGGTTTCGCCTACGAGGGGACGCTGCGCGGCGCGATGTTCGAGGCGGGCCGCCAGGACGCCTTCCGGGACGTACACCTGCACGCCCGCCTCGCGACGGACCCCAGAACCGCCGCGCAGGCCTAATTCGGGTGCCGGGCCGGGCGGCCGGACGGGAACATCGACCATGGCACCCGAAACGAACGCATCCGATACGCCCGCACCCGAAACGAACGCACCCGAAACGAACGCATCCGATACGCCCGCACCCGAAACGAACGCATCCGATACGCCCGCACCCGAAACGAACGCACCCGAAACGAACGCACCCGAAACGCAAGCATCCGGCTGGCGCTTCACCTCCGACGTCGGTCAATTCCTCGCCCACTCCAGGGACTTCCTCCACTCGCGCCCCGACCTGCACACCGTTCATCTGACGGTGACGGAGCAGTTGCGGCGGAGGGGGCCACGGGCCTACGGCGACGCGCCCCCGCTCCTCGGCCACCTGGTCCGGGAGGACGGCAGCGTGGGCGCCGCGCTGCTGCACACCCCGCCGTTCTCCCTGCGCACCACTGCGCTCACGGCCGACGAGACCGAGGCGCTGGTCACCGCTCTCCTCGACCTCGGTCACACCGTTCCCGGCTTCGCCGCCGAGCGGGCCACGGCGGAGGCGTTCGTCGCGGCGTGGGAGCGGCGGACCGGGGTCCCCGCGCGGCTCGGCGAGCGCCAACGGTTGTATCGGCTGGCCGAGTTGACGGACCCGTCGCCGATGCCGGAGGGCCGGGCGAGGATCGCGGGGGAGACGGACCGGGAGCTGCTGGTCCGCTGGTACGGCGGGTTCGTCGAGGACGCGGGCCTGCACGGCGGCCGGGACGGCGGGGACTGGGCCGACTTCCGGCTCTCGTACGGCGGTGTCACCCTCTGGGAGGCCCCCGACGGCACCCCCGTCTCCATGGCCGGCGTCACCCCGACGGTCGGCGGCCAGGCCCGGATCGCACCCGTCTACACCCCGCCGGAACTGCGCGGCCGCGGTTACGCCGGTGCGGTGACGGCGCAGGTCAGCCGGGTGGCGCTGGCGGCAGGGGTCGGCGAGCTGCTCCTCTTCACGGACCTCGCCAACCCGACGAGCAACGCCCTGTACCAGCGCATCGGATACCGGGAGGTGGCCGACTGGGCGGAGTATGAATTCGAGGAGCGGTGGCTCTGAGGGTCGGCCCTCACGGCCAGAGCAGTTCCCTGCGCCAGCCGGCGTCCGCGCCGCCGTCCGCGACGTACCGCAGCCGTACGTGCCGTCGTTCCGGGTCGCCCTGGAAGAACTCCACCTCCTGCGGGCGCAGCCGGTAGAGGGTCCAGGTCGGGGAGGGGGCGGCCGGGTCGGCGCGGGCCCGTTCCCAGGCCGCCTCGGACGCCTCCCGCAGCTCCTCCAGCGAGGGCAGGACTCCGCTCTGCAGGCCCGTGAGCGCGGCCGCCAGGGCGCCCGTGGAGCGGGCGTGCAGATCCGCCTGGCTCTCCTGCGAGGGGGCCGCGGTGACCGGGCCGCGGAGCCGGACCTGGCGGCCCAGCACCGGCCAGTAGAAGGCCAGCGCCGCGTACGGGCGGGCGCTCAGCTCGTGGCCCTTGCGGCTGGTCACATGCGTGCCGAAGGACCAGCCGGCCGCGTCCGCGCCGTGCAGCATCACGATCCGGACGTCCGCCCGGCCCTCCTCGTCCGTCGTCGCCAGCGACATGGTGTGCGGCTCCGCCTGCCCCGCCGCCACCGTCTCCGCGAACCAGGTGGTGAAGAGGGAGAGCGGGGCCGCGGGCGCCGTCGCCGGGTCGAAGGGCCGTAGCTCCGTCGCTCCGGGGGCCCAGACCCGGAGCTGCCCGATGAGTGCGTGGAGATCCGTTGCTGCCATGGGGCGAGTATCACGTGGGCGGCTCCGCGACACCCATCACGGACACCCGTCACGCGGCCCGGCCGGGTACGGCGGCATCTCGCCGTGGCCCTCGCCACAGGTGGGCGGCGAAGTGATGCAAACCGCTGCGAACTCACGTGCGCTGCCCCCAGACTGTCCGGGTCGAACGACGGCGGAGGGGACATGAACGCGCAGAGGACCGTGAAAGTGGCCGTCCGCCACATACTCAGCGATGTGGTCAAGGGCGGTGTCGTCACGCCCCGGACCCGTACCGTCACCTGGGCCTCCGGCCAGTTCCAGCTCAAACGGCCCGCCGAGGGACGGCACAGTGTCGAACTGGAGTGCCCTGTCTGTGCGGCGTCGATCCTCGCCGAGGTCAGCGACCATACGCGGACCCGGCGGGTGCGGAACATCTGGGCGGTCGTGTCGGCGATCTCCCTCGTCGTGTTCGTCGCCGCCCTCGGCTACGCCTTCCAGGAGGGCGGCAAGACCCTGCCCGAGGGGCAGTCCCTGCCGGTCCTCTTCCCGGTCAGCGTGGTCGCCGTCTTCGTGGGCTTCGCCATGGCCCCCACAGCGTGGCTGCGCAGCCGCAACCATGTCGGCGTCACGATCCTGGACGCCCCCAAGCCCCGCCGCGGCCACCGGATCGTGCCCGTACGCGACTAGCCCCCGGTTATTTCCTGCTGTCCGGTCAGTGGCGGGTGAACTGGAGGCCGGTCTGCTGGACCACGTCGGGGCGTACCGCGAGCGCGGGCACGGTGAGCTGCTCGCCGTAGACGTCGGTGAGCCGGATCTCGCTTCCGCAGCCGGTGCCCTGCTCGGAGAGGAAGTAGTTGTACCCGGTGCGGGTCAGTGCCAGCCAGCCGCCGCTCGTACGGACCTCCAGCCTGGCCAGCGGGTTGCGGTGGCCGATCGCCTGGATACCGCACCAGTACTGGGTCGAACCGGTCTTGTAGCGGATCGAGATCGTGTCGGAGGTCGCCGGGCTCAGCAGGCTCCAGGTGATCGAGATCCGGCCCGCCGACAGGGGCGCGAGCTTCGCGAACGCCTGTCGGCTGAGGTCGAGCTGGCCGACCGTGCAGGGCGCCGGGCACTCGTTGGTGATCCGTACGGTGATGGACTTGCCGCCCGCGTGTACGGAGATGTACGCCCCGCAGGCCTTGGCGGTCTCGTAGTCCGCGGTGTTCATCGCAGCGGTCATGACGTCGTCGGTCGGGCCGAACGAGCAGGCGCCGTCGCCGTTGCCGACGTCGTAGGAGGTGGCGACCCCGTCGTACGTCGCCCCGGGACGGATCCGGCCGGCCGCGGGGGCCGTGGTGGTCGAGGTGCCTGCGGTGCCGCTCGCCGCCCGGCGGGCGGGGGAGGCGGCCGACGGGGTCGCGGACGCCGACGCCCGGCCGGGCCTGCTCGCCGTGGGCTTCGGTGCCGTCGACGAGGGCTTCGACGGTGTCGGCGATGCCGAGTCCGTCGCCGTCCCGCTCGGCCCGGCTTCGGACGAGGACGAGGACGAGGAGGACGACGCGGCCACGGCCCGGCCCGACCCGGTGTCGGACGAGCCGCCGGGGCGGAAGGCCACGACCAGGGTCACGATCAGGGCGACGGCGGCCACGGCGGCGACCGCGAACAACGGCCCGCGGACCGGGCGCCATTGGAACTCCCGGTCCGGCTGCGAGCGACGGCGATGAGAGGAGGAGGCCACGGAGGGATCCTTACGCGGTTCGGCGGTGCACGTCCTTCGAACGTCTCCTTCTGAACTACGCAGATCTGCGACGAAGTTCTGAACGTCTGAACGTCGAAAGCTTCCGGTACGGCAGTCGCCGCCGAAGCCCGGGAGGTTGCCGCCGGCACCCCGATTTCCGTCAACCGTACGGAACTCGGGTCACCCCCGCCCCAGCACCACCGTCCCCGACGAGCAGAACCAGCCCCCCGTCCCCGACGCCACCCCCAGCTCCGGCAGCCCCCCGTCCGCCCGCCGCACCTGCCGGTCACCGGCCTCGCCGCGCAACTGCCGTACCGCCTCAACCAGGAGGAACAGGCCCCGCATCCCGGGGTGCTGGGCCGACAGCCCGCCCCCGTCCGTGTTCACCGGCAGCTCGCCGCCCTCGACCCGCAGCCGGCCCTTCTCCACGAACGCCCCGCCCTCGCCCTTGGCGCAGAACCCCAGGTCCTCCAGCGTCACCAGCGTCATGTAGGTGAACGCGTCGTAGATCTCCGCGAAGTCGATGTCGGCGGCGGTGACCCCGGCCCGCCGGAACGCCAGTCGTCCGCTCACCGCCGCCGGGGAGACCGTGAAGTCCGCCCACTCCGACATCGTCGCGTGGGACACGCACTCGCCCGCGCCAAGCACCCACACCGGGGAGGTGTCGCAGTCCCGTACGTACTCCTCGGCCGCCAGCAGCACCGCCGCGCCGCCGTCCGAGCGGATGCAGCAGTGGAGTTTGGTGAAGGGGTCGGCGATCATCGGGCCGGACAGGACCTCGTCGACCGTGATCGGGGTGCGGAACATCGCCTCCGGGTTCAGCGCCGCGTTCGCCCGCGCCTGGACCGCCACCTCCGCCAACTGCTCGATCGCCGTGCCGTGTTCGATCATGTGGCGGCGGGCCGCCATCGCGTACTTGGCGATGAGGGTGTGGCCGTAGGGGACCTCGAACTGGAGGGGGCCCCGGGAGCCGAAGGACAGGTTCCCCGTCCGCCGCCCGGCCTTGACGTCGGCACGGGCCGTCGAGCCGTACACCAGCAGGACCGCGTTCGCGTGGCCCGCCGCTATCGCGTCCGCCGCGTGCGCCGCCATGACCTCCCAGGTGGAGCCGCCTACGGAGGTGGAGTCCACCCAGGTGGGGCGCAGGCCCAGGTACTCGGCCACCTCCACCGGGGCCAGCGTGCCGAGGCCCGCCGACGCGAAGCCGTCCACCACCTCCCGGCCGAGGCCCGCGTCGGCCAGCGCACGGCGGGCCGCCTGGGCGTGCAGGGCGTAGGGGGTGGCCTCGTCCACCCGGCCGCAGTCGGACAGGGCCACGCCGACCACGGCGACCTTGCGGGGTCCAGTCATGAATCTGACGGTACATCAGATCTGCCCCACTCCGCCCCTGTGCATCTGCGTCCGGCACCCCTAGCATGACGGGCCGTCAGATCGTCAGGAGGTCCGGTCATGGACGCCCGCTTCACCGACGAGCAGGACGAGATCCGGCGCGCCCTGCGTGAACTGCTCCACAAGCGCTGCGGTCCGGAGGACGTACGGGCCGCCGTCGGCCGGGCGGAGGGCCATGACCCCGGCCTCTGGACCGCCCTGAGCGAACAACTGGGCCTGCCCGGGCTCGCGCTCCCCGAGGCGTACGGCGGGGTCGGCTGTTCCGGCACGGAAGTGGCTCTGGCGGCGGAGGAGTTGGGGCGCGCCCTGGCCCCCACCCCCTTCCTGGCCACCGCCGTCCTCGCCGCCCCGCTGCTCCGCGCCCTCGGTACCGACGCCCAGCGCGCCGAGCTGCTCCCGAGGATCGCGGCCGGCGGCCTCACCGCCGCCCTCGCCGTCCCCGGCACCCGGCTCGGCGCCGCGCTCGCCCTCACCGCGACGGACGGCGGCGACTGGGCCGGCGGCGGCCGGGCCGGGGGCATCCAGGCCCGGCGCACGGGGCAGGGGGGCGGATGGCGGCTGTACGGGGAGGCCGACCAGGTGCTCGACGGGCACAGCGCCGGACTGCTGCTCGTCCCGGCGCACACCGGGGGGTACGCCCGCTCGCGCGTCCTGCTCTTCCTGGTGGCGGGGGACGCGGCCGGGGTGGTACGGACCCGGCGGACCGCCCTCGACGCCACCCGGAGCCAGGCTCGGGTACAACTGCGTGATGTGCACGCCGAGTTGCTCGGGACGGACGAGGACACCGACATCCGTCCGGCGCTCGCCTCCCTCGGCGACTCCGTCGCCGCCGTGCTCGCGGGCGAAGCGGTGGGGGCCGCCGACCGGGCGCTGGAGCGGACCGTGGAGTACGTGAAGCAGCGTGAGCAGTTCGGGCGGGCCATCGGGTCCTTCCAGGCCGTCAAGCACCGGCTGGCCGATGTGTATGTGGCGGTACGGGCGGCCAGGTCGGCCGCCTACTACGCGGCCTGGGCGACCGCTCAGGGGGAGAGGGCGGGCGGTCTGGCGCTCGCGCAGGCGCTGGAGGCGCTGCGGACCGCCGCCGGGGAGGGGATCCAGTTGCACGGCGGGATAGGTTTCACCTGGGAGCACGAGGCGCATCTGTACTTCAAGCGCGCGGCCGGGGACGAGTTGCTGTTCGGGCCCGTGCACCGGCTGCGTGGCCACGCGGCCGCCACGGCAGGACTGTTCGAGCGGGCGGAGGTGAGGGTGTGATCGGCGAACGGCTGGTGCAGCGGGTCTCCGCCACCCGGGGGTTCGCGAAGGTCGCCCCGCATGTCGTCCCGGCCCTGGACCGGGCCGTCCACCGGCTCAGCCGGGGCAGGGTGCTGCTCAGCGCCCAGATGCTGCCCGGGGTGATCCTGACGTCCACGGGGGCGCGCAGCGGGCAGCCCCGGCGTACCCCGCTCGCGTGCATGCCCCAGGACGACGGCTGGTTCCTCGTCGGGTCCAACTTCGGCAGGGACGACCATCCCGCCTGGACGTACAACCTCCTCAGGCATCCCGACGCCGAGATCAGCTGGAAGGGGCGGGACGTCCCGGTCGCCGCCCGGCTGCTGGAGGGGGAGGAGCGGGCGGCCGCCTGGCGGGAGCTGCTGACGTTCTGGCCGCCGTACGCGGCGTACCAGGAACGGGTGGCGCGGGAGCTGCGGGTCTTCCGGCTCACCCGCAGGCAGGCATAGCGCAGGCGGGCATGGCGCAGGCGGGCATGGCGCAGGCAGGCATGGCGCAGGCAGGCATGGCGCATGCAGACATGGCGCGGGCGGGCATAGCGCGACAGGCGGTGGCCCACCTCGGGTGAACCACCGCCTGCCAGACAGGACCCGGGGCGCGGGTTACTTCGTGGGCTTCTTCCCGGTCACGCCCAGGTGCACCAACAGCGCGAGGTTCGGCTTGAGTTCGGCCTGCTTCACGCCCCAGGTCTGGAAACCCTTCTGGTGCGCGGCGACGGCCGCGAGCATCGCGACCAGCGAACCGGCCACGGCCGCCGGGTGCACGTCCTTGTCGACCTTGCCCTTGGACTGCAACTCCGCGATGGAATCGGTCAGGGAGTTGTTCACCGAGTTCAGGATCTTCATACGGATCTTGTAGAACCGTTTGTCCCCCTCGGCGGCCCCCAGGTCGACCACGCGCAGGATCGCGTCGTTCTTGCGCCAGAACTCCAGGAATCCGTCCACGAGTTCCTGCGCGGTCGCCCAGCCGGCCTTGCCGACCCAGGAGCGCCCGGCGACCAGTTCCGTCAACTGGCCTCCCTCGGTGGCCATTTGCTCGGCGATCTCCAGGACGGCGCCCTCGACGTCCGGGAAGTACTGATAGAAGGTCGCGGGCGAAGTCCCCGCTTTCCGGGCGACATCGATGACCTTGACGTCCCGGTAAGGGGAGGAGCTGAGCATCTCGCTGAGGCAGTCGAGCAGCTTCTGCCGGGTCGCCTGCCCACGCCGGCCGGCCACGCGGCCGTCGACGGTACGCACTTGTCCTGTCATGCCGTCAGCTTACCGAGGGGTGATCGGAGCGCGATTCGGCCGACTGCAAATGGGGTGCACGAATGTGCGGAGCCGCTGCCCGGATGGGAAACGGCGGCGAAAGCGCCGGTCACTCCGTCGGGGTGCGGCCGGTCTGCGGGGTGCGGGCCGGGCGGTTACTTTGACGACATGGCCGAAAACAGGGCATCCGAATACCGGGAGGGCGTCCCGTGCTGGGTGGACGTGCAGCTTCCCGACGTCGAGGCGGGCAAGCGGTTCTACGGTGAGCTCTTCGGGTGGACCTTCGAGGACACCGACGGCGGCTCCGCGCTGGCCCGCCTGGGCGGCGCGGACGTCGCCGGGCTGGGGCGCAAGACGGACGGCCGGATGCCCACCGTGTGGACGGTGTACTTCGCGACCCCCGACGTGTACGCCTTCACCCGGCGGATCATCGCGGCCGGCGGCCATGTGCTGCTGGAACCCGTGCCCGTCCGCGACCTCGGCACCGCCGCCCAGGTCACCGACCCGCAGGGCGCCGTCTTCGGCCTCTGGCAGGCCGCCGCCCGCCGCGGCTTCGGGGTCCGGCACGCCCCCGGCACCTTCGCCTGGGCGCAGCTCTACACCAGCGACACCGACGCGGCCAACGTCTTCTACTCGCAGCTCTTCACCGATGCCCTGTTCGGCGCCGGTGCCGCCCCGACCTTCGGCCGCGCCCCCGTGACCGAGGTGTTCGCGGCCGGGATGCCGTCCCAGTTCGTCGTCCACTTCCGCACCGGGGACGTGGAGGCCGCGGTCGGGGCCGTGCAGCAGCTGGGCGGCCGGGTGCAGGCGCCGCCCTTCAGCACGTCGTACGGAAAAGTCGCCGTCGTGACCGACAATCAAGGGGCGTCCTTCGCGCTGCTGCAACGCTGAGGTCACAAAAATTCGGCACTCAGTTGCTAAATGTCTCATTTTGTCATGAGACACCCCGATTGGTCGCCGGGTTCGCAACCTGTGCCCGGGCCAGGAAGAATCAGGGTGCGTGCCGCCATGGCGGTGCGGTGGTGAGACGCTGCACGGGGTCGCGTACATATGTGGGTGGACGTGGCCCGTACGGGGAGGTGGCAGGCAAGTGGTGGATCAGCTGACGCAGCACGATCCGCGCCGGATCGGGCCGTTCGAGGTGCTGGGACGGCTGGGGGCCGGCGGCATGGGGCTGGTCTATCTGGCGCGCTCGGCGTCCGGCCGGCGCGTGGCGATCAAGACGGTCCGGACCGAGCTCGCCGAGGACCAGCTGTTCCGGGTCCGCTTCACCCGCGAGGTGGAGGCGGCCCGCGCGGTCTCCGGCTTCTACACGGCGGCCGTCGTCGACGCCGACCCGCGCGCCGCGGTGCCGTGGCTCGCCACCGCGTACGTCCCCGCGCCCTCCCTGGAAGAGATAGTGAACGACTGCGGGCCGCTCCCGGCCCAGGCGGTCCGCTGGCTCGCGGCGGGCGTCGCCGAGGCGCTCCAGTCGATCCACGGCGCCGGACTGGTCCACCGCGACCTCAAGCCGTCCAACGTCCTCGTCGTCGAGGACGGCCCCCGGGTCATCGACTTCGGCATCGCCTCCGGTGTCTCGAACACCCGCCTGACCATGACGAACGTCGCGGTCGGCACCCCCGCCTACATGTCCCCCGAGCAGGCCAAGGACTCCCGCAGCGTCACCGGCGCCAGCGACGTCTTCTCCCTCGGCTCCATGCTCGTCTTCGCCGCCACCGGCCACCCGCCCTTCCACGGCGCCAACCCGGTCGAGACCGTCTTCATGCTGCTCCGCGAGGGCCCGGACCTCGAAGGCCTCCCCGACGAGCTGCGCCCGCTCATCGAGTCCTGCATGCAGATGGAGGCCACCGCCCGCCCCAACCCGGCCGACCTCCAGGCCCAGCTGGCGCCCCACCTCTTCGGCTCCGGCTCCGACGACAGCGGTACGGCGTCCGCCTGGCTGCCCGAGAAGGCGGTCGGGCTGATCGAGTCCCGCCGCGGCGGCCGCCCGGCCGTGAAGCCCTCCGCGACCCCGTCCGGCGGCCGCAGCGGCGGCCGCCCGATGCTCCCCGCGCCGCCCTCCTACGACCCCGCGATCCCCGCCCCGGTCCCGGTCGGCGGCCCTTCCCCCGACACCGGCCCGGTGCGCCTGGCCGGCGCCCAGGTGCCCATCGGCCCCGGCCCGCGGGTCTCCGACACCCGCGCCGCCGCCGTCAGGATGCCGCCGCCCGAGGCCGGCCTGGTGGCCAGCTGGTCCCGCCCGCACCCCGGAGTCAACGGCGCGGACCCCGCCGTACCGGCGGTCCCCGCCCAGCTGCCGGAGACGGCGTCCGGCTGGCGCCCCTGGCGGTTCCGGATGTCCAACGACGTCTGGGGCACCCCGTCCGTCGAGGGCGACCTCGTCTACGTCACCTCCTTCGAGGTGCACGCCCTGGACGTGGCCACCGGCCGCCGCCGCTTCAAGACCCGCGACGTCGCCTGGTCCATGGCGGTCGCCGACGGCCGTGTCCACGCCTCCGACGGCCCCACCCTGTTCGCCCTGGAGGCCCGCGAGGGCGGCGACCTGTGGCGGCTGTCCACCGACGCCTGGGTGTACTCCCTCAAGGCCGACCGCGGCACCCTCGTCACCGGCACCCGGGGCGGCGGAGTCCAGGCCTGGGAGTCCTCCAACGGGCAGAAACTCTGGGAGCTGTCCGGCGCCCAGACCGACTTCGAGGCCCCCGAGTCCGGGCCCTCCCTGTACGACGGCACGGTCTACGTCTGGCAGGACGCGAGGCTGCGCGCCCTGGACGCCCGTACCGGAGACGAACGCTGGTCGTACCCCATCGGCGACGCCGCCTCCTGCGGCGGGGTCCCGGTCCGCCTCACCCACGCCGACGACGGCTTCGTGTACGCCTCCGCGGGCACCCGCGTCATCGCCCTCGACACCGCCACGGGCCGCGTCCGCTGGCACTTCGAGGCCCCCGCAGTCTTCCTCTCCCCGCCGACCTTCGTACCCGGCCCCGCGGTCACCGGCGGCGGCATCTACCTCGCCGACTATCTCGGCACGGTCTACGCCCTCGACGCCACCGACGGCCGCGACCGCTGGCGCATCGCGACCGAGGCCCGCGCCTCGATCGAGCCGGTGCTGGTCGCCGCGGGCCATGTCCACGTCGGCAGCGGCAAGGGCCTCTACACCCTGGACGCGGTCACCGGCACCCCCAAGTGGCGCTTCCAGGCGGGCGGCGACGTCGTCGGCGCCCCGGCGGTGGCCGAGGGCCGTATCCACTTCGGCTCCACCGACCACCTCCTGTACACGCTGAAGGCCGACGACGGCCGGCTGCGCTGGAAGCTGGCGACCGGCGGGGAGATCACCGGGTCGCCGGTGGTGAAGGACGGCGTGGTGTACGCGTGCAGCAAGGACCGCTGCGTGTACGCACTGGACGCGGAGAAGGGGACGGGGACGGCGCGCACGGCGTGAGTGCGGGAGGTTGAGCGGCATCCCCGGGACGGCCGTCGCACGGAAGGGTTGTGCACGGCGGCCGTCGCTCGGGGTGGGAGTCGGCTCCCACAGCGAACGGTACGCCGGGGTGACCCGGGCCGCCACGCGGTGATTCAGCGGATGCGGGGCGAGGTCCGGGGCCGGTCGCGGAAGAGGTCTGTCTGCCGGTCGGCGGGCAGGTTGCCCAGGGCGATCAGGTGCGGTGCCTGGGCGAACCCCCGCTCCCGCGCCGCCTCCTTCGCCGCCCACAGCGCCCGTACGCTCCCCTGCACCCCCTCGGTCGGATACCCGGCGATCACGCTCGCGCAGCGCACCGCCGCCTCCAGTGCCCGCCCGGCGCCGGTCACTTCCGACACCAGCCCCACCTCGTACGCCCTGCGCGCACCCATCCGCTCCGCGTTGCCCATCAGCACCATCCGGGCCACCTCCCCGTACGGCATCCGCTGCGCCAGCAGCACGGACTCGTAGGCGCTGACCATGCCGTAGGAGGTGTGCGGGTCGAAGAACGCGGCGGTCTCGTCGGCGATCACGAAGTCGCACTCGCCCAGCAGATAGAACGCGCCCCCGCAGGCCATCCCGGCCACGGCGGCGATCACCGGCTTCCACAGGTCGTTCGTCTTCGGCCCGATCGCGAGCAGCGGATCGTCCTGGCTGTACGGGGACGAGGGCTGCGGTACGACCGCGTCCCGGTCCAGCCCGGTGCTGAAGGCACGCCCGCCGGCCCCGGTGAGGACGACCGCCCGTACCGCGTCGTCGAACCGCAACGCCCGCCAGGTGCCGGTGAGTTCGGCGGCGGTGGTGAGGTCGATGGAGTTCAGCTTCTCCGGCCGGTCGAGGGTGAGGACCGCGACCCCGGTCTCCTTGTCGGTGGTGAGTCGCAGGGTCACGGCCGCTCCAAGACCCACTGCGGGACGCCGTCCGCGAAGACCGCCTGGACCCGGGCGCCGATCCGGATCCGCTGCGGGGGGAGAGAGTCGAGCGGCGCCCCGGCCTCGCTGACCACGTTCCCCACGATCCGTACCCGGGGTGCGTCGTCGAGTTCCACGACCACGACGTTGTACGGCGCCTGCGCCGCGTACTCGGGGAGCAGCGGCGGGTGCGGGACGACGTACGACCAGATACGGCCGCGTCCGTTCGTCGGCCGCCACTCGCTCGCGAACGACTGGCAGTGCGGGCAGCACGGGCGGGGCGGGAAGCGGGGCTCGTGGCAGTCGGCGCAGGCCTGGACGCGGAGCTCGCCGCGGGCCGCGTACTCCCAGAAGGGGGCGCCGTCGGTGTCGATGGCCGGTCGCAGCATCTCAGCTCCGGTTGGTGAGGAGGAGGGCGGAGGTCGGCACGCCCTCGCCGGCGGTGACCAGGCAGGTGGCGGCGCCGGGCACCTGGGCGGTACTGGTGCCGCGCAGCTGCTTGACGCCTTCGGTGATGAGGTTGAAGCCGTGCACGTAGGCCTCGCTGAGCCCCCCGCCCCCGGTGTTCACGGGCAGCCGCCCGCCGATCTCCAGGGCGCCCCCCTCGGTGAACGCCCCGCCTTCCCCCCTCCCGCAGAAGCCGTAGCCCTCCAGGGAGAGCGGTATGAGGGCGGTGAAGGCGTCGTAGATCTGGGCGACGTCGACGTCCTCCGGGGTGATGTCGGCGTGCTTCCAGAGGTGGCGGGCGGCGGTCCAGGCGGGGCCGGTGAGGGGGTCGTCGTTCCAGTAGTTGACCATGCCGTGGTGCTGGGCGGGGAGGCCCTGGGCGGCGGAGTGGACGTAGACGGGGGTCTTGGCGCAGTCCCGGGCCCGTTCGCGGGAGACGATCACGCAGGCCAGCGCCCCGTCCGTCTCCAGGCAGTTGTCGAAGAGGCAGAGGGGCTCGCTGATCCACCGGGAGGTCATGTACATCTCGCGGGTGAGGGGGCGGTCGTACATGACGGCGGCGGGGTTCTGGTTGGCGCGGTTGCGGCAGGCGAGGGCGACGTTGAAGAGGTGGTCGCGGGTGGCGCCGTACTCGTGCATGTAGCGGCGGGTGAGCATGGCGATCTCGTCGGCCGGCCGGAGCAGGCCGAAGGGGCGGGTCCACTGGGCGGGGGTGGGGAGCTGGACGGTGGTGTTGGTCCAGGGGCGGGGTCCGGAGCCGCGCTTGCGTGACCGCCAGGCGACCCCGACGGAGGCCTGGCCGCTCGCTATCGCTGCGGCGAGGTGCGCGACGGTCGCGCAGGAGCCGCCGCCCCCGTACCCCACCTTGCTGAAAAAGGTCAGGTCGCCGAAGCCGACCGCCTTGGCCAGCTCCACCTCGTCGGTCTCCTCCATGGTGAAGGAGGCGAGCGCGTCGACCTCGCCCGGGGCGATGCCGGCGTCGTCGAGGGCGGCGAGGACGGCACGGCAGGCGAGGGTCTTCTCGTCCTCGTCGAGCCGTTTGGCGAAGGCGGTCTGGCCGATCCCGACGACGGCGGTGGCGTCCTTCAGGCCATTGACGCCATGGAGACCTCTGCGATCGGTCATGGTGCCCGCACCTCCACGGCTCTCGCGGTCTGCTGACAGGCCGTCAGGCTACAGCTAATCTGACGGTCAGTCAGCTATGCGTCCGGGGAGGTCGGTTGTGCGCGGTGACATGGAGTGGGGGACCGTTCCGGGGCTGGTGCGGTCGGCGGCGGAGCGGTACGCGGACGTCGAGGCGGTGGTGGACGGCCGCACCCGGATCACGTACGCGGAGCTGGGCGCCCGGGTGGAGCGGGCGGCGGCCGCCTGCATCGCCTCCGGCGTCGAGACGGGCGACCGGGTGGGGATCTGGGCGCCGAACTCCCTGGAGTGGATCGTCGCGGCGCTGGGCGCGGTGTCGGCGGGCGGGGTACTGGTCCCGCTGAACACCCGCTTCAAGGGGACGGAGGCGGCGGACGTGCTGCGCCGGAGCGGGGCGCGGCTGCTGTTCGTGACGGGGACGTTCCTGGGGACGTCGTATGTGGCGTCGCTGCGCAGGGCGGCGGGGGAGGGAGCCTCTGCGGAGACCTCGGCGGAGACCTCTGCGGGGGCCTCGGCGAGGGCCTTCGCGGGTCCGCTTCCGGGGCTGCCGGCGCTGGAGCAGGTGGTGGTGCTGTCGGAGGACGCGCCGGTGGACTTCCGCACCTGGAAGGACTTCCTGGCGGGAGGTGAGGGGGTGGAGGCCGCGGAAGTCCGGGCGCGGTCCGGTGAGTTGGACGGCTCGTGCCTGTCGGACATCATCTTCACCTCCGGCACGACGGGCCGCCCCAAGGGCGCGATGATCACCCACGCGCAGACCCTGCGCGGCTACGAGGTCTGGGCCGACCTGGCGGGCCTGCGCACCGACGACCGCTATCTGATCGTGAACCCCTTCTTCCACACGTTCGGCTACAAGGCCGGGGTGATCGCCTGCCTGATGCGCGGGGCGACGATGATCCCGCAGCCGGTCTTCAACGTGGAGACGGTCCTGGCGAACGTGGCGTCGGAACGGGTGTCGGTGCTGCCCGGCCCCCCGACCCTCCACCAGTCGCTCCTCGACCACGCGGCGCGCGATGCGCATGACCTTTCGGCGCTGAGGCTGGTGGTGACGGGCGCGGCGGTCGTACCCCTGCAGCTGGTGGAACGCCTGCGCGGCGAACTCGGCGTCGAGACGGTCCTGACGGCGTACGGCCTCTCCGAGGCGAGCGGGATCGTGACCATGTGCCGGCGGGGCGACGACCCGACGGTGATCGCGTCCACGTCGGGCCGGGCGATACCCGGCACGGAGGTGCGCGTGGACGAGGCGGGTGAGGTGCTGGTCCGCGGCTTCAACGTGATGCGCGGCTACTACGAGGACGCGGCGGCGACGGCCGAGACGCTCACGGCGGACGGCTGGCTGCGCACCGGGGACGTCGGCGTCCTGGACCGGGCCGGGAACCTGCGGATCACCGACCGGCTGAAGGACATGTTCATCGTCGGCGGCTTCAACGCCTACCCGGCGGAGATCGAGCAACTCCTGGGCCTGCACCCGGAGGTCGCCGACGTGGCGGTGATCGGCGTACCGGACGGCCGGCTGGGCGAGGTCGGCAAGGCGTACGTGGTGCGCAGGGCGGGCGCGGTGCTCACCGGGGACGACCTGATCGCCTGGGCCCGCCGCGAGATGGCGAACTACAAGGTGCCGCGGACCGTCGAGTTCGTGGCGGAGCTGCCGAGGAACGCGAGCGGGAAGGTGGTGAAGGGGGAACTGAGGGGGCGGGGCTAGGGTGCGGCCTGCCCCCTCAGCACGTCATCCGACCAGCCAGAGGCCGTTCCCCGCGCGCGATATCTCCGGTCCGAGGTCGAGGTCGGTCTCCTTGAAGGAGACCAGCCGGGATCCGCCGCGCCACACCTCGATCCCCTCTTGGCCGGTGACCACCAACTCGGCCGGCCTGCGGCCGTCGGTGTCGAGCAGTTCGGCCGAGCCGCCGGGCACGGACCGCGCCCCCTCGGTGGTCAGCCCTCCGGCGCTCCCTCTCAGCAGGATGACCTCCTCCGGCCCCGTCCTGGGCCTGACCGAGAACGCCACATCGGCGTATCCGTCGCCGTCCACGTCCCCGACCGCCGGCGCGCTGCCGAACGTGAGGGGCATGAAGGGCCCCTTCACCGGCAGGCCCGCGGTCTCCTCGGTGAAGCGTGACGTCTTCAGCGTCCCGCCGTAGAGGACCATCAGCCGGCTGCCGCCCTTGGGGACCATCGGATCGCCGAGCATCTCGTAGGGCAGCCCCGCCACGACGTCGGCGTAACCGTCGTGGTTCACGTCCGCCGTCCTGAGCGTCGAACCGTAGAAGCCGTCCGGCAGCCGCGGGCCCTTGACCAGCTTCCCGCCTGCGGCGCCCCGGTAGATGACGGTGGCCTGGGCGACGGGCGCGTAGTCCGCCAGGATGGACCAGCTGACCAGGAGATCGTCCTTGCCGTCCCCCGTGACGTCCCCCAGGGCGGCGGGCACCCCGACGGGGTACTGCGGGTCGCTCGGCGTCAGGTCGAGAGGGACGGTACGGCGCGGTGTGCCCTTGCGGCTGAAGGGGCCCAGCAGGACCCGTACGGCGTTGTCCTTGCCCATGCCGACGCCCATGCCGACCACGAGATCGGTGTGCCCGTCGCCGTCGACATCGCCCGCGAGGGGTGCCGAGCCCGACAGCCGGGCGGCCGTGGCACCGGTCAGCCCCTTGTCGCTCCCCCAGACGACGAAGATCGTGTTCCGGCCCGCCTGGGTGACGAGGTCGGCCCGCCCGTCACCGTCGAGGTCGGCGGTCACGCTCGTGCCCGGGCTGCCGAAGCCGCCGCCTTCGCCCGCCTTGCCCAACCCCAGATCGTTCTGGGTGACGACCTGCGGCTTCCCGGTCCGCGGGCCGCGTGCGGAACCTCGCAGGACGGCCGCGAATCCGGCGGCGTACTTCCCGTTCACGGTCGCGGTCGGGTCACCGACCACGAGATCGCCGTACCCGTCCCCGTCGAAGTCGGACCGGACCCCCGGATGACGTGCCGGTCTCTCCTCCGACCCGCCCGACCCGCAGGCCGACAGCAGGAGAAGCAGAACGGCACCCGCGCCAAGAGCTCTCTTCATGCCAACTCGGACCGCCGGGAGGGGCCTTGGGTTGCCCGAAGACGCGAGGCTATGGAGACGGCGGCCGGAGCGGTGAGCACGGTTCCCGCCGTGGATCGGCAGAAACCGTGCTCTTGACGCACCTCGGCCGCGACGGCTCCCCCTCCGAGCCGCCGCGGCCGTCCCCGTGTGGAGAAGGCTCCGTCGTCAGGCCTTCTCGTCGGTGATGTGGATGTTGGCCGGCGTGACCGTGGCGCTCTCCGTCACGGTCTCCGCCGTGGTGTCAGTGAGCGGCTCGTCGGTGATGTGGATGTTGGCCGGCGTCACCGTGTCGCCCGCCGGCTCGTCGGTGATGTGGATGTTGCCGTTGGTGTTCTCGGCGCTCATCGGGTGCTCCCCTGACAGTGTTGGACGTGGTGGATGGACAAGATCCGTCCGGCAACTCCCCCGCGGGCCGCCGGACGGATCTTGAGGCCGGATCACCATAAGGGTCTGGCCCGACGCCGGTCCGTCTGCCCCCCGACGCGACGGCCCGACACAGGCGAGAGTGCCGGACCGCGATAAACGAACGATGAACGCCTCCGCCGCGCCTGCTCAGGCCACCTGAGTCGGCGTCAGCAGGCTCCGGGCCTCGTCCGCTTCCGGGGCGCCGAGCGACTCGAAGATGTCGAGGGCCTCGCGCCAGCACACCTGTGCCCGGTCCAGCTGGCCGATGCCGTTGAGAGCGCGGCCGAGGACGGTGAGGACATTGCCGCGCCGCCACTCCCCGCCGATGCCCCGCAGCAGGGTCAGCGCCGTCTCCGCGTTCGACGCCGCCTGCGCGGGGCGCCCCGCCGTGACGTCGAGTTCGGCGAGGCGGAAGACCGTCATGCCCTCCCACAGCCGCTGCCGGCTGTCGCGGAAGACCACGAGGGCCTGTTGGAGGCATTCGGTCGCCTGAGCCAGTTTTCCGCTCTGTGCCAGCGCGAGGCCCAGTGCGTACCGCCCGTTGGCGCCCTTCAGGTCGTGCCCCATGTCGTCGTACATGGCCGTACCCTGTCCGGCCAGGGTCACCGCGCTCTCCGCCCGGCCGGTGGCCAGGTGCACGCGCGACAGGTTGCACAGGGCGCTCGCCTCGCCCGGCCGGTCGCCGAGCGCGCGGAAGTGCTCGATGGCGCGGGTGAAGTGCGCCTCCGCGTCCTCGTGCCGGTTCTGGTAGGCCGCGATCGCGCCGCCCACGTTGGACGACCAGCAGTCGGCCATCGGGTCGTGGGAGGAGTCGGTCAGCTCGCGGGCCCGGCCGGCCTCCTCGTCGGCCAGGTCGAACCGGCCGGTGAGGCTGTGCGCGTAGGCCAACGTGATCAGTGCCCGGACCTCCGCGCACGGGTCCTCGGCCACCCGCGCGGCCGTGCACAGTGTCACCGCGACCGTCTCGTACTCCCGGGAGTTGGCCCCCGACTCCGCCAGGTCGATCGCGGCCCACAGGACGTCGACGGCACGCCGGAGCATCCCGGGGTGCGCGGACTGCCGGACGCACGCCAGCAGTGAGACCGCCTCGGAGTACAGCCAGTCCTGTGCCGCGTGCCGGTCGTCGAACGCGAGCCCCGGGTACTCCGGGGTCGCGAGGTGATCGACCAGCCGGTCGCCCGGCCGTTCGATCAGGTAGACCGCCGCGGCGGTGGCCAGGTAGAAGTCCAGCAGCCGCGACAGGGCCGCTTCGCGCTCGCTCGGCGGCTGTTCGTCGCGTTCCGCGCACGCACGCGCGTAGAGCCGGACCAGGTCGTGGAAGCGGTAGCGGCCGGGGGCCGCCGACTCCAGGAGCGAGGTGTCCACGAGGGCCTCCAGGAGGTCCTCCGTGTCCTCCTGCGGGAGGTCCAGCACGGCGGCGGCCGCCGCCAGGGAGATGTCCGGGCCGTCGGCCAGGCCGAGCAGGCGGAAGGCGCGGGCCTGGGTCGGCTCCAGCTGGCCGTAGCCGAGTTCGAAGGTGGCCTTCACCGCCAGGTCGCCGGCCTGGAGTTCGTCCAGGCGGCGGCGTTCGTCCGCGAGCTTCGCCGCGAGGACCGAGACGGTCCAGGTGCGGCGGGCCGCGAGACGGGATGCCGCGATGCGGATCGCGAGGGGGAGGAAGCCGCAGGCGGCGACCACGTCGAGCGCCGCCTTGCGCTCCGTGGCCACCCGCTCCTCGCCGACGATCTTCGTGAAGAGCTGCAGCGCCTCGTCGGGGGACATCACGTCCAGGTCCACCAGATGGGCCCCGGCCAGGTCGACCATGCGGACGCGGGAGGTGACCAGCGCCGCGCAGCCCTCCGTGCCCGGCAGCAGCGGACGCACCTGTGCCGCGTCCTTCGCGTTGTCCAGCAGGACGAGTACGCGGCGGCCGTCCAGGACCGAGCGGTACAGGGCCGCGCGGTCGTCGAGGGAGTCGGGGATGGCCGAGTCCGGTGTGCCGAGCGCACGCAGGAAGGAGCCCAGTACCGTCTCCGGTTCCGCCGCCCGCGAGCCGGCGCCCTGCAGGTCGACGTACAACTGGCCGTCCGGGAAGGCGGACCGGGCCTGGTGGGCCACATGGACCGCGAGGGTCGTCTTGCCGACGCCCCCGATGCCCGCCAGCGCCGATACGGCCATCACCCGGCCCTCCGCCGAGGCCAGCACCTCGCTCAGCTCGGTGACGAAGGCCGAACGGCCGGTGAAGTCGGGCACGGTCGCCGGGAGTTGGGCCGGGCGGACCGGGACGGCCGGGGGCTCCGCCGCCGGTGAGGAGGGCTCCGCCAGGGCCGGGTCGGCCTGGAGGATGCGCTGCTGCAGCTCGCGCAGGCCCGAGCGCGGGTCGACGCCGAGTTCCTCGGCGAGGAGGCGGCGGGTGTCGGCGTACACCGCGAGGGCCTCCGCCTGGCGGCCGCTGCGGTACAGGGCGAGCATGAGCAGCTCACGGAGGCGTTCGCGGAGGGGGTGGGCGGCCGTCAGGGCCGTCAGCTCCGAGACCGCCTCCGCGTGGCAGCCCTGCTCCAGGTCCATGTCCAGGCGGGTTTCGAGGAGTTGGAGCCGCCACTCCTCCAGACGGACCCGCTGTGCGTCGGCGTACGGGCCCGGCACCCCCGCCAGCGGTTCGCCGTCCCACAGCGCCAGCGCCCGGTTCAGCACGTCACGGGCGTGGCACAGGTCCCCGCCGTTCTTCGCCTTCTCCGCCTCCGCCGCCAGGTCCTGCGCCGCCGCCAGATCCAGGGCGCCCTCGCCGAGCCTGCGCACCGCGTATCCGCCCGACTCGCTGACCAGGACCCCGGGGTCCAGGACCTTGCGCAGCCGGGACGCGTAGGTGCGGACCGCCGCCAGCGCCTGCGAAGGCGGCTCGGGGCCCCACAGCGCGTCGATCAGCTCGGCCGCGGTCGCCGTCCGGCCCTCGCGCAGCAACAGGGCGGCGAGCAGCGCGCGTTGCTGGGGGGAGCCGGTGTTGAGCGGCTCCTCCTCGCGCCAGGCGCGCACCGGACCGAGCACACTGAAGCGCAGCGCCGCCGCCTCCGCAGAGGAGGAGGGGCGCCGCTGCTCCGGTACCCGCGGTCCACCGTCCATGCCCGTCCCCCTAGACATCCCGATCCACCCCGTCAGTTTGCCTTGTTCACGGGGGTTGCGTCAGCCGGGCGAGACACCGATCACAGGGCGACACACGGTGGTCCACACACTCTTCACACAGAAGTGGCCTCTGTCGGCGGAACACTCTTCACGCGGAAGCGGCCTCTGCCAGCAGCGCGAGTTCATGGCGGAACGACTCCGCGAGCAGGTCGGCGTCCTCGGCGCCCGAGTTGGTGCACACGCTCAGGGTGTGGCCGCGGGCGCAGCCGCCCAGCGCGAAGGTGACCGTGTCGTCCGGCGGCACCATGGGGACCAGGCTGATCCGGCGCAGCGGACGCCCGGCCAGGGTACGGCCGGACTCGCGGAGATGGACGTAGGTGCAGGCGGCCGGCGCGTAGTCCGGGGCGAACAGGCGGCCGCGGGCGAGCGCCTGGGCCGGTCCTGGCAGGGCGGTGACGGCCGCCTCGAAGAACTTCTCCGTCCTGCTGAGGGGGCGGGTGACGGTGGTGAGCAGACCGGCGCAGGCCCGGAGCCGGGCGGCCGGGTCGGCCAGGCCGACCGGAGCGGGCAGCCGGACGTTGCAGAACGCGTTGCCCAGGAAGTCGCCGCGGTCGGCGGGCCGTTGGTCCACCGGGACGGACAGCCAGACCCGTCGTCCGGCGGGGTCGGAGGTGTCAGAGGCGTCAGAGGCGTTCGAGGTCAGCAGGCAGGAGCGCAGTACGCCCGAAACGGCCGCCAGGAAGACGGTGTTGGTGGTCGCCCCCGCGCGCCCGCGCGCGGCCCGTACGAGTTCGGGAGGCAGTCGTACGACCGAGTACGCCGTCACCCGCTCCCCCTTCCCCGGCAACGGCACCGCCAGGCCGGCCGTCAGCAGGCCCGGTTGGGTGCCGGGCGCGGGGACGCGGCGCAGCTCGCCCGGTCCGGCCGCCGAGGCGTCGGCGTCCACCGGGCCGCAGCCGTCCAGGAGGGCGCGCAGCAGGGTGGTCAGCGACCGTCCGTCCAGAAGGCTGTGGTGCATCCGGAAGAGGAGGGTGAACTCGCCCTCGGCCGGGCCGCGCAGCAGGTGCAGGTTCCAGGGCGGTTCGCCGGACGGGAGAGGGGTGTGGAACCAGTCCCGTACGGCCTCCTCCAGGGTCTCCCCGCCCTGGTCCCGTAGCTGCGCGGCCGGGTCGGGACCGGCTGCCGGGGTCTCCCAGCGGTGCCGGCGCGACCAGCCCGACCGGGCCCGCCGCTCGTCGCGCACCAACTGCCGTCCCAGCCGCGGCAGATCGGCCCAGCGCTCGCGCACCAGCGTCCGGAGTTCGGCGAGTTCGGGCGGCGCTCCCGCGAAGTCCAGCGCGATCCCGGCATTGGGCGGACCGAACGGCCAACGGGCCATCCCCTCCTCCATGAAGGGCAGCTGCGTTCCGGGCATGAGGCGGCTCCTGTCGTGGCGGCTCGTGGCGACTCGTGGCGGCGGTCCTCCACGCCGCCCAACGCCCGCCCACGACCTGCGGTCACGCCCGCCCACGACCCGCCGTCACGCCCGTCCGGTCAACCCGCCGCCCCGCAGGTCACCACGAAGGGGTTGTCTTCCGTCCGTTGCCAGTCGCGTGACACGGGTCGGCGTCGTTGTACCGATGCCCGTCTCCCCACACCACGGCCCCACACGAACCGACGAGTGTCCTCCAACGCGCCGTACAGGAACAGGAAACGCCCATCGTGCCTGGCACCAGCCCCGCCGCCTCCTCGACCCCGCCTCTCCCGCAGGGACCGGCGCACATCGCCGTGGTCAACCTGCCGATGCAGGGGCATGTGAACCCGACCCTGGGCGTGGTGGAGGAGCTGGTGCGCCGGGGCCACCGGGTCACGTACGCCATCACCGAGGACTTCGCGCCCGCGGTGAAGGCGGCCGGCGCCGAGCCCGTCGTCTACCCGGTGGAGAGCGACGGCTCCGACGCGCCCGAGCGCCTCGCGGAGGGCTTCGCCCGCGCGGTGCACGCCTCGCTGGGCTCCCTGCCCGCGCTGACCCGGGCGTACGAACACGACCGCCCCGACCTCGTCCTCTACGACGTCTACGGCTTCGCGGGGCTGCTGCTGGGCGCCCAGTGGGGTGTGCCGACCGTCCTGTGCTCGCCCACCCACATGGCCTACGACGGACTGTTCCCCGAGTTCTTCGACGGCGCTGACGGTCTCGCCGGCCTCCCCGGGTACGACGACCTGGCCGCCGCCTTCGCCGTGCGCGGTCTCGACCCCGCCCGCATCCACGAGGTCGAGCGGCCCGACCGGGCGATCGCCTTCCTGCCCCGCTCCTTCCAGCGTGGTGCGGACACCGTCGCCGCCCGCCGCGTCGCCTACGTCGGGCCCGTCCTCGGTGACCGCTCCTACCAGGGGTCCTGGCAGCCGCCCCGCCCCGACGTGCCCGTGCTGCTGGTCTCGCTGGGCTCCCAGTTCACCCGGCGCCCGGAGTTCTACCGGGTGTGCGCCGAGGCCTTCGCCGACCTCCCCCACCACGTGGTGATGGCCGTCGGCCCGGACGTCACCCCGGACCAGCTCGGCCCGCTCCCCGCCCATGTCGAGGTGCATGCGCAGGTGCCGCAGCTGGCCGTGCTGGCGCACGCGGACGTCTTCGTGACCCATGCGGGGATGGGCGGCACGATGGAGGCCGTCCGGTACGGGGTGCCGATGGTGGCGATCCCGCAGATGGCGGAGCAGCGCGTCAACGCGGGCCGGATCGAGGACCTGGGACTCGGGGTGCACCTGCCGCGCGAGCGGGTCACCGCGGAGTCGCTGCGGGCGGCCGTGCTGCGGGTCTCGGCGGACCCGGCCGTCCGCGCGGCCGTCGCCGGCCTGCGCGCCGAGATCGACCGGTCGGGCGGCGCGAGTGCCGCGGCGGACCTGGCCGAGGACGCGCTGGGAGCCGAGCAGGGAGCCGAGCAGGGAGCCGAGCAGTGAGCCATGCGACCCTGACGGCGGTCCCCGCCCCGGCCCCCGCGCCCGCCGCTGTGCCCGCCCCCGTGCCCGCGCAGCAGCAGCCGCACCACCACCGCCCCCACCTCTACAGCCGCCCGGTCCGGATGAGTGATCTGGACCCGATGAACCACGTGAACAACGTCCGCCTCCTGGAGATGGTCCAGGACGCCCACGTGGACCTCTTCTACCTCCAGCGCGGCCACCCCGGGCAGGCCGTTCGCGTCCGCGTGATCTACGCCCGCCACGAACTCGACTACACCGAGGCGCTCGACCTCCGCCCGGAACCGGCCGTCATCAGCACCACCGTGAGCGCGGTCCGCCGCACCTCCTTCCGGCTGACCAGTCGGATCACGCGGGGCGACCAGGTGTTCTGCACCTGTGTGAGCACCTGTGTCGCCTACGACCCCGCCGCCCGCCGCACCCGCAGGCTGGAGGAGGACGAGCTGGCCGTGCTGGCCCGGCACGCGGCCTGCGACTGCTGACGATCCGTCATCCACTAGCTGACGGTTCGTCAGATCGGCGCTACCGTGAGCGCCATGGACACCCAGGACGGCACGTTTCCGCTGATCATCTCCGTCGACGACCACACCGTGGAGCCGCCGGACGTCTGGCAGTCCCGCCTCCCGAAGAAGTACCTGGACGTCGGGCCGCGCATAGTCCGTGCCCCGCTGAGGGAGATGAGCTTCCTCGGCGGCCGGTTCAGGCCGGTCATGGGGAAGCCCGGGGAGGACGGCCCGACAGGCGACTGGTGGATCTACGAGGACCTGCACCGCCCCCTCACCCGCCTCGACACCGCCGTGGGCTACTCCCGCGACGAGATCAAGCTCGAAGTGATCACGTACGAGCAGATGCGGGCGGGGTCGTACGACGTCCCGCAGCGGCTCGCCGACATGGACGTCAACCACGTCCAGTCCGCCCTCTGCTTCCCGACCTTCCCGCGCTTCTGCGGGCAGACCTTCACCGAGGCCAAGGACCGCGAACTGGCCCTGCTCTGTGTCCAGGCGTACAACGACTGGATGGTGGAGGAGTGGTGCGGCCCGCTCGCGCAGGGCCGGCTCATCCCCCTCGCGCTCATCCCCCTGTGGGACGCGGAGCTGGCGGCCGCCGAGGTCCGCCGCAACGCGGCCCGCGGTGTCCGTGCCGTCGCCTTCTCCGAGATACCCCCGCACCTGGGGCTGCCCTCCGTCCACACGGACGCCTGGGACCCCTTCCTCGCCGCCTGCGACGAGACCGGCACGGTGGTCGCCATGCACATCGGCTCCAGCAGCAAGATGCCCTCCACCTCGGCGGACGCCCCGCCGGCCGTCGGCTCCACCATCACCTTCGCCAACTGCTGCTTCTCGATGGTCGACTGGCTGATGAGCGGCAAGTTCGAACGCTTCCCCGACCTGAAGGTGATGTACGCGGAGGGCCAGATCGGCTGGATCCCCTACATCCTCGAACGCGCCGACGTGGTGTGGGAGGAGAACCGGGGCTGGGGCGGAGTCGCCGACAAGGTGCACCGGCCGCCGTCCGAACTCTTCGCGGAGCACGTCTACGGCTGCTTCTTCGACGACGCGTTCGGTCTGAAGAACCTGGATGCGATCGGTCTCGGCAACGTCCTCTACGAGACCGACTACCCGCACTCCGACTCCACCTGGCCGAAGTCACGAGAGGTCGGCGAGGCCCAGATGGGCCACCTGCCCCCGGACGTGGTCGAACGCATCGTCCGAGGCAACTCGATCGACCTCCTGGGCCTGACCCCCGACGGCCTGTGGCCGGGGCAGGGGGCGGGGTCGGCTCCGGGCGCGACCGGCTGAGCCCCGTTCCCGCCGCCCGGCCCTGCCGGACCGTGTCCGGAAGCAGGGCCCGGCGCGGGCCTGTGCTGCGCGGCCTTGTGCTGTGCCGTCCCGTCCCGCGCCGTCTCGCCCCTTCCGCGCCGCTCACTGTGCGCGCCCGCCGCGCGCCCGCCGCGGTCCCCCGCGGGAAAGGGGCCGCGGCCCGGTGCGTGCCGGTCGGTGTCAGCCGAGGAACACCGACGAGATCTTGTTGGCGAAGCCGATCGACGCCAGGTCGGCGATGTCGCCCTGGACCACCTTGGACTCGCCCTTGCAGTTCTTCTCCGACCAGATCTTCAGCGTGCCGGAGGCCCGGAGGGAGGAAGCGGAGTCGTCGCGGGCGACGTTCTTGCAGCCGGAGCCGGCCAGCCCCTCGGAGGGGTCGCCGAAGTCACGCTCGTCGGAGAGGACGACGCTGGTCGCTGCGGCCGTGCCGGTCTGTCCGCCGCCGGTGCTTCCCTGGTCCTGGACGCCCGCCTTCCTGCCGTCCGGGGTCACGCCGAACCACGTACCGCCCACGCCCTGCCCGTTGGTGTCGCCGGGCTTGAGGTCCTTGCTGAAGCGGTAGACCGGCCAGCCGCCGACGGTCACCTGGAGGTTGCCGTCGGCGCGCTTGACCACGCCGACCTCGGACTTGTCCACACCGTCGATGAAGATCCTGCCGCCCGGGGCGACGACCACGGGCGGCCAGGTGGTCGCGCACGCGTCGTTGCAGTTGGACCTGGACGGGTTCGCGGTGTCCTTGTCGAAGCGGTAGAGGGTGAAGCCCGCGCCGTTGACGACGACCGGGTTCAGGTCCCCCGCCCGGGACGCGCTCAGCTGCACCCACTTCTTGGCGGCCGGGGCCGTCGCCGGCTTGCCGGCCCCGGTGGCCCAGTCGCCCGTCTTCGGGGTGGCCTTGTGCTGCTTCGCGGTGCCGTTGTCGAAGTGCAGGCTCTGCAGTGCGGCGCCGACGCCGTCCTTGGCCGCCGAGGCGGCACCGGCGGCCTCGTCGGTGGCGTTGCAGGCGGTCAGCAGCAGGGACGCGGCGACTGCGGTGGCGGCCAGCGCGGCGATGCGGTTGCGGATCATCTCGGTCTCCCCGTGGTCTGCGCGACCCGGATCCCCGGGCCGTCACCAGGCACTACGAACCCCGGTCGGGCCGCCCTCACCCGGTGACATGCCCGAGACACGACCACGACGGCCTCGGGCCAATCGGTCAGAGAGGCGGACATTCTTCACCGGACGATCAACGCTCCCGACCCTTGTCTGACCGAGCGTCAGGCAAGACGATGGCTCCGACAGCTCTGATGTGACGGATCGTCAGTTTCGGTTCAGCGGATACGTCTATCGGATACGTCCACCGGATCCGGGCCATCGGATCCAGTCCATCGCGTTCAGGAGGGTGTGTGTCCATCCAAGCCCTGCCGGGCGGGCGGCCGGCGTACGGGATGCAGCTCCCCGTCCAGTCCCAGTCCACCATCTTCGCGGAGCCCTGGGAGGCCGCCGCCGGTCCGGCGGACCTCGTGGCGATCGCCCGCGCCGCCGAGCACGCCGGCTTCGCCTACCTCGCCGTCTGCGACCACGTGGCGATCCCGCGCCGGCTGGCCCCGGCCATGAGCACGGTCTGGTACGACCCGGTCGCCACCCTCGCCCACCTGGCCGCCGTGACCGAGCGGGTGCGCCTGCTCAGCCATGTCGCCATCGTGGGCCTACGGCACCCCCTGCTCTCCGCCAAGCAGTACGCGACCCTCGACCACCTCTCCGGCGGCCGGCTGATCCTCGGGGTCGGCGCCGGGCATGTGGCGGAGGAGTTCGAGGTGCTGGGCGTGGACTTCCGGCAGCGGGGAGCGGTGCTGGACGAGGCGATCGACGCACTGCGGGCGGCTCTCGGGCCGGATGAGTTCCCGTCCCATCACGGGAAGTTCTACGACTTCGAGGGGCTCGGACAGCGCCCCCGGCCCGCCCAGGAACGGGTGCCGGTGTGGGTCGGCGGGTCGTCACCGGCCGCCGTGCGCCGAGCCGCCCTCAAGGGCGACGGCTGGCTGCCCCAGGGCGACCCCAGGGACCGGCTGCCCGCGCAGATCGACCGGCTGCTGCGGCTGCGCGAGGACGCGGGTGTCGAGGAACCGATCACCGTGGGCGCGATCGCCGAGCCGCTGTACGTCGGCGTGCCCGGGTGGGAGGTGGGCCGCCGCACCCTCAGCGGGAGCCCCGAGGAACTCGCCGAGTCGCTCAGGGCCTACGGCGACATGGGTGTGCACCAGATCCAGGTGCGGTTCCGCAGCCGGAGCCGGGCCGAACTCATCGACCAGATCCACGCGTTCGGGGCCGAGGTCGCGCCCCGCCTGACCTGAGGAGCGGTATGGGCAAGCTGGACGGGCGCGTCGTCATCGTCACCGGGGCGGCGCGCGGGCAGGGCGAACAGGAGGCACGGCTCTTCGTCGCGGAGGGCGCGCGGGTCGTCGTGGCGGATGTGCTGGACGACCAGGGAGAGGCGCTCGCCAAGGAGATAGGGGCGGCCTACGTCCATCTGGACGTGGGTGTGGAGGGGGAGTGGCAGGCCGCCGTGGCCGCCGCGAAGAAGGCGTACGGCCGGCTCGACGGGCTGGTGAACAACGCGGGCATCCTGCGGTTCAACGCGCTCGTGGACACGCCCCTCGACGAGTTCATGCAGGTCGTACAGGTCAACCAGGTCGGCTGCTTCCTGGGTATGAAGACGGTCGCACCGGAGTTGGCCGACGGCGGGACCATCGTCAACACGGCCTCCTACACGGCGCTGACCGGGATGGCGGCGGTCGGCACGTACGCCGCGACCAAGCACGCGGTGCTCGGCCTCACCCGGGTCGCCGCGCTGGAACTGGCCGACCGGGGGATACGGGTCAACGCGATCTGCCCCGGCGCCATCGACACCGCGATGTCCAACCCGGCACGGCTCGACCCGACCGCCGACCCGGAGGAGATGAGCCGCGCCCTCGACGACCTGTACCGCAAGCTCGTGCCGCTGGGCCGGATCGGGCGGGCCGAGGAGGTGGCCAGGCTGGCGCTCTTCCTGACCTCGGACGACTCTTCGTACATCACCGGGCAGCCGTTCGTGATCGACGGCGGGTGGCTGGCGGGGGTCAGTGTCATCTGACGGCTCGTCAGCTATTGATTTTTCTGACGCTACGTCAGAAAGTGCGTAGGACTCATAAGGACCACCCACCTGGACTTGGGACGGTGAACCGCCTTGGAATTCGGGCTCTTTGTACAGGGATACGTGGGCAAGCGCGCCGAGACCGACCCGCTGGCCGAGCACAAGGCACTGATGGAGGAGACCGAGTACGTCATCCAGGCGGACAAGTCGGGGTTCAAGTACGCCTGGGCCTCCGAACACCACTTCCTCGACGAGTACTCGCACCTGTCCGCCAACGACGTGTACCTCGGCTATCTGGCCCACGCCACCGAGCGGATCCACCTCGGCTCCGGGATCTTCAACCCCCTGGCCCAGGTCAACCACCCCGTGAAGGTCGCCGAGAAGGTCGCCATGCTCGACCATCTCAGCGGCAACCGCTTCGAGTTCGGCAGCGGACGCGGCGCCGGCTCCCACGAGATCCTCGGGTTCATCCCTGGTGTGACCGACATGAACTACACCAAGGAGATCTGGGAGGAGACCATCGCCGAGTTCCCCAAGATGTGGCTGCAGGACGAGTACGTCGGCTTCCAGGGCAAGCACTGGCAGCTGCCGCCGAGGAAGGTGCTGCCGAAGCCGTACGGCAAGTCGCACCCCGCGATGTGGTACGCGGCCGGGTCCCCGCCGTCGTACGCCATGGCGGCGAAGAAGGGGCTGGGGGTGCTCGGGTTCAGCATCCAGAAGGTCTCCGACATGGAGTGGGTGCTGGAGCAGTACAAGACCGCGATCGTGAACGCGGAGCCGGTCGGGGACTTCGTCAACGACAACGTCATGGTGACGACCACGGCGATCTGCGCGCCGACCCACGACGAGGCGATCCGGATCGCGGCGAGCGGCGGACTGCACTATCTGCCCTCCCTGGTGTTCCGGTACCACGACACGTTCCCGCGGCCCGAGGGGTTCCCGGTCTGGCCGGAGACGCTGCCGGAGTACACGCCGGAGTTCGTGGAGCTGCTGGTCGAGGAGGAGCTGCTGATCTGCGGGGACCCGGACGAGGTGCTGCGGCAGTGCAAGCGGTGGGAGCAGGCCGGGGCGGACCAGTTGAGCTTCGGGTTGCCGGTGGGTGTGCCGAAGGAGGAGACGCTGCAGACGATCCGGTTGATCGGGGAGCACGTGATTCCGAAGATCGACACGGATCCCGTGCACCGGACTACGCGGTTCCGTCAGGGGGCTTGAGGGTTCGTCGGCGGCTGCGGGCGTGTGGGGGCTGGTCGCGCAGTTCCCCACGCCCCTGAAAGACAGGTCGGTCACCGCAGCGCATGCTGAGGAGGCAAGGTTCATGCTCGATCACGTCATCAAAGGGGCGAAGGTCGTCGACGGCACCGGCGCGCCCGCCTTCACCGCCGACGTCGGCATCCGTGACGGTCGTATCGCCGTCGTCGGAACCGTCACCGAGGAGTCCCGTACCAGCGAGGACGCCACCGGGCTCGTCCTCGCCCCCGGGTTCGTCGATCCGCACACGCACTACGACGCCCAGCTCTTCTGGGACCCGTACGCGGTCCCTTCGTTGAACCACGGCGTCACGACCGTGGCCGCCGGGAACTGCGGGTTCACCCTCGCGCCCCTGAACCCGTCCCGCCCCGACGACGCCGACTACACCCGCCGCATGATGTCCAAGGTCGAGGGCATGTCCCTGGTCGCCCTGGAGGAAGGGGCGCCCTGGAGCTGGAACTCCTTCGGGGAGTATCTGGACGCGCTCGAAGGGCGGATCGCCGTCAACGCCGGGTTCATGGTGGGGCACTGCGCCCTGCGCCGGTACGTGATGGGGCCGGACGCGATCGGCGGGCAGCCCAGTGAGGAGCAACTCGCGGAGATCGTGCGGCTGCTGCACGAGGCCATGGACGCGGGCGCCTGGGGGTTCTCCACCACCCAGTCCAGCACCCATTCCGACGGGGACGGGCAGCCGGTGGCCTCGCGGCACGCGCTCCCCGCCGAGCTGCTGGCCCTGTCGAAAGCGGTCGGGGAGCACGAGGGGACACAGATCGAGGCGATCGTCGCCGGGTGTCTCGACCAGTTCAGCGACGCCGAGATCGAGCTGTTCGCCGAGATGAGCGCGGTGGCCGGGCGGCCGCTGAACTGGAACGTGCTGACCGTCGACGCCGCCGTGCCCGAGCGGGTCCCCCGGCAGCTCCAGGCCGGCGAGCGGGCCCGGAAGGCGGGCGGCAGGGTGGTGGCGCTGACCATGCCCATCCTCACACCGATGAACATGTCGCTCGGGACCTTCTGCGCGCTGAACCTCATCCCCGGGTGGGGACCGATCCTCGGGCTGCCGGTTCCGGAGCGGATCGAGAAGCTGCGCGACCCGGACGTACGGGCCGAGATGCTGGCGCGCGCCAACAGCAAGGAAGCCGGGGTCTTCCGGCGGCTGGCGAACTTCGGGCGGTACGTCATCGGGGACACCTACAGCGAGGCCAACGCCGGGCTCAGCGGGCGGGTGGTCAAGGACATCGCCCGGGAGCGCGGCCAGGACCCCTTCCACACCCTGGTCGAGATCTGCGCCGCCGACGGCCTCCGCACCGTCCTGTGGCCCATGCCCACCGACAACGACCCCGCCTCCTGGGCGCTGCGCGCCGAGACCTGGCAGCACGAGGACGTGATGCTGGGCGGGTCGGACGCGGGGGCGCATCTGGACCGGATGTGCGGGGCGCCGTACACCACCCGGTTCATCGGGGACTGTCTGCGCGGGCGGAAGCTGCTCGGCCTGGAACAGGCCGTGAAGATGCTGACCGACGATCCCGCCCGGCTCTTCGGGCTGCGGGAGCGGGGGCGGATCGCGGAGGGCTGGCATGCGGACCTCGTGCTCTTCGACCCGGAGCGGATCGCCGCCGGCCAGGCCACCCTGGTGCACGACCTGCCGGGAGACAGCCCCCGCCTGGACGCGAAGGCGATCGGCGTGCACGCGGTCTGGGTCAACGGCGTCGAGGCCATCCGGGACGACGTGGTGAGCGGGGCCGTACCGGGCAGGGTGCTGCGGTCCGGTCGGGACACCAGGACGGTGAGCACCCGGTGAGTGCGGTGTCCGACGGGCAGCGGCTGTTCGTGGGCGGTGCCTGGGTGGAACCGGACGGCGGGCACTACGAGGTCGTCGACCCGGCGACCGAGGAGACCGTCGGCTGGGCCCCCGAGGCCTCCTCGGAACAGGTCCGGTCCGCGTGCGAGGCCGCCCGGGAGGCCTTCGACGCCTGGTCGCGGACACCGGCGGGGGAGCGGGCGGCGGTGCTGGGCCGGGCCGCCGACATCATCCGGGGGCAGCTGGGACCGTACGCCGACCTGGCCCGGGCCGAGACCGGGGCGACCACCGGGACCGCCCGCGCGATGCAGGTGGGGGTGGCCGTGGCCCGCTTCCGCCGCTACGCCACCGTCGAACCGGCGGAGTGGGCGATCCCGCCGCAGATCAACGAGGCCGGCCCGATGGGCAAGGCCGGGGTGATGGGCGCGCTGGCCGTGCGCCAGCCGGTCGGTGTGGTCGCCTGCATCACCTCGTACAACAACCCGTGGGCCAACCCGGCGGGCAAGGTCGCACCGGCGCTGGCGATGGGCAACACGGTGGTCGTGAAGCCCGCCCCGCAGGATCCCCTGTCCGTCTACCGGATGGCGGAGGCGCTGGAGGCGGCGGGGGCTCCGGCCGGGGTCGTGAACGTCGTCTCCGGGCAGGACGTGGGGGTGGGCGAGGCCGTCGTCGCGTCACCCGACGTCGACATGGTGAGCTTCACCGGGTCCACGGCCGTCGGGCAGCGCATCGGCGAGGTGTGCGGGCGGGACATGAAACGCCAGTTGATGGAGCTGGGCGGGAAGGGCGCGGCGGTCGTCTTCGAGGACGCGGACGTCGGGTCGGCGGTGGCCGGGATCGGCACCACCTTCTCCTTCTACAGCGGACAGATCTGCACGGCGCCCACGCGGGTGCTGGTGCAGCGTGGGCTGTACGACCGTCTCGTCGAGGAACTGGCCGCCTACGCCAGCCGGTTGAAGGTCGGGGACCCTTCGGAACCCGGCACGGTGGTGGGGCCGTTGATCACCGCCGAGCACCGGGCACGCGTCGAGGCGTACGTCGAACTGGCCAGGAAAGAAGGCGCGACGGTGGTGGCGGGCGGTGAACGCCCGCCCCTGGAGCGGGGTTTCTACCTCACCCCCACCCTCCTCGCCGACTGTACGCACGACATGCGGGCCGTCCGGGAGGAGATCTTCGGCCCGGTCGTCTCCGTCGTCCCCTTCGACGAGGAGGAAGAGGGCATCGCCCTCGCCAACGACTCCGACTACGGCCTCATCGACTACGTCTGGTCGGGGGACGTGGCCCGGGCCTTCCGGGTGGCGCGGCGGCTGCGGGCGGGCGGCGTCGGGGTCAACACCGTGGGGCGGAACATGGAGGCGCCCTTCGGAGGGTTCAAGAAGAGCGGGGTGGGACGGGACGTGGGCTCGTACGCGCTGCACGCCTACAGCGAGGTGCAGGCGATCGTCTGGCCGGGATGAGGGTGACAACTCGGCATGTCTGATTGCCCTTTGGGGATCCGGGAGGCGTCCCGTGCGGGCAGAGATCGGGCATCGGGTTCCGAAAGCGGTCATGGATCCGTAGCGTCCGGATGTGACAAGGGGGACGGCCGGTTTCCGGTCTGTCGATGTCCGGCCGCTCCCTTCCTCCGACACGCACGAAATCCTTGGAGACCACTCCATGAAGCTCGCCAAGAGACTCGCTCTGACCACCACGGCCGTAGCCGCAGCGGCGGCCGCCACCCTGCTCGGCACGACGGCGGTCCAGGCCGCGTCCACGCAGCCCGCCCGCCTCCCGGCCGTGCACGCCCCCGCCGCGCTGGCGGTGCCCGACGGCAACAAGCTGACCGGCGTCTACTCCGCGCACGGCGTGCAGACCTATACCTGCACCGACGGCGCCTGGAAGCTCCTGGAGCCCGCCGCCACCCTCTCCGACAAGCGGGACCGCGCCCACCGCCCGGTCGCCCTGCACTCCCGCGGCCCGGTCTGGGTCTCCACGGTCGACGGCAGCGCCGTCAACGCCTCCGCGGTCGCCACCTCCGCGAAGGACGGCGCCGTCCCCGAACTGCTCCTGAAGGCCACGGCCACCCGTGGCGCCGGGACGTTCGAGGGCGTCACCTACGTCCAGCGCCTGGACACGGAGGGCGGTGTGGCCCCGGCCGCCGTCTGCACCGGCACCGACCAGATCTCGGTGCCGTACTCGGCGACGTACGCGTTCTACAAGGCGGCGAGCTGAGCGTTCTGCCGGAAGCGCCGCGACGGGCCGTCTGCCGTCCGCGGCGCCGTCGTGGCTGGTCGCCCAGTTCCCCGCGCCCCTTCGGGGCGGTCCCGTTCGGGGCGCGCCCGCTCAGTCGGTGAGATCGACCCGGATCGTCAGGAGCTGCGTGCCCAGCATCTTCACGGCGGCGCTGTTGCCCTTGGGCAGGGTGCGCAGCCGGGCGACCGGGTCGTCGTCGGGCAGCAGGTGGGCGGTGCCGTGATGCCACCGCCCGCCGATCCGCACCCGCACCCGCGGATCGGCCTGGATGTTCCGCACGTACTGCGACCTGACCCCGAACTCCGACACCAGCCAGAAGGAGTCCCCCACCCGCTTCCCCCCGAGCGGCGTCCGCCGCGGCTGCCCGGAGACCCGCCCGGTGGTCTCCAGCAGCGTCTGGAAGGGCATGAGGCGCGTCAGCGGGTTGGCGATGTGCCGCTGGAACGCGGTGGTGACACGGAATCTGCGGTCGGACATGGACGCTCCTACTGTGTGAAGTGCGAGGCGGGGTGGCGGGGGTCGGCCGAGCAGACGAACAGACCCGCGTGGCCGCCCCGGCCGATGGTCATGCCCGTCGGTTCCAGCGCGGCCCACCAGGCGTCGGTGCGCGGCTCCAGCCCGCGCTCCTCCAGGGGCCAGAAACGGTCGGGCGTACCTTCCGGGCCCCAGCTGCCCAGCCCGTACTCGGACGTGTCGAACTGCAGGAACAGCTCCAGCGGCGCCCGGCACGCCTCGCACTCCAGGCGCTCGGGCCGGTCGGTCACGCCCCAGGTCATGCTGCCGCCCAGCTTGTAGCCGGGGATCGCCGACACGTCGTCGGGCAGGTTCCGTTCGGCGAGCCAGGCCTCGTACCGCCGCGCCGGTCCGGCCGGGAGCTCCTCGACGCAGGGGTACTCCGTCAGCCGCTCCGGGTGCAGCACACAGGGGCGCGGGACCATGTCCGGATCGGGGTCCTCGGAGCGCGGTTGCTCCGTGAGGAGGTCGGTCACTTCGGCTGCCCGGCGCCAGAACAGCCGGCACGCCTGGCCCCAGCCCTCCGGATGCGGCTGGTCGTGCCAGTCCGGGCACCACAGCAGCTGTACGACGTCGGTGCCGTCCGGGAAGCGGATCTCCGGGAAGTCCGCCGTCGTCAACTGGGCCACCGCGGTCATCGGCTCCGCGTGCTCGCCGCACCGAGGCCACGGCTCGGCGGCCGGCCACAGCATCGGGCCGCCGAGGTGACTGCCCCGTGGCCCGGGGACGCCCCGGCGCGGATGCAGCCGTACGACCGTACGTGCGTACGGCGCCAACTCGGGGAAGTCCCGGGCCGGATCGTGGGAGGCGGGCGCGGTGGTGAGACTCACATGCGCAGTTTCGCAGACGGCTCCGACACCGCACCGGGGTTCCGGCGGCGACCGACGGGATCAGGAACTCGCCCGAGACCATGACGGCCCTGGAAGACGCGCGAGCCGAAGGCGGCGGCGCGGGCGCGGGAAAAAAGTTCCAGGCCGTTGTCGATCCGGTCGTGTCTCGTTCGACGTCATGGTGTGGGGCGCTTGCCCCGCGACGGTGCGACAGGGTCTGGTGAGGAACGACGTGGATCAGCTGCTGAGAGTCATGAACTTCAACGTCTCGAGTGACGGGATCGGTGCCGGTCCCGGTGAGGACCAGAGTCTTGAGCGGCCGTTCGGCCTCGACCGGCCCGAGCGGCTCTTCTCCTGGGCCGGGGCCACGGCGAGCTGGCCCATGCGGACCGAACCCGGCGGGAGCCGGGGGCTCGACAACTACTTCACGCGGGAATTCGCGTGGAACATCGGCGCCGAGATCATGGGCCGCAACAAGTTCGGGCCCCAGCGTGGCCCATGGCAGGACCATGACTGGCTCGGCTGGTGGGGTGACGAGCCCCCGTTCCACACGCCGGTGTTCGTCATGACCCACCACGAGCGGCCGTCGTTCACGCTCTCCGACACCACCTTCCACTTCGTGGACGGCGACCCTGCCACGGTCCTCCGGCAGGCGCGGGAAGCGGCGCAGGGCAAGGACGTCCGGCTCGGCGGCGGGGTCACCACCATCCGGCAGTTCCTCGAAGCCGACCTCGTCGACACCCTGCACGTGGCGGTCTCGCCGTTCACGCTCGGGTCCGGACAACGGCTGTGGGAGTCCCCCGACGAACTGCTCGACCGCTTCCACCTGGACGTCGTGCCCAGCCCGAGCGGCGTGACGCACCACCTGTTCTGGCGGAGGTGAGTACCGGAGCGGGCGGGCCAGGACACTTCCCGGCCTGCCTCTCTCACACGAAACCGGCGGCACATGAACGACGTCCTGTCGGACGGCGTCACGGTTTGCGGGCCACACCGACGTACAGCGGGACCGGGGAGTGGGGTTTCTGGTCGCCGGGCTCGGGGTGCCAGTCCGTGGCCACCTGGACGCCGGGTTCCAGGAGTTCGAGGCCTTCGAAGAAGCGGGTGAACTCCGCCCGGGAGCGGACCTGCGCGGGCACCCCGCTCTCGCGGTAGATGCCGACGATCTTCTCCCATGTCTCCGGATCGAAGTCCCCGGTCACGTGCGAGAGCACGAGGTGGCTTCCGGAGGGGAGGGAATCGAGGAGGCTCTTCACAAGGTCGTGGGGCCGGTGCTCGTCGGAGAGGAAGTGGAGGAGGGCGACCATGGACAGGGCGACCGGCTGATCGAGGTCGAGGATCTCCCCCGCGCCCTCGATTATCTTCTCGGGTTCCCTGGCGTCGGCCTGGATGTACCCGGTCCGCCCCTCGGGAGCGCTGCGCAGGAGCGCCTCCGCGTGCCGCAGCACTATGGGGTCGTTGTCCACGTAGACGACGCGCGCGGAGGGAGCGACCTCCTGCACCACCTGGTGGAGATTGGGCGCGGTCGGAATCCCGGTCCCGACGTCGAGGAACTGGCGTATGCCACGCTCCGCCAGCAGCCGGCAGGCCCGGTTCATGAAGGTGCGGTTGATGCGCGCGCCCGTTCCGATCTCCGGGAAGAGGGACATCACCCGATCCGCCGCTTCCGAGTCGACGGGGTAGTTGTCCTTGCCCCCCAGGTAGTAGTCGTACATGCGGGCCGGGTGCGGCCTGCTGGTGTCGATGGGCGGCGGCGTCGAGTTCTGCTCTGCCTCGTTCAACGGAATCTCTCCTCGGGCTCTCGCGGTGATCTCAAACGTACGATGCCCGGCTCCCCTCGGAGGGGGAAACCGGGCATCAGCGCCGCGAGGACGCCGGGGCAGGCGGCTAGTGCCGTTCCCACTGGTCCTTGGTGATCTCGTACCGTACGCCGCCGTGCTCGGAGCCCTCGACCGTCTCCATGTCGGGGGGAGTGGGGATGGTCTCCGCGAGCGTCATCGCGAGCTTCTCCATGATGTTGCGCGAACCGTGGTTCACGGACATCGTCTCCGCCCAGACCATGCGCACACCGAGCTCCTTGAACGCCTTGCCCAGCAAGGCCCGCGAGCCCTCGGTGGCATACCCCTTGCCCCAGGCGGCCCGCCGCAGCCGGTAGCCGAGTTCGACCTCGTCCAGCGGGCCCTCCGGCTCGGGGCGCAGGATGAACCAGCCGATGAACGCGCCGCCGTCCTTCTCGTGCGCGGCGAACAGCCCGAGATCGCCGCCTCACTTGTCGTAGTTCGCGAGGATGTTCGGCAGGTAGCGTTCGCGGACGATCTCCGGCGGGGTCGGAGTGCCGCCGGTCAGGTAGCGCATCACCGCCGGGTCGCTGTCCAGCTCGATCAGCAGGTCCGCGTCGTCGGCGGTGAAGCGGCGCAGAGCCAGCCTCGGGGTCTCCAGGTAGGTGTCCACCAGCGGATGATGCCTGAAGCGGACCGGGCGGCCCAACGGGTTTTCCCTGGACGCCGAGCCGTGGACCGGCGCGGTTCACCGCCCCAGGAAGATCGGGTTCGTCAGTGCCGCCAGGGCGCCGGGGACCGTGCCCGCCGCCGTCTCGTGGCGCAGTTCCGCGCGGACGTACGCCGCGTACGACGGGGTCGTCCGCCACTCCACCGTGCCGGAGCCGGCCACCGGGAGGGGGTCGCTGGTGAGGAGGACGCCCTGGTCGGTGACGAAGCGGACCGTGCAGCGCGGCACGCCGGAGGCTTCCAGGCGGACGGTCACCGGGGTGTCCGCGTCGACCGCGAGGCGCTCGCCGATCCCGGCCTGTTCGCCCCGCCCGCCCGTCGCCGTGAAGCTCAGGGTCACGTTCTTCGACTCGGTGATGTAGGAACGGCCCGCGCGCAGGCCCTCCTGGATGGCCTCGCGGGACAGGTCGTCGGCGAGGACGACCGTCTGGGGCGAGCCGACGACGTCCGGGTCCCGGTGCGCGTCGCTGTTGCCCATGCCCGGGAGCCACTGCCGGTTGTTCCGCACCGACGCCACCAGCGAGGCGTCCCAGGCCGCCAGGGCCACCTCGTCGTCTGGCGTGTAGGGGCCGTTCCAGACCTCGACCGCGTCCGCCTCCCCGAACCCGAACTTCCAGGCGCAGCCCACGCAGGTGGCGTGCGGATGCGCCGGTACGACGAGACCGCCGGCCTTGTGGATCTGGTGCGCGAAGTGACCGAACCGGTTGTCCCGGGCCCGGTAGCGCCAGTCGACGAAGGTGCCGGGGTCGGTGCCGAGGGCGACGACATGGCCGTTGCGGGTCGTGACCTCCTCGCCGAGCATGATCAGCAGGTCGTCGCCGGCCTGGTCGGCCCAGTGCGCGTGCGCCGAGTGCGTGTTGTGCTCGGAGGAGTTGATGAAGTCCAGGCCGGCGGCCCGGGCCAGGGCGGCGATCTCGGCGGGGGTGCGGCGGCCGTCGGAGTACCAGGAGTGCAGGTGGCAGTCGCCGCGGTACCAGGCCCGGCCGCGGCCCTTGGCCCGCTGCGGCGGGTAGACCGGGCGGATCGGGGTGCCGGGTTCGCCGTAGGTCAGGGTGATCGTCAGCTCGTAGGTCAGGCCCTGCGGGGCGACCGTGTACGGGCCGAGGGCGATGTACCAGGTGCCCGCGCCGACCGGGCCGGGGAGGTAGCCGGGGGTCGCGTCGTCGGCGCGGACGAAGAACTCCGTGCGGGCGCCGCCGGACCAGCCCCGGAAGCCCCTGCCGCCCAGCTCGGTGCCGTGCTGGTCGAAGATGCCGATGTCGAGCGCGTTGCCGGTGGTGCCGGCCGGGACGCTCGGTCTGTCGTAGGTGTAGGAGACCTTGATCTCCCGTACGCCGGTGGGGACTTCGACCGGTACGTACACGAAGTCGGGGGAGCCGGGCGGCAGCGTGCCGCTCACCGTCGCCGTCTTCTGGGTCCCCGGGCCCTGACCGTCCGCCGCTGCGAAGCTCACGGGTCCCAACGTAAGGGCTGCCGCCGCGCCCGTCACGAACAGTGCGCGCCTGCCGATGCCGTGCGTGTCCTCACACATGCCGGTCACTCTCCTCTCCGGACGTGAACTCCCCTGGAAGGACAGGGAATCCACAGGCGTCTGTATGTCATGTGCATAGCGGTGTGAAAGGCGGGGCGTGTGATGCCGACCGGTCGGTATGGACAGATCGAGCCACCCCCGGTACAGATGGGGCATGCGTATAGCCGTCACGATCTTCCTCACCGACGAGACCATCGCCCCCGTCCGGCTCGCCCGTGAGCTGGAGGAGCGCGGTTTCGCCGGCCTGTACCTGCCCGAGCACACCCACATCCCCGTCGAGCGGACCACCCCGTACCCGGCCGGCGGCGACCTGCCGCGCGAGTACGGCCGTACCCTCGACCCCTTCGTCGCCCTCGGCCAGGCCGCCGCGGTCACCGACCGACTCGGCCTCGGCACCGGCATCACCCTGGTCTCCCAGCACGACCCCATCGACCTCGCCAAGCAGATCGCCACGCTCGACCACCTGTCCGGCGGCCGCTTCACGCTCGGCGTCGGCTTCGGCTGGAACGTGGAGGAAGCCGCGGACCACGGGGTGACCTGGCGGACGCGGCGGGAACTGACCCGCGACCGGATGGCCCTGATGCGGGCGCTGTGGGCGGAGGAACCGACCGCGTACGAGGGGGAGTTCGGCAGCGTACGGGCCTCCTCCGCCTTCCCCAAGCCGGTGCAGAAGCCGCGCGGGCCGGTCGCCGGGCCGCGCACGCTGATCGGCGGGGCCGCGGGGCCGAAGCTGTTCGCGCACATCGCCGAGTACGCGGACGGGTGGATGCCGATCGGGGGACGCGGGCTGACCGAGTCGCTGCCGGTGCTCCGCTCGGTGTGGGCCGGTGCGGGGCGGGACGCGGCCGCGCTCCAGGTGGTGCCGTACGCCGTGTATCCGACGCCGGGGAAGCTGGCGCACTACGCGGAGCTGGGCATCGAGGAGGTCGTGGTGCAGTTGCCTCCGGCGGGGGAGGCGGAGGTGCTGGGGTTGCTGGACCAGTGTGCCCGGTTCCTCTGAGGGGGGTGCCGGACCGGCCGCGGCACCGCGATACCGGACGCGCCGGGGCCGGATCTCCCGGCGGCATCCGGTATCGCAGGTCAGGACCCGGAGCGCGCCCGGTCAGCGGACTCGGATGAACAGCACGTCGTAGCTGCTGTTCCTGCTGCGGGTCTTGACGTACACACCGTCCGACCCGCCGTCGGGGTTGCTGGTGTTGCCCTCGACGGTGGTGAAGCTGGAGCCGCTGCTCACCGTTCTCACGATGCCTATGTGCTCGTGCCCGCCGGTGAAGTCATTGCCCCCGTTCCAGTCGAAGGCCACGATGTCGCCGGGTTGCGGGTCCGTCGTCACCGAGAGGTGGTAGTTGCCGGCCCGCGCCTGGTTGACCCAGCCCGAGACGTAGGTGTTGCGGTAGGAGGTGGCCCCGGTCTGCTTGGCCACCCAGCTCACGAAGGTCGCGCACCAGGCGTAGTCGCTCGTGGACATCGACAGGCCCACGGCGGAGCCGTAGCTGTTCGCCCGCGCGCTGCCCTCGACCGTGCCGGCCTCGGCCTCGGCCACGTCCAGGATCTTGCTGTACCCGCCGCCGGGTGGGGTCGAGGCGGGCGGGGTGACCACGTTGTACAGGGCTGTCTTGGTGGCCGGACCCACCTGGCCGTCGACCGACAGACCGTTCTCGGTCTGGAAGTCGCGCACCGCGCTGTAGGTCAGCGGTCCGAAGTCGCCGTCGACGGCGAGATCGGCTCCGTGGTGGTTGAGCAGGCTCTGCAACTCGGTGACGCAGCCGCTCTTCTGGCCCTGCACGATATTGCCCGGGCATGAACTGGAGTTCAGGTCGACCGGCGCCGGTGCGCCGCTGCCGCCGCCCGTGCTGATGTTCGAGTACAGGGCGGCCTTGGTGTCGTGGCCGACCTCGCCGTCGGCGGAAAGGCCCGCCGCCGACTGGAACGCCTTCACGGCCGCCAGCGTGGCCGGGCCGAACTGGCCGTCCACGTCGAGGTGTTGTCCCTTGCCGTTGAGCAGGGCCTGCAGCGTCGAGATGCAGCCTCCGCTGTCTCCCTCCACGATGTTCGACGGGCAGGACGCCGATCGCAGGTCCATGGCGGTGGACGGCGACTCGTCGGTGTCGTAGAGCTCCCGCTTGGTGTTCGTGCCGACCTGGCCGTCGACCGTCAGGCCGTTGGACGACTGGAAGGCCCGGACCGCACTGTATGTCCCTGATCCGAAATCGCCGTCCACGTCGATCGAGTAGCCGAAGTGGCGGAGCAGCCGCTGCAGTTCGGTGACGCAGCCGCCCGTGTCGCCCTGGACGATGTTCGCCGGGCACGACGAGGAGTTCAGGTTGATCGGCGCCGGGGCGGAACCGCCGGTCTCGTACAGCTTGGCCTTGGTCTGCGGGCCCACCTTGCCGTCCACGGCGATCGCGGTGGAGGACTGGTACTCGCGGACCGCGTAAAGGGTCTTGGCCCCGAAGCTGCCGTCCACCGTCAGACCGGCGCCGTGGGCGTTGAGCAGGTTCTGCAACTCGGTGACGCAGCCGCTCGTCTGGCCCTGCACGATCTCGTCGGGGCAGGACGAGGACGTCAGTCTGATCGCCGTGGGTGCGGCGGACGCCGGACCGGCACCGAGCAGCATGCCCGTCGAGAGGAGCGCCGTCGTGGCGGCGAAGACGCCGACTCTGGCTCTCCAGGGAACATGAATGGGACTGTTTCTCATGACTTCGGAACGTCTCCTTGGCCGGACTGAGGATGAGGGGCGGACTGGTCGGTGCTCTGGCCGGGGCGAGGGGCCCCTGGGGCGTGTGAACGTCGTCAGCCGCAACTGGAGGCGGTCCCGGTGAGCAACGCGGACGCTATCGACGGCGGTTCTCCCCCAGAAGGGAATCCAACGGTCGTGGGAGGCTGGGATGCCGTTGCCGCGACCACCTGGGACGTTCCGCCGGTGGTGGGACGCCTGTGGGACGCCTGTGGGTGTGTGCCGCGGATCACGGTGCGGTACGGCGCGGCCCCGTCGCACGGGCGCGACCAGCCACAACGCACCCGCACCCGGCCACGCATCGCACGCCCCCGGCCCCACTGAACCCGCGGAGCCCCTACGTATGCTCAAAGAATGACGACTTCCGCGACCTCCGGAACCGGCCCCACCGACCGCCCCGGCGGTACCGGCCCCACCGAGAACTCCATGCGTCGCGCCCTCAAACGCGCCCGGGACGGTGTCGCCCTCGACGTCGCCGAGGCCGCCGTCCTGCTCCAGGCGCGCGGCGAGGCCCTGACCGACCTCGCAGCCTCCGCCGCCCGGGTGCGGGACGCCGGTCTGGAACAGGCGGGCCGCCCCGGTGTCATCACGTACTCGAAGAGCGTCTTCATCCCCCTCACCCGCCTGTGCCGTGACAAGTGCCACTACTGCACGTTCGTCACCGTCCCCGGCAAGCTGCGCCGGGCCGGGCACGGGATGTTCATGTCCCCCGACGAGGTCCTCGACGTCGCCCGCAAGGGCGCGGCCCTCGGCTGCAAGGAAGCCCTGATCACCCTCGGCGACAAGCCCGAGGACCGCTGGCCCGAGGCGCGCGAATGGCTCGACGCGCACGGTTACGACGACACGATCGCCTATGTCCGCGCCATCTCCATCCGCATCCTGGAGGAGACGGGCCTGCTGCCCCACCTCAACCCCGGGGTGATGTCCTGGACCGACTTCCAGCGTCTCAAGCCGGTCGCGCCGAGCATGGGGATGATGCTGGAGACGACCGCGACCCGGCTGTGGTCCGAGCCCGGCGGCCCGCACCACGGCTCCCCGGACAAGGAGCCCGCGGTCCGGCTGCGGGTCCTGGAGGACGCCGGCCGCTCCTCCGTCCCCTTCACCTCCGGCATCCTGATCGGCATCGGCGAGACCTACGAGGAGCGCGCCGAGTCCCTGTTCGCGCTGCGCAGGGTGGCCCGGTCGTACCACGGTGTGCAGGAACTGATCATCCAGAACTTCCGGGCCAAGCCGGACACGGCGATGCGCGGCATGCCGGACGCCGAGCTGGACGAACTGGTGGCGGCGGTGGCCGTGGCACGGCTGGTCATGGGCCCGGCCGGCAACATCCAGGCCCCGCCCAACCTCGTGGACAGCGAGTACGAGCGGCTGATCGCGGCCGGGATCGACGACTGGGGCGGGGTCTCCCCGCTCACCATCGACCACGTCAACCCGGAACGCCCCTGGCCGCAGATCGAGGAGCTGGCGGAGAAGTCCGCGGCCGCCGGCTTCGAGCTGAGGGAACGTCTCTGCGTGTACCCGGAGTTCGTCCGCCGCGGCGAGCCCTGGCTGGACCCGCGGCTGCGCCCGCATGTCGCGGCGCTGGCGGACCCGGAGACGGGCCTCGCGGTCCCGGACGCGGTCGTCGAGGGGCGTCCGTGGCAGGAGCCGGAGGAGGTGTTCGTCGCCTCCGGCCGCACCGATCTGCACACCGCCATCGACACCGAGGGCCGTACGGGCGACCGCCGCGACGACTTCGACGAGGTGTACGGCGACTGGGGCGCCCTGCGCGAGGCGGCCGCCCCCGGCATGGCCCCTGAGCGCATCGACACGGACGTACGCGCGGCCCTGGCGACCGCGGCCGACGACCCGACGAAGCTGACGGACGCCGAGGCCCTGGCCCTCTTCCACGCGGACGGCCCGGCGCTGGACGCGCTGACGCGGATCGCCGACGACGTCCGGAAGTCCGCGGTGGGCGACGATGTCACCTACATCGTCACCCGCAACATCAACTTCACCAACGTCTGTTACACCGGCTGCCGTTTCTGCGCCTTCGCGCAGCGCCGCACGGACGCGGACGCGTACACCCTCTCCCTGGAGCAGGTCGCCGACCGGGCGCAGCAGGCGTGGGACGTGGGTGCGGTCGAGGTCTGCATGCAGGGCGGCATCCACCCCGACCTGCCGGGCACGGCGTACTTCGACATCGCGAAGGCGGTGAAGGAGCGCGTCCCCGGCATGCACGTGCACGCCTTCTCGCCGATGGAGGTGGTGAACGGCGCGACGCGCACCGGCATGTCGATCCGCGAGTGGCTCACGGCCGCGAAGGAGGCGGGCCTGGACACCGTCCCCGGCACGGCGGCGGAGATCCTGGACGACGAGGTGCGGTGGGTGCTGACGAAGGGGAAGCTCCCCGCGGCCACCTGGATCGAGGTGATCACCACGGCCCACGAGGTGGGCATCCGGTCGTCGTCGACGATGATGTACGGGCACGTCGACCAGCCCCGCCACTGGCTGGGCCACCTGCGCACGCTGGCCGGGATCCAGCAGCGGACCGGCGGCTTCACGGAGTTCGTGACGCTCCCCTTCATCCACACCAACGCACCGGTCTACCTGGCGGGCATCTCGCGCCCGGGTCCGACGATGCGCGACAACCGGGCGGTGACGGCGATGGCCCGGCTGCTCCTCCACCCGTACATCCCGAACATCCAGACAAGCTGGGTGAAACTGGGCGCCGAGGGTGCGGCGGAGATGCTCCGCTCGGGCGCGAACGACCTGGGCGGGACGCTGATGGAGGAGACGATCTCGCGGATGGCGGGCTCGTCGTACGGCTCGTACAAGTCGGTGCGCGACCTGATCGCCGTGGCGGAGGCGGCGGGCCGACCGGCGAGGCCGCGTACGACGTTGTACGGCGAGGTGCCGGAGGAACGGCAGCGGGCGGCGGAGGCCTCCGACGGGCACCTGCCGGAGCTGCTGCCGGTCCTGGACTGAGCGGGAGAGCGGGAGGGGCCCTCCGGTACGGCCCGGTACGATGATCCGACCTCTGTCGTCTGTACAGGGGGCCTCATAGCGGAGGAGATGCGTACCCGTGGCTGCCCTACTGCCCTCCTGGGTCACGGTCACCGGTCTGACGGCGGGGGCGACGGTGGCCGTCGTCTTCCTCGCCGTCCAGGCCGACAAGGGGCCGCACCCCACGGCCGCGGCGGTCCGCCCGTCGGCGAGCGCGTCGGCGGGCGCCCACCCCTCCGCGTCACCGGCCCCGGCGAAGGCCCCCGGGATACCGGCGGCCTCCGGCACGGGCCGCCGGGTCGTCTACGCGCTCGGCGACAAGCGGGTGTGGCTGGTCGACGCGACCGGCAAGGCGACCCGCACCTTCACGGTGTGGCCGGGGACGGTGAGTCCCGACCCCGGCACCTACACGGTCACCAGGACCAAGGCGTCCACTACCGGCTCGGACGGCGTCGCGATCGAGCACATCCTGTACTTCGCCTACAAGGCGGGCCTGTCGGTCGCCTTCTCCAACGCGGTCGACGGCTCGTCCCCGCCGCCGGCCGCCGCCGGCAAGCAGACCAGCGGCATTCGCATGCCCAAGGCGGACGGCGCGGCCCTGTGGACGTTCGGCACGGAGCCGGACACCAAGGTCACGGTCGTCAAGTAGCCGACGAGCGCTCCGGCAGCTGTACGACGATGAGCGCGAGCCCGGTGAGCACCAGCACCCGGGTCGCGGCGTCGAGTCCGTTCCAGGTCTTGGACTGCCACATGGCGAACCACTCACCGCCGATGGCGATGAACCCGGCGCCGAAGAGCAGCACGAGCATCAGCAGACCGTAGGTGGAGAGCTGCCGCGCGCGAGCGTTGTCACGCCGGAACCACAGCACGGTCCCGGCGATCAGCACGAGCGCGGCGACGGTCTCCCAGACGATGATGGCGATGTAGGCGGCGTTCTCCAGTCCCTTGTCCGTGATGGCCCGCCACATCAGATCGTCGTCCTTGAACGTGGTGTCCATGGCCAGGACATGCTGGACGAAGGCCTGGTTGGTGCCGAAGTCGGTGATGTTCCCCAGTGCGACGAGGGCGATGTAGAGGGCGACCGTGCCGGTGAGGACGGCGGCGGCGAGCGCGAGTGCGCGTGATGAGTGGGAGGTGGACATGACACCGTCCTTCCCGCTCCCCGACGCTCACACCCCCCTGCGCGGCAAGCGCCGTTCGACGTCGTGCCGCGGCGGTGAACCGCTCGTACGCCGGTACCTTGGTCGGAGTTTCGTGCGAGGGGGGCCTCATGGACACGGCGGACGCCACCGGACACATACCCGGCGGAGGAGCGGAACGCCCCGACGGCTTCGCGGAGTTGAGGGAGCGCGAGTTCGGCTACCTCGACGAGGGCGGACACACCTATCTCGACCACACCGGCGCCGGACTTCCCCCGCGCTCCCTGGTCATGGGCAGCGCCCGGCGGATCACCGGCGGACTGTTCGGCAACCCGCACTCCGAGAGCCCGGCCTCCCGCGCCTCCGGGCTCCTGCTGACCGAGGCGCGCCAGGCGGTGCTCCGGCACTTCAATGCCGATCCCGACGACTACGCGGTGATCTTCACCCCCAACGCGACCGGCGCCCTGCGCCTGGTCGGCGAGGCGTACCCCTTCACCCGCGACAGCAGACTCGTGATGTCGCTCGACAACCACAACTCGGTCAACGGCCTGCGGGAGTACGCGCGGGCGCGCGGAGCCACCACCTTGTACGTGCCCGGCCTGCACATCGACGAGGGACGACTGCTCGCCGCCCTGGCCCCGCCCCGTCTGCGGCGGCGGGCCGGCGGCCTGCTCGCCTATCCGGCGCAGAGCAACTTCACCGGCGTCCAGCACTCGCTGGACTGGATCGAGACCGCCCACGCCCACGGCTACGACGTCCTGCTCGACGCCGCGGCCTTCGCACCGGCCAACGCCCTGGACCTGAGCCGCCACCGGCCGGACTTCACCGCGGTCAGCTGGTACAAGGTCTTCGGCCACCCCACCGGCATCGGCAGTCTGATCGCCCGGCGCACGGCCCTCGCCAGGCTGCGCCGTCCCTGGTTCTCGGGCGGCACCATCTACGCGGTCAGCGCCCAGGCCCAGTGGCACGTCCTCGCCACCGACGAGGCGGCCTTCGAGGACGGCACGGTCAACTTCCTGTCCCTGCCCGACGTGACCGCCGGACTCGCCTGGATCGACGGCATCGGCATGGACCGCGTACACGCCCATGTCGCCGCCCTCACCGACCAACTGCTCACCGGTTTACGGTCCTTGACGCACAGCGACGGCTCCCCGCTGGTCCGGGTGTACGGCCCCGACCGTGCGGGCGCGGCCCGCGGCGGTACGGTCGCGCTGAACGTGCTCGGAGCGGACGGCCGGATCGTCGACGAACGCGTCGTCACGCGCGACAGCGCCGCACACGGCATATCCCTGCGCACGGGCTGCTTCTGCAATCCCGGCGCCGGAGAAGAGGCGTTCGCCCTGCCACTGAACCGACTGCGCTCGGCGGCCCGCCGGCAACTCAGCTCACTGGAGGAGTACTTGGAGCTGCTGCGGCTGCCGTCGGCGGGCGCCGTCCGGGTCTCGCTGGGCGTGTCGTCCCAGCCCAGGGACATCGAGACGTTCCTGAAGTTCGTGACGAAGACCTACCGGGACCGGGTGCCGGGGGTGACCGGGCTGGCCGCCCGGGAGGGCTGCTGAGCCCCGCCCGGGGATCACCGTCCCGACCGGCTCCGCGCCGCGCCGTCCCGGCACTTGCGCACCAGAACCGCCCAGGTCCAGGCCAGGAACAGCAGCGCGAAGCCCGCCAGGACCAGCCAGCCGCGGCTCGCCGGATGCCCGAACGAATCCCCGTACGACTCCAGGAGCGGCGGCCCCGACGGCGAGCCGCCCGCCCGCCACAGCGACGCCAGCCCCACCCCGCTGCCCAGCGCCTCGAACGCCCAGCGATTGGTCATCGCCCAGCTGATCGCCTGCCCGGCCACCGTCATACGGGGCACCGGCACGAAGGCGCCCGAGAACAGCACCTGGGGGAAACAGAGCAACGGCAGCATCAGCGTCGCCTGTCCCGGCTCCGACACGGCGGCCGACGCGAGCAGTCCGAGTGCGAGGGCGGCGGCGGAGGCCAGCACACTGGACGCGAACAGCGAGCCGTAGGTGTCCCAGCCCGCCGCGGGCAGCCGGTCCAGGGCGCGCAGCACGATCAGCAACAAGGCGTCCGCGACCGCGAGTACCGGCAGCATCGTCGTCAGCTTCGAGGCGACGTAGGGGCCGATCCGCAGCCCCGCGAGCCATTCACGGCGCAGGACGGGCAGTTCGGTGCAGATCTGCAGCAGGCCGTACGTCAGCCCGAAGAAGAACGCGCCGAACGCGATCCAGAACATGATCATGGCGGTGGAGCCCGGATCAGGCGCCGCCCGGTCGAACGCGCCGGACCGGAACAGCACCGCGAACATCGCCACGATCATCACCGGCGAGCCCGCCAGGACGGCGACCGAGAGACGGTTGTGCAGCATCAGCGCGGTACCGCGCCGGGTGAGCAGCGCCCACTGACGGAGAGCGCCGACACGGGCCGGGCGCCGGGACGGTGACGGGCCGTCAGCGGGGCCGGTATCGCCTGGGCCGACCTGTTCTGTCCGTACACCGCCCGCCACCGCCTCGTACACCTCCTCCACGGTGCCGACCCCGAACGCCTCGCACAGCGCGGCCGGTTCACCCGCGTACGCGACCTCACCGCCAAAGGACAGGAACACGACCTGATCGGCGCGGAGCAGATCGGCGAGGACATGCGTGGTCAGGACGACGGTGGTGCCGTCCTCGGCCAGTGCCCGCAGGGTGCGCAGCAGGGCCGCGCCCGTGACCGGGTCGAGCCCGGACGTCGGCTCGTCGAGAAAGAGCACCCTGGGGCGGGTGAGCAACTCGACGGCGATGCTGGCCCGTTTGCGTTCACCGCCGCTCAGCGCACGCACCGGAGTCCCCGCCCGCTCCGCCAGTCCGAGCGTGTCCAGCACCTGCTCGACGGTTTCGAGCACGGTCCCGGCCGGCGTCCCCGGAGGCATCCGCAGCCCCGCCGCGTACACCAGCGTGCGGCGCAGCGGCAGCTCGCGGTGGATGATGTCCTCCTGCGGCACGAACCCGAACTCCGGCCCCGGCGGCCCGGGTTGCGTCCCGTCGTGCAGCACCTCGCCCTCGGTCGGAGCGCTCAGCCCGGCCAGCGTCTGCAACAGCACGGTCTTGCCGGCGCCGCTGCTCCCGGCGATCACCGTGAGCTGTCCGGGCGGCACGTCGACCGATATCCCGTTCAGCACCCGCCCCGCCCCGCGGACGTCCCGGCTCACCCGACGCGCCTGCAGCCGCAGGCCGTTGACGGACGGGAGGGGTGTCTCGACGGATGCGCGGGGGTGCGGGGGTGGCGTCGACATGGGGGCAGCATGTCAGGCCGGGGCCGGATCCGTCCGTGGGGCGGGCGACTCAGCCGCGGGCGAATTCGAGGAGGTCGGCGTCGAAGCGGTCCGCGAACTCGGGGACCATCGCCAGGCCGTGCGGGGCACCCGCGTAGACCTTGAGGACGGCGTCCTTGACGAGCTGCGACGACTTCTCCGCGGACGCCACGATGGGGACGATCTGGTCGTCGTCGCCGTGCACGATCAGGGTGGGGACGTCGATCGTCCTGAGGTCCTCGGTGAGGTCGGTCTCGGAGAACGCCTTGATGCAGTCGTAGGCCCCCTTGATGCCCACCGTCATGCTCCAGAGCCAGAACTCGTCTCGGGTCCCCTGAGAGACCTTCGAACCGTCGCGGTTGGCACCGTAGAACGGAGCGCTGAGGTCCTTGTAGAACTGGGAACGGTCCGTGAGCACGCCCTGCCGTAGCCCGTCGAAGACATCGATCGGCAGCCCCTCCGGGTTCGCTTCCGTCTTCAGCATCAACGGGGGGATCGCGCCGAGCAGGACCGCCTTGGCGACCCGGCTCGTGCCGTGCCGGCCGATGTAGCGGGTGACCTCCCCGCCGCCGGTCGAGTGCCCGACCAGGATCACGTCCCGAAGGTCGAGGGTCTCGATGACCGACGCCAGGTCGTCGGCGTACGTGTCCAGCTCGTTCCCGTCCCAGGGCTGACCGGAGCGCCCGCCCCCGCGCCGGTCGTGGGCCACGGCCCGGAAGCCGTTGTCCGCCATCAGCTTCAGCTGCGGATCCCACGCGTCCGCGGTCAGCGGCCAGCCGTGGGAGAACACCACCGGCTGCCCCGCCCCCCAGTCCTTGAAGTAGATCTGAGTGCCGTCCTTGGCAGTGGCAAAAGCCATGATCGCTCCTCCAGCACTTGTCCGGAACTTGGCGAGAGCGTCGTGTTTTTCACCCTACGCGCGGCGTCCCGACAAGGCGCGGCGGGCGGGCGGCGCCGGGCGGGCGGCGGGCGGACGGCGGCAGTGGCGGGCGGATCGGCGGGCGGGCGGCGGGCGGCGGGCGGATGGTGGATGGCGGACGGTGGGCGGACGGCGGCAGTGGCGGGCGGACGGCGGTGGCGAGCGGATGGCGATGGGCGGGCGGCGGCGGTGGGCGGCGGTGGTGGTGGTGGGCGGGCGGCGGTGGCGGGGAGCGGCGCCGGGTGGCCGGTCACGGCGCCTGACGGCCGTCCCGACCAACCGGGCCCAGCCAGCGCGTCAGGGCCCGTCGTACGTCCTCCGGGTCCGGGTCCTCGGCCGCCCACGCGGCATAACCGTCGGGCCGGACCAGTACGGTCGGGCGCAGGCCGGCCGCCGGGGAGGCCGTCACCACCCGCTCCGCCCACGGCGCGGCGACCGCAGCGACATCGCGCCCCACCAGCACGAACTTGCCCTCCCGCAAGGCCTCATAGAGCCGAGCCGGCTGCTCCGACAGGCGGAGATCCGGTATCCGGCGGCCGGCGAGCGGATGCGAACCCCGGGGCGCACGGTAGGAGATCCCGATGCCGGAGATACCACGTGCCGCCTGCGCCTCCACCACGACCAGCCCGTGCACGACGGTGGCCAGAGCGGCCCGCAGCGCACGGACCAGAGCCGACCCTGTGGTCACCGCCGAGAGCAGTGCGTGACTGACACGCAGCACCATGCGCCCCACCGGGTGGCGCTCCGCGTGGTAGCTGTCCAGCAGCGCGTCACCGGCCCAGCCCTTCAGGACGGCCGCCAGTTTCCAGCCGAGGTTGGCCGCGTCCTGCATCCCGGTGTTCATGCCCATGCCGCCGGCGGGCGAGTGGACGTGCGCGGCGTCGCCCGCGAGGAACACCCTTCCCTGCCGGTAGCGGGGTACCTGGCGCTCGTCGCTGTGGAACCGGGAGAGCCACCGCGCGTCGTGCATCCCGAGGTCGTCGCCGACCGTGCGTTCCGTGATGTCCCGGACATCCTCCAAGGTGACCGGCGCGTCGTCGGGCAGCTGCCGGTGCCGGTCCCAGCCGATGATCCGGTACCAGCCGTCCCCGAACGGCGCGAAGAAGGTGAAACCCTGGTCGTTCGAGCTGAAGTTGAAGATCTCGTCCGGTGCGCGGTCGAGCAGTACGTCCGCCAGCATCACGGAGCTGATGGCCGATTTGCCGGGGAACGGCATACCCAGGCTCTGCCGGACGGTGCTGCCCGCGCCGTCCGCACCGACCACGTAACGGGCTCGGAGTACGGCCGTGGTGCCGTCCGGATGACGTACGTCCACGTCGACGCCTTCCGGGTCCTGCCGCAGCCCGGTCACCCGGACCCCACGGAGGATGGTGGCTCCCGCTTCCTCGGTCCGGCGCAGCAGGGACCGCTCGACCTGCCACTGGGGAATGGTGAGGATGAAGGGAAAACGCGTGCGCAGCCTGGAGAAGTCGATGCTGAGGCGGCCGAACGGATGCAATGCCCGGGTGGGCGTGCCGATCCGGAGCAGTTCGTCGGCCAGGCCCCGGGCGTCGAGCTGTTCCAGGGTCCGCGCGTGCAGACTGAAGGCCCGGCTCAGGTTGGATTCGTGATCGCGTCGCTCCAGCAACGTGACAGCGACTCCGGCCTTGGCGAGGTCGCCCGCGAGGAGGAGGCCGGTCGGGCCGGCCCCGACCACCAGGACGTCGGTATCCGCTGAGCTCACACTCCCGAGTGTCGGCCCGCTCCGAGGGCCCCGCACGGCGAGGAGGCACTGAACCCGATCACCGCCGCTGCTCGCGGCGATCACCGGGAGCTGTCCGGGAGCGGTCCCCTTCGGCTACGACGGCCTGGGCGTGCGGACTACTCGGAGGGGATCGGCGCAGCCCTGTTCACCGGTCGTCGTTGGATCTTGAGGAACAGTGCGGGTCCTGCGCCGAGGGCGAGCAGGCCGGCAGCCAGAAGGAGCCAAGGGTTGAGCAGGCCCTCGGTGCAACTGCTGCCGCCGGCCGAGGTGGTGCAGTAGGTGCCGGGGCCGTGCCGATTGAGGTAGGCGAGCAGGAACAGCGGCAGGCTCGCACCTGACAGCAGGCCGGGCAGGCCCCGAGGGGCGTCCCGGCGCGTGGCCAGCACGACCGTACCGGCCACGGCGATCGGAAGGATGAAGATCCCGACCGACAGCGCGGTGAGGAGGGCGAGCAGATAGCAGGCTCCTGTCAGGAGCCATCCCGTGAAGAGCAGCCAGGCACGTCCGTTGCTGGTCATGTCTTCTTCCTTCGTTCGAAGACGCCCGGGAGACAGGTTTTGAGCAGTCGCTCAAAAAGTAGAAGTCATCAGAAGCCCCGGGCAAGAGGCCAAAACCGGCCAGTGATCGAGTCCCCGCCAAGTCATCGACCGCGGCGGCTCTCTGCGGACACAGCGGCCTCTGCCAGACTCACTGTGGGCCGACTGCGGGGGAGGCACGGATGGGGTCGACACGGCCGTCGATGCAGGAGCTGATCGGGCGGCGGCGGAGGGCCGGGTTCGTCGGGCGGGCCGAGGAGCGGGCGGCGTTCCGGCGCAACCTCGACCTGGCGCCCGAGGACGAGCGGCACCGCTTCCTCTTCCATGTCCACGGTGACGCCGGTGTCGGGAAGACCCGTCTGGTACGGGAGTTGGAGCAGATCGCCCGGGAGGCCGGGGCGCTGACCGTGTACGTCGACGAGGGCGTGGCAGGAGTGCCCGAGGCGCTGGCGGTGATGGCCCGTCAGTTCACCTCTCAGGGGCGGCGGTTCAAGGAGCTGGAGCGGCTGCTGGCCGCGCACCGGGAACGGCGGCACGAGGCGGAGGCCGCCCTGGCGGTGGGCGGACCGGAGGACCGGGAGGGGCCGTCCGCGGGGAGCCTCGCCGTGGCGCGGGCGGCGCAGGTGGGGCTGGGGATGGTGCCGGTGGCCGGCGCCTTCGCCGTGGCCCTGGACACCGACCGCCTCGCCCAGGGCGCCGACCGGCTCCGGGCCCGTTTCCGCAGCCAGGAGGACGCCCAACTGGTGCTGTCCCCCGAGCGGGTACTGACCCCGGTACTGCTGAACGAGCTGGCCGGTGCGGCCGACACCGCCCCCTGGATCGTCCTCCTCCTCGACACCTACGAGCGCACCGGACCGTTCCTCGACCCCTGGCTGCACGATGTGATGACCACCGACCGCTACGGCGCCCTCCCCGCCAACGTCGTCGTGGTCACCTCCGGCCAGCACCCCTTCGACACGGCCCGCTGGGGCAGCTTCGCCGACTTCAGAACCGACCTGCCGCTCGGCCCGTTCACCGAGGCGGAAGCCCGCGGGCTGCTCGCGGACAAGGGGGTACGGGACGAACCGGTGGTCGCCGAGGTGCTGCGGCTCACCGGCGGCCTGCCCGTGCTCGTCACCGCCCTGGCCGAACAGCACCCCACCGACCCGGACGACGTGGGCGACCCCAGCGCCACCGCCGTGGAACGCTTCCTGAAGTGGGAGCCCGACCCGGCCCGCCGCTCCGTGGCCCTCGCCTGCGCGCTGCCCCGGCGCCTGGACCTGGACGTCTTCCGGACCGCCGTGGACTGCCGGGACGAGGACGCCGACGCGCTCTTCGACTGGCTGCGCGGCCTGCCGTTCGTCACCGAGCGCCCCGACCGGCTGACCTACCACGACCTGGTCCGTGACGCGATGCTCCGACTGCGCCGACGGCACTCGCCGCGCGGCTGGACACGGGAGCACGAGAGGCTCGCGGAGGCCTACCGCGGCTGGCGCGAGGAAGCGGCGAACGGCCTGCGCCCCGGCACCGAATGGGACCACCAGCCATGGCGCGAACTCCTGCTGGAGGAGACGTACCACCGGTTGTGCGCCCGGCCGCAGACAGCTCTGCCGGGAGCGCTGAACACCCTCCTGCCGGCCTGCGCCGCGGATCCGGCGGTCGGCCGCCGCTGGGCGGCCATGGTGGCGGAAGCGGGCGTCACCGCCGACGCCCCGGCCGTACGGGACTGGGGCCGCCGCCTGGGCCAGGCCCTCACCGACGGCGTGACCGAGGCCATGGACCTGCTCCTCGCCCGGCCCGATCTGGACAGCGCCGGCCGGGCGCTGGCACATGTCGTCCGGGGCCGGGAACTCCGCAACGCCGGAGACTTCGACGGCTCCCTGGCCGAGTACGACCGGGCGATCGAACTGGACCCGGAGCGGCCGATGGCCCACTACGGCCGTGGCCTGTGCCGCCGGGCCCTGGACGACCTCGACGGCGCCCTCGCCGACCTCGACAGCGCCGACGAACTCGCGCCCGACACCGCGCTGTTCATCGCGGCCCGGGGCGAAACCCACCGACTGGTCGGCCGGTTCACCGAGGCGCTGGCCGACCTCGACCGGGCCGTCGCCCTGGAACCGGCCGACGCGAGCACCCTGGCCTCCCGGGGGGTGTGCCGGCACGCGGTGGAGCAGTACGACGCGGCCCTCGCCGATTTCGACCGCGCGCTGAGCCTCAACCCGGGGCATCTGTGGGCGCGGGTGCGCAGGTCACGACTGCGCGGCGCCCGGGGCGAGTGGGCCGAGGCCTTCACCGACCTCGACGAGACGGCCCGGCGCGCGCCAGACTCGCCCTGGATCGCCTCCGAACGCGGCGACGCCTACCGCCGCGCGGGCCGCTTCGCGGACGCGGTCACCGAACTCACCCGGGCCGCCGCCCTGCTCCCGGACTACCCCTCCGCCCTCGCCGGCCGAGGCGCGGCCCTCCACGAACTGGGCCGCAGCGAGGAGGCCCTGACCGACCTCGACCGGGCCGTCGAGCTGGACCCCGACTTCACGTGGGCACGGGAGGCACGGGCCCGGATACGGCTCCGGCTCGGCGAGGGGGACCGGCCCCTGCCCGGCGGATCGATCACGTGACGGCGCTCGAAATCCGGTGGAGCAGCGCCGCCGTGCGCCGTTACCGTGCTGCCCAGCCAAGTCGTCCAGGCAAGGACGTGCCGTTGTACACCGTGTGAGACCTCCCGAGAGCTGATCTGTCGCGCGTCGCGCATATGCGCCGCGCTCCTTTTTGCTGCGGATTTCTCACTGAAACCGGTGTACTTCTGTGCTCAATAGCTGGGTGGTCATGCCCACCTGCCTGCCGACCGTTCTCCGTCGCTGCCACGCGTGCGCGTCCGAGCGCTTCCGGGCGAACGGCAAGTTCCGTGTCAACGCACACCACAAGCTCCTCGACGCCTGGCTCCTCGTGCTCTGCACCGCCTGCGGGGACACGGCGAAGCTCACGGTCCTGGAGCGGATGAACGTCCGCTCCGTACGGCCCGAACTGCTGGACCGGATGCACGACAACGACCCAGGCCTGGCAGCCGAGTTGCTCCAGGATCCGCTCCTGCGGCGCCGCAACCGCATCGCCCTCGACTGGGACGACGCCTGGCGCCTCGACACCGGCGGATCGGATCACCTGGACCACGAGGTGATCGACGTCTCGGTCCACTTCGCGGCGCCGATCCCCGTCCGGCCGGTACGACTGATCGCTGACGGTTGCGGTCTTTCGCGGGCCCAGGTCGAGCGACTGATCACGGAGGGGAAGCTCGTCTCGGCGGCCCGGCTGAGCGGCAGGCTCTCCGACGACTTCACCTTCACGCTCAAGCGCTGAGCCCTCCCGCGACCACGGGCCTGTCCGGCATCATCCGCCGTCATCCGCCGGACAGGCCCAGGAACGCCGTGACGGTCCGCGCAAAGCCGTCGGCGTCGTCCAGCCACGGGTAGTGTCCGGCTCCCGGCCGGATCACGAGCCGGACGTCCGGGAACAGTTCCGCGTACTGGGCCCTCGCCCGCCGCGTCGCCGACCTCGACCGTGCCCTCGCCCTGCAACTGGGCGACCTGCCGGGCATGCGCGAGGATCTGCGCCGAGCCGTCGTGGCGGATCCCGACACCGACTGGATCCGCCGGGAGCTCGTGGAGACCTGAGTCCCGGGTTCAGCCGAGGCCGCGATGGGCGGCCCACAACTCCCCGGCACGGCCGGCCGCGTCGGTGACCAGGGCCGCGAGTTCGGGTCTGTCGGGGACCGGGAAGGAGACGTATGCGCCCCGGCCGCCGGCGACGGGCCGGCCGTAGGCCTTCACGGCGAGGTGACCGTCCGGGAGAAGCCGGATGTTGAGCGTGGTCAGCGTGAACGCCTCACCGCGTCGGGTGTCCGTCCAGCGGAGGGCCTGCGGGATCGTGACATTGATCGCCAGAGCACTCACTTCCAGGTCGTCGGTCACGGACGGGAGATCCCCCGCACGAACCCGGCCCACGAGGCGTCGGCGAAGGCGAGCCCGCCTCTGTCCTTGTCCTTGGAGTCACGCACGTGGACGGTGGGGGTGGCGGGGGATATGGCCACCTCGACGCACTCGGGGCCGTCGTTGCTGCTGTAGCTGCTCTTGAACCAGTTCAGCGCGATGGGCGTCATGTCTTCTCTCCCAGCACCTTGTCGATGAACGCCAGCGACTCCCGGGGCGTGAGCGCCTGCGCCCGGATCATTCCATAGCGCATTTCCAGGATCTGAACTTCCCGCGGATCACTGATCATGCGACTGTGTAGCTGGGCCTCCGAGTGCCCAAGTGTCTTGCCGTCCGGGAGCTTCACCAGTTGGAGCGAGCCTCCCATACCCGCGTGGTCCTCACGGTCCGTGGGCATCACCTGGATCGCGACATGCCTCAACTTACCGATCTCCAACAGGCGTTCGAGTTGTTGCCGCAGCACCATTCTGCCCCCGATAGGTCGCCGCAGCGTCACCTCTTCCAGGACGAAGGTGAGCTCCGGCAGGGGTACACGCTCGAAGACGCTCTGCCGTGCGATGCGCGCAGCAACCTGGCGTTCGATCTCCTCCTCGGGGAACGAGGGCCGCCGCATGGCGAACAATGCCCGTGCGTACTCCGGTGTCTGCAGCAGACCGTGCATGTTGTGGTTGGCGTAGGCCCCGAGTTCCACGGCTTCGCCCTCCAGACGCGCCAGATCCCGAACCTTCTTCGGATACCGAGCCCTCTCCACGTCCTCCTTCATCGACGCGAGCTTTCCGGCCGCCCCGAGCACCTCGTCGGCCTTCTCCAGGAAGTCCGGCTTGGGGATCCGCCGCCCCCGCTCCACGGCCGAGACCATCTCCTCGCTGTAGCCGATGGCCGCCCCGAGTTCCGCCTGCCGCAGCCCGGCCGCGTCCCGCCACACCTTGATCTGCCGTCCGACCGCCCTGAGTACGGCCTCGGCCTCCTCGTCCTCCACACCTGCTCCCTCCGACGTACGACCCGTACCGCCCCGACCGATGCCCGGACAGTCACGCTCTGTGCCGGGTCCATCACTTTTCAGGGTAGGGAGAGGTCGCCACGCTGGGTGACATGACCCAGAAATCCCTCACGCACCACTTCACGGTCCAGCTGTCCGCGACCCGAAGAGGTGCCCGACTGGCGCGGTTGCTCACGGAACGCCAACTGGACGACTGGGGGCTGTCGCACGAGTCGGCGACGCAGGTCGTGGCCGAGCTGGCGTCCAACGCCGTACTGCACGGACGCGTCGTGGGACGGGACTTCCGGCTGGGGCTACGGCTGCACCCGGGTGGAGCCCTCCGTATCGAGGTGACCGACGCCCGGGGCGACCGCGTCCCGTACGTCCGCGACCCGGCGACCGCCGACGCGGAATCGGGGCGAGGTCTGCTGATCGTCGCGGCGTACGCGGACCGTTGGGGCGTGGACTCGGCCCCGGCCGGGTGCAAGGTCGTATGGGCGGAGCTGGGGGGACCGGGTCGCGAGGACCCATGACCCGGTCGTTCCCGACGCCAAAAACCAAAGAACCGGGGAAAGAACCGAACCCTGCCCTGCCGTCCCCGTCGATCACTCGCCGGAGTGAATATGCCGAACTCAACTGGCGCGGAGGGGCAGTTGTGCGGCAGCGTCTGCCGCAACAAGCCCACGCGTGCTTCGGCCCTCGCGGGGACTGCCATCCCACTGCGAGGGCCTGATCATCGAGGAAGAGAAAGAGCCTTCCCCATGACTGCCCGGCAGCCTAGCGCGCCCGCGCCCGCCGAGACCCGGCATTCCCACTCCGGTGTCACCCACGTGAAGGAACGCCTCGACGGCAACTTCACTGTGATCAGCAACGAACTGCTCCAGCACCCGGAGTTGTCGTCCACCGCGAGGGGCATCGGGAGTTACATCCAGTCGCTGCCCGAGGGGGCCCCGGTCGGCATCAAGGCGCTGGCCGAGCGACTGCCCGAGGGCGCTCCCAGGAGCGTCCCGGCGCTGGCGCGGCAGCTCGGAGACAGCGAGTTCGAGATCGTCGCCGCCCTCCGGGAACTGCGGGATCGCGGCTTCCTGCCCAAGGCGTGACGGCCGACTCGTCAGAACCGCCGGCCCCCATGCCGGACCTCACACCGGCGGCTCTGCGCACAGCGGTCGAACGCCTCGCGCCCGCTCGGCTCCCGGCGCTGACCCAGCACCTCTTCGAGGCCACGACGAATGCGCAGCAGACCCAGAGCCTTGCGCCCCTGCGAGTCTTCGTCCACTCCTGGGCCGTGTTCGTGGCGATCGAGCGGTACCCGGAACGCGCCGCCCGCCTGCGCGAACTGGAGCGCGTCGTGGATGCGGGCGAGCAGGAGCCGGCGGCGGCCATCGCGGAGATCCGGGCCATCTGGGAGGCGGCCGAAGCGGAAGCCGGGGTCGGTAGGGCCGGCCCCTCGCTTCATGCCCGACCTCCCCTTATCTGGCCGAAAGCTGCCCACTAGGGACCACACAACCCACACTTCGCATACCTAACTGCACCCTGAACGGACCGTTCCCGGTCGATTACAGTGCTGAGCTGTCGTACGTACGGACGGTGCCCGTGAGGAGGTCATGGTGGGTGCGACATCCGGCGCCGTCTGGGGTCGTGCGGAGCAGCAGGACTTCCGGGGCAGGGTGCGGGGCACGCTGCTCGGGGCCGCCGTCGGGGACGCGTTGGGCGGTCCGGTCGACGGGCTGACGCTGGAGGAGGTCCGGGGGGCGTATGGGCCGGAGGGGCTGGTCGACCTCGGGTTCGGGTACGGGCGGCGCGGGACCGTGACCCATCACACGCAGCTCACCCTCTTCACCGTGGACGGGTTGATAAGAGCTCAGGTGAGGAGGGACACGGGAGCCTGGCATCCGCCCACCGACCTGCACCGGGCCTATCTGCGGTGGGCGGCCACCCAGCGGGACTGGGGGCCCGACGAGCGGCGGAAGGAGGACGGGTGGCTGGCCCGGGAGGAGTGGCTGTACGCGAGGCGGGATCCCACGCGGTCGCTGCTGCTCGGGCTCGGGGACGAGACCATGGGGACCCTGGAGTCGCCGAAGAACCCGGACGACATGGGGCCGGAGGCCGTCGCCCGCTCCGCGCCGTTCGGGCTGCTCGTGGGGTGGGAGCCGCAGCTCGTCGTACAGCTGGCGGTGGAGTGTGCGGCGCAGACGCACGGGCATCCGACGGCCTGTCTGTCGGCCGGTGCGTACGCGGCGATCGTGCATGCGCTGGCGAGAGGGGACTCCCTCGACGGGGCGGTGCAACGGGCCCTGGCGCTGCTCGCCGCCCGGCCGGGACACCAGCCCGTCTCGGACGCGCTGCAGCATGCGCTCGGCGCCGTACGGCAGGGCATGCCCTCCCCGGCCCGGGTCGAGGAGCTGGCCGGGGACGGGGCCGCGGACGGGATGCTCGCCGCCGCCGTCTACTGCGCGCTCGTCGGCGAAGACGTACGGCACGGGCTGTGCCTGGCCGTGAACCAGGCCGGCCCCTCCGCCGTCGCCGGAGCCCTCACCGGCGGGCTCCTCGGCGCCCTGCACGGCGAGACGGCCCTCCCGCCGGCCTGGGTGGCCGAGCTGGAGGGCCGTCCCACGATCCTGGAGCTGGCCGACGACTTCGCGATGGAGATGACCCAGGGGCCGGCCCTGCACAACCCGGCGGGCGCGGCCCCGGGGTGGCTGATGCGTTACCCGCGGAGCGGCTGAGCGGTTCCCCTCCGCCGGGTGCCCTGCGCACGCTCAGAAGACGCGACGAGCTCTGACCACGTTGGGCTCGAAGTCGTAGACGGTGTTGTTGATCCGCAGGCCGTCGACGGCCCCGATCCACATGTAGTCGCGGCCCTTGCTCACCCCGGCGCTGTAGATCACCGGCTGCGCGCCGCCGTCGTTGAGCGCGGCCAGCAGTTGCTGGAAGGTGCACTGCGTGGTCAGGTTGCAGCCGGTCGAGCTTCCCGCGGCGCCCGTGAGGAACCACGAGCCGGTCGTGGTGGCGTCCAGGTAGGGACTCCACTGGTTCAGTTCCGACGTGGGGAGAGCGGGCGGGTTCCACACCATCGAGGAGTAGGTGGTGGAGGGGAGCGCGGTGAGGTTCGGATTGATCTCGAACCTGATGTTCGGCAGGTTCCTGGTGCCACCGTACGAGACGTTCTCGCCGGTCTGGAAGACGCGGAAACCGACCTGGCTCAGTCCCAGCACCGGGGCACCGAAGAAGTCGACCTCGTTGCCGAAGTGGACGGCCTCACTGGGCGGGGTGAGGGAGGTGGACTTGTCCGCCACCTCGATGCCCAGGCTGCCGCGCCCGAAGGGCGGTCTCGCCGTGGGGCCCACCACGCCGAACGAGCCGAACGGGCCGGTCCGCAGGGCGGCGACGGGAGAGCCGATCGTGTTGCGGGTGATGACACCCCAGTGGTCGGAGATTCCCCACCTGCCGTCACCGGCGACGGAGGCCGACGCCGGGACGGCCGAGGCGGCGATCGCGAGCAGCGCCGTGGCCCCGAGCGCCGCTTTTCGTTTCACCCCGAAGCAAGCTTTCACGCCCGCTCCTTTCGTGGTCCTTACATGGGCAGGACGGGCAGGGGAGCCGGGCCCTGCGTGGCGCACGCCACGGTAAGGAATCGCCGTACCGAAACCATCTCGACGCACCAGTGATATGTGCTGATTAATCACGATGGTGGATCGAACGGCTGAACGCTTCGGTCAGTCCTGAACCGGTGTGCCCGCCGGGGCCTGTGCCGGTACCGGGACCGCCGCCGTGCTGTCGCCGTCCGTGTTGACCGTCTCGATGATCGCCAGGCGTTCCGGGGTGTCCTCCGGCTTCAGGTAGCCGATGAGGATGTAGAGGACCAGGGAGACGGCCAGCGGGATCGAGACCTGGTACTGGAGCGGGACCCCGCCGCTCACGTTCCAGTTGATCGGGTAGTTGACCAGCCAGAACGCCAGCAGGCCCATGGACCAGCTGACCAGCGCCGCCGTCGGGCCGGAGCGGCGGAACGGGCGGAGCAGGCCCAGCATCATCGGGATCGCGATCGGGCCCATCAGACCGGCCACCCACTTGATGACCACCGTGATGATGTCCTTGAAGGTGGGGGAGTTGACCTGGGTGGCCACCGTCATGGACAGGCCGAGGAAGACGACCGTGGTGACGCGGGCGGCGATCAGGGCGGTGCGCTGGTTCCACTCGCGGGCCCGGCGGGAGAGCACCGGTGCCGCGTCCCGGGTGAAGACCGCGGCGATCGCGTTGGCGTCGGAGGAGCACATGGCCATCGTGTGCGAGAAGAAGCCGACGATGACGAGGCCCAACAGGCCGTGCGGGAGCAGCTGTTCGGTCATCAGGCCGTAGGAGTCGGAGCCGTCCGGCTTCTGGGCGTGGACCAGGAGGGGGGACATCCACATGGGGAAGAAGAGGACCACCGGCCAGACCAGCCAGAGGGCCGCGGAGAGGCGGGCGCCGCGCTCGGCCTCCTTCGGGCTGCCCGTCGCCATGTAGCGCTGGGCCTGGTTGAGCATGCCGCCGTTGTACTCGAAGAGCTTGATGAAGAGGAAGGCGAGCAGGAAGACGGTGCCGTACGGGCCGGTCAGCCCCTTGCCGTGGCCGTGCAGGGCGGGCTGGTTCCAGGCGTCGAAGAAGCCGATGCCCTTGTCGTTCAGCTTCAGGACGACGGCGACGAACATCGAGATGCCGGCCAGCAACTGGATGACGAACTGGCCCAGTTCGGTCAGTGCGTCCGCCCACAGGCCGCCGATCGTGCAGTAGACGGCGGTGATCGCGCCGGTGATGAGGATGCCCTGGTTCAGGGTGACGCCGGTGAAGACGGACAGGAGGGTGGCGATCGCCGCCCACTTCGCGGCCACGTCCACGATCTTCAGCAGCATGCCGGACCAGGCGAGGGCCTGCTGGGTCTTCAGGTCGTAGCGGTTCTTCAGGTATTCGAGCGGGGACGCCACATGGAGGCGGGAGCGCAGGCGGTTGATGCGCGGGGCGAACAGCTTGGAGCCGATCGCGACGCCGAGCGCGATCGGGAAGGACCAGGTGACGAACGACGTCACGCCGTAGGTGTAGGCGATGCCCGCGTACCCCGTGAACAGGACCGCGCTGTAGCCGGACATGTGGTGCGAGATGCCGGAGAGCCACCAGGGCATCTTGCCGCCGGCAGTGAAGAAGTCGCTGACGTTGCCCACTTGTTTGTGCGACCAGACGCCGATCGCGACCATCACACCGAAGTAGCCGATGAGCACGGCCCAGTCGAGCCCGTTCATGCGCCCCCCTTTCCAGGGTCCGCCTTGTGAACTCCGCTCAGCTGGCTGGCACTTCGCATAAGCGGAGCGAGGACGGGGAAGGCCGCGAAGTGCCCGCTCATCGTGGGTTCGTTTACGAGGGCACGACAAGCGGGCGTAAGGTCAAGGCGAAGTAAAATCGTTCGAATTACTGACCTTGATTTACATATATGAACTGATGGATTGGCTGGAAACAGTGCCTCAGTGCATCAGCTCCCCCGCGTTGACCAGCAGCGACTGGCCCGTGATGGCCCGCGCCCGGTCCGACGCCAGGAACACCGCCGCGTCCGCGACGTCCCCGTCCGTCGCCAGGTCCGGGAGCGCCATCCGCCCGGTCAGCCGACCCAGCACCTCGTCCTCCGGCACGCCCTCCGTGTGCGCCGTGAACTGCACGTACGCCTGCACCGGCGGTCCCCACATCCAGCCCGGCAGCACGGTGTTGACCCGGATCCGGTGCGGCCCCAGTTCCCGGGCCAGCGAGTACATCGCGCTGGTCAGCGCCCCCTTCGAGGCGGCGTACGCGGCCTGCCGCACCTGCGAGGGCGCGGCGACGGCGGACTGGGTGCCGATGAAGACGACCGAGCCGCCGTTCTCCTTCATCGCGGGCAGGCAGGCCCGGGTCATCCGCAGCGTGCCCAGCAGGTTCACGTCGATCACCGACGCCCAGGTCGCGAAGTCCGCGTCCTCGACCCCGCCGAAGTAGGAGTCCCAGGCGGCCACATGCACGACCGCGTCGATCCCCCCGAACCGCTCCCGCGCCAGCCCCGCCAGCGCCTCGCACTGCCCCTCGTCGGTGATGTCGGTGGCCCGGTACGCGGTCCGGCCGCCCTCCGGGTCGATCCCGGCGGCGCTCTTGGCGAGGTTCGCCTCGGTCCGCGCGCCCAGCACGGCGTTCCCGCCGTCCCGTACGACCGCCGCCGCGACCTGGTGCCCGAGCCCGGCGCCGACCCCCGAGACGACGACCGTCTTGCCCGCGAGCAGCGACATCGCGCTCCACCTCCCTGGTGTGACAGTTGTTCTGACGGAGCGTCAGAGTAGGCGCGGCCGTCGGAAAGGGGAACCGTGCGGACATCGCCGACGGCTCACCGCAGCTCGTCCACGTAGCGGTCCGTCCCGGGCACCGTCGGTATGAACGGCGCGACGAACTGCACGTCTCCCCGCCCGGAGGCCGCGACCGCCGTGTCCAGGTCCGCGAAGTGCTCCCGCCAGTGGTCACGGGGGTCGCCGTCGAGGAACCACAGCAGGGTCAACCGGGTCTGGACCCCCTCGACCTGTTTGACGTAGGTCATCCGGTCCAGGGGCAGCGGCGTCGGCGTGAAGACGGTCGCCATCGCCGCGGGCGAACCCGCCAGCCGTTTCGGAAGGTGCTCGTCGCGCAGCCACGCGAGCAACTGCTCGCGACTGTCGGGGGAGTCGGCCTCGACGACCTGGACGACGAGCCCGGCGTAGGGGTGGTCGAGGGCGTGGATGTCGCGCGGGCCGTCGCCGCCGTCGCGGTAGACGGTCGCCGTGTGTTCCTGGAAGGCCGTGAAGACGTGCGTACGGTCCTGGAAGACCCGGTGGTCCCGGTTGAGGCGCTTGTTGATGCCGACGGTCCACTGCATGTGATCGGCGTAGCGGCCCGCGGTCATCCAGTAGACGGATATGTAGCATCCCGCCGTCACCGGCTGCGCGATGGCAGAGGCTTGGGGGTAGCGCAGGAGCTGCAGGTCCCGGGTGGCAACCCAGCGTCGTCCCGCGTACATCCACGGCATGGCCATCGCGCCGGCGATGAAGTGGTCGTCCTCGTACCAGCGGTTGTACTGGCGTTCGCGGCCGGGGTGCGGCTCGACCATCGTGATCAGGGCGTGGCCGAGGTCGGCCCCGTAGGGGCCGACTGCGGCCAGTTCCGCATAGGTGTGGCTGCGGGTTCCCTCTGTGTGCGTCGCGTCGTCTGTCATGGATCCGGTGTAGCTGACGCAGCGTCAGATGGGGAGGGGGATTGCGGGCAACTCCGCCCGGAGTCGGCACGCCAGCACATCCTCATGGTGGGGCCGGCGCCGGGATCGGGCGTGCCTTCGTGACGTCCTACTGGTCGCTCAGCAGGTCTTTGGACAGCTGGTCGATCAGGGCGCGGCGCTCCGACTCGCGACGGGCGCGGGCCTGGGCGAGGCGGTGTTCGGCCGCTTCCCGGGCCTCCGTCTCCGCGATCCTCGGGATGGCCAGCCCGTGTTCCAGCCGCCTGCGATGCCGGTCCTCGACCGAGCGCAACTGCGTCTCGTACCGGCGCTCGACGCTCTCCATGTGGTGGTGCAGCAACCGGTCGTAGCGGGTCACGCCACCCATCAGCTTCGCCAGGACCGGAAGCGAGTCCATGACCAGCAGCAACAGATGCAGCAGGATCGCGAAGAAGAACGGGTAGAAGGCGCTGGTCATGACCGCCCAGAGGGCTTCCGCGCGGTCGAGCAGACCGGTGGAGCGCAGCTCCGCCTCCTTGGCGGCGCGCTTGGTCCGCGCCGCGGCGACCACTTTGTCGTGGTACTCGTCCGTGGCCGCCTTCATGCTGCTCGTCAGTCTGCCGACCTGGTTACGCAGGGCCGTGGCCTTCCTCCGCTCCTGGCCGACGTTGTTGCCCTTCCGGTAGCTGTCGGCGTCGGCGCGGGCGATCCGGCATTGCTGGGTGATGTCGCGTACGCCTTTGACGAATATGTAGTTCTTCCTGCTGCACAGGTTGTCGGACGTGGTGTCCAGCTTGTTCTGCTGCCGGTCGACCTCGCCGATGTGGGTGTTGAGGGTGGCCAGTTGCTCCTTGACGTCGGTGATCTGCCGGCCGAGCGCGGCCGGTGAGCCGGGCAGGCCCAGCTGGAAGTCCGCACAGTCGGGCCGGGCCTCGGTGGAGGAGCCGTCGGTCGGATTGCAGCGCAGCAGGTTCCGGTAGTAGACCTGCACGGCCTGTTCGCGGTCGCCGGCCAGATACTTGTCTATCTCGGGGGCGAACACCGTGAACAGCAGGGGCTCCGCGATGGCCAGTCCCAGCAGGAGCGAGAGCAGAAAGCGGGGCAGCAGGGCCAGGCGCCTGCGTCCCGTCACCTTGCCGTGGGTGCCGGAGACCAGCCAGCTGTCGATGAGGTAGACGAACAAGCTCCAGGTCGCCCCCGCCGACAGCAGCGCCCAGACCGACGGCCTGTCGAGCAGGGCGGTGAGGGCAAAGCACACGGAGACCCCGCCGATGAGGGCCGTGGCCAGCACGATCGCGCCGTAGCGGCTGTAGATGGCGCGCTCGGCCGGAGCCCGGTCCAGGATCGGTTCGTGCACGCCGATCTGCCCGCGCAGGAAGCGTCCCAGCCCGGGGCCGGCGGGGGCGGCGGGGGCGGTGGGGTCCTGATCGGTGGTGACGGACCCCGTGCGGGCCGAGGGCATGCGTAGTTCAGTAGCCATTTTCTTCCCTGCCCACCTCGCCGATGTCGTATGTGTCGTGTCCCGCGTCCCCGCCGTACGGGGCGTCGTCCTTGGTCTCCTCGGCCACCACGTCCTCGGCGCCGCCCGACCGGGCGCCGCCGGTCCCGGTGGCGGAGTCCGGGCCCGGCTCCCCGGCGACCAGGGAGCCGGTGACGCCGCCCGACTCCAACTGCTGGCCGGGATCGTCCGAACCGGGCTCCTGGCTGCCCTTGGCGATGATCCGTTCGAGCAGGGCCGGCATGTCGATGGGGGTGGTGGCGGTGTGCCCCTCCTGGATGAGCTTCTTGTAGAGCTCGAAGTACATCTCCTGTTCGCGGTCGGCGCGGATCCGCTTCTCGCGCTCCTTGCGCAGCAGGTCCTCCCGCTGCTGGCCCTCGTGCCGCAGCAGGTCGTCCCGCTGCTCCTTGCTCTGCTTCAGGCGTTCGTCGCGCCGGGCCTCCAGCTCCCGCACCTTCTCCAGCCGCTGCACCTCAAGGCGCCGGTCGGACCGTTCGATCTCGCGCTTCAGTTCTTCGCGCCGGACTTCGGAGATCTTCTCCAGCAGGGCCCATTCCTTCTCGTCCCGGCGCTCCTCCGCCTCCCGCACCTCGCGTTCGGCCTCGCTGAGCCGGTCCGCCAGTTGTTCGGCGGTCAGCTCCTTGCGCCTGAAAGCACTCATCAGGGCCTCGCGCCAGCCCATCCGCTCCGCCCGGGCGTCGTCGAGTGCCTCCTGCTCGCGCTCGTACGCCTGCCGCTGCTCGTCGAGCCGTATCGTGGCCTCCTGCTCGCGCCGTGCCAGTTCCTCCTGGTGCTGCTTGGTCATGAGCTCCAACTGCTGCTGGTGCTCCCGTTCGCGGACGTTGCGTTCATGGGCGACCGCCTGCTCGACCTCGTCCTGCTTGCGGCGCCGGTCCAGTTCATCGAGCTTCTGGTGGAACTCGCGCAGCTGGGTGGGCGTGAGCAGCTCCACGCCCACCAGCTCGGCCGTCATCCCGGGCAGCCGGGGCGGCTCGGCGACCGAGAAGGCGGTGACCCGGGCGGCCACCTGCCTGCGCGCCTCGGCGATCCGGGAGGAGGTGTCGTGGCCCAGGCACTGCTCAGCCAGTCCGTGGCAGGCCTGCAGATAGGCGGCGAGGGCGGCGGCGGCGTCGGCGTGTCCCTCGCGCACCAGGGTGACCGCGTCGACGACCGTGCACAGGAAACGGGCGCGTACGGCGAAGTCCGTGGAGTCGGCCGCCGGGACGGTCACCATGGCCTCGACCGGGACGTTCCGCCGCTTGTCCACGACGGTCACCGAGGTCGCGGAGACCGCGGTCTCCGAGCGCAGGTCGAGGCCGCCGTGGTCCTCGACCAGGGCTCCACGCGTCCGGTACACGGCCACCTGGTGGGCATCGAGCCGGGGCAGGTCCTTCGCCTCGCGTCGGGGCGTGCCAAGGGCACGCCAGCCGGTGGCGACCGGGGGGTGAAGCGTCCTGGCCGATACGACGGGATAGCTCGGCGTGGCGGGTCGGGCAGGCGCCCAGGGCTGGGAGGGACGTGACTCGTCGCTCATCGGTACACCTTTCAGAGTTCTTCCAGCAACGGGCCGATCGCGTCGCCCGGGCCTTTTCGTCGGGTCAGTCGCACCAGATCGGCGCGGAGTGCCGCCCTGTCCACCTCGCCGAGGCGGACGCGCAGGCCTCTGCCCAGGGCGCGGCTCACGTCGGCGGGCTTCTCGGTGAGCTGTGGGAGCGCCCGGAGGTGGGAGGCGAACGCCGCTACGGTCCTCTCGCGCATCGGCCAGTAGGAGAAGGCGGCGGCCCACAGCTGCAGGAGCTGGTCGCAGCGGTCGGAGTGGAGCGCGAAGTAGCGCAGGGCGATGGGCCGGTTGGAGGCGTCCCGGATGGACAGGATGGTCACGACGGCCCCGAAGGTCAGCGACTTCAGCGGGGACCGGCCGGCCTGCGAGGCGTGTTTGCCCAGCCGGTAGGACAGCAGCCCCAGGATGCGGGAGGGGTCCTCGTCGTGATAGACGAGCAGCGCGAAGAACCTGGCCAGGGCGGCGGTGCCCATGCCCTCGATGCCCTCGTGGACGATGAGATGCCACAGCCACTTCACCGCGTCCGTGGGGAAGCGCACGCCCAGCCAGCCGCTGAACGCCAGTGCCGCGGTGTCCCGCAGCGCAGCGGAGCGGGACTGGGCCCAGCTCCGGGCGATGGCCAGGGCGGCCGTGTCCAGGCCCAGGTCGTTCTGGCACATGTCCCACAGCACGTAGACGGCCATGGCCTGGCCGCGCTGACCGGCCTGTCCGGCGGCCCACGGCAGCAGGTACCGGTCGGCGACCTCCTCGAAGTCCGTGGCCGCCAGCATCGCGAGCGCCGCGGCCATGGACACTTCGAGCTGGGCGCCCGCGAGGGTGCCCGGGGGACACGGGGCGTCCGGTTCGCTCACCACGGCGGTCAGCCACTTCTGCACCGCGTCCCAGAACTCCGCGGGGTAGCGCGCCCACAGCTCGGTGAGCACCCAGCGCCGATGCGACGGCGTGCCGAAGACCACGACCTCGCGGGTGACCGAGTCCACCGGGATGCGTACGGTCGTCAGCAGGTCGATTCCGAGCATCGCCCGCCGGTGGTCCAGCAGGATGGCGTCGCCGGTCCCGGACTGTTTCGCCGCGAGGTCCTTGCCCTTGCCCACCGTGACGCTCGTGGCGCCCATGGCGGTGGGCGCGGTCAGCGGCGAGGAGAGGCCGCTGCCCCTTCCGCGCGAGCCGTTCAGGCTCCCGAACTCCCGGCTCAGATGGTGGTCGAGCAGCGTCAGCAACTGCTCGCAGGCCCTGATGCCGTTGCCGGCGGCGAAGGCCACGGTGGTGACCTGGAGGATCTCCCGCATGGTGCGCCCCGGCGCGTTGAACCACCGCTGGACGGTTTCGTAGGTGTTGGAGTCGTATTCCCTCCAGACCTCTTCGGGCTCCCCGCCCCGGCAGATGCCGTCGGCGACCTCGACGGCCTTGGCCACCGGGCAGTTGGGACGGATCAGCTCGACGGCCCTGGCGACCTTCGCGTCGGAACAGCCGCTCAGCTTCAGCCGCAGCCGCAGCACCTTCTCGGTGGCGGGCGCCTCCCAGGTGACGTGGCGGACCGACGACGGAGGCGTACGGTCCACGCGTGGCCGGGTGGTGATGACGAGGTGGGCCTCGCAGGCATGGATGCGTTCCTGCACGCGCCGCCAGGCGAAGTCCGCCTGAGCGTCCCTGATCCCGCCGTCGTCGACCCGGTCGAGCACGACATAGCCGTTGCCGCTGTCGAAGCGCCGCTCCGCCAACTGCTCCAGGGTGATGTCCGGGGACAGCACGATCATGCGGCCCTCTTCGTGCACCACGTTCTTGAGCAGGGCGACGGCTCCGGAGCGTTTGCCCGTCCCGGACGGGCCGATCAGGGCCACCACCCGGTCGGCCTCCAGCGCGGCCAACGCCTCGGAGAACACGGCGGGTTCGGTGTAGCGCCGCAAGAGGAGGCTGATCTCCTCCTCACGCATGGGGCCGGTCGCCCGGCCCTGGGCGATGGGGGCCGCACCCGTGACAGCGGTCACTCCGCCGGGGCCGATCGGTCCGTACATGTTCTGGTGGACCGTGGTGTACGTGGTGTGGACGGCGGAGACCTGCTGCTCGCTGGCGTCGGCGACGGGCGACGCGGCCTTCCCGGCGGACGGCTCCCGGCCGCGGGGCTTCACCGGTTCTCCGTCCGGCGCTATTCGGTTTTCCGGTTCCGGCGCTCTTCGCATCTCCGATTCCGGATTCTTTCGCCTCTCAGGCCCCTCGCCTTTCTCGCCGATATCAGGTTCAACATCTGTCCCCGAATTCACAGGGGCATACGCGGAAGTGGGTTTTCCCGGCGACGGCTGCATGGAATCCCCGCCCTCCGGATCCGCTGGCAACGACTTCTCGTCGTTCATGGGCGTGGGTTGTTCTGGATCCCGATGACGGGACCCTCGACCGTGGCGTTGAAGGTCTGCACCGCCTGCTGGCCCGGGGCAGGACCCGGCCCCGACCCGGGCGTGCCGCCCGGGGCCGGGCCGCCCCGGGGTGGTGGATCGTCCCCGGGCGGCGGCTCGTCCCCGCCCGGGTCGCCCAGGTCACCGAGCCCGTGGACGTCGCCGCCCAGCACCCGGATCCAGGCGGTGTCGTCGAACTCCTTTTCCCTGACCCGGACTTCGCGGAACTCCGCGGCGCGCAGGGTCGTGTAGTCGCTGACCACGACGGTGTTGAAGACCTCGCGGGAGACCGCGACCGCGAGCCGCGCTCCGGCACTCAGGCGCAACGCCTGCCTGAGCGGGCGGGAGTTGAGGATCCGGCTCACCGCCACCGGTCCCCGGTCGGAGAAGCCACTGGCCGCGAGGGTGACCGGGCCGTGGTGCACCGCCGCCCGCAGCTGCAGCCAGGCGTCCGGCTGGCGGCCGTCGTTGACCCCTTGGATGGCCGAGTCGAGGTGGCGCATGAAGTCGTCCACGAGCCGCGGTTCGGACTCCTCGACGGGGAGGATGGACAGCGCGGAGTCACCGGCGACCTGGGTCAGCCAGGCCGCTCTGTCGAAACCCACTTCCTCGGCCGCCTCGTCGAGGACGCGGGGCACCGCCTCCTGGATCCAGTGCTGGCGGAGCGGGGTGCTCCGCCCGTACCCCTGAGCGTCCACGGCCAGCAGAGGTCGGCGCGAAAAACCTTTCATTCGATTCATGTTCTATTCTTTCGAAACGGTGACCGAATTTCTTGCGGGGAAAATCGGCGATCGAGAAGGGACAAGCAGCATCACAGGAAAGCCCGCCGCCCCGTGCCTCTGTTGCGGAAACGAGACAAAGAAGACCTCATAGTGCGAACCGTGCCCACGGGGCGGGGAACTGTCGTATCAGTCCCAGCCGACCCGAACCCCATGGAAATACGGGATCCCGCTGTTTTCCGAGAACCCGCAAAAGTAGGTGGTCACCCGTTGCCGTAGCGGCCTTACTGGGGGCACGCGGTGAACGGATCCCCCACGATCCCCTGCGATCCGCCCAGGGCCACCAGGGGCCCACCCCGGGTCCACCGGGGATCTTCGCCAGCACGAAGGAGTCGGCATGGCACACGAGCCCCACGGCGACGGACCACCGCAGTCCGACCGGTCGGGCGACCCGGCGGTGATGCTGGTCTCGCTGCAGACGACCCATCAACTCGCGGACGGCAAGGCCGGCATCCTCGCCGGTGTCCAGGCGGCCCTGGTCGTGCCGTTCGGGCCCTGGGTGCGAACGGCACGGCAGTCCTGGGCGCACGGCGCGTTCGGCAGCGTGTTGCTGGACGGGCTGTGCGCCCTCTTCGCGGCGGCTTTCCTGGGCGGAGTGGTCTGTCTCGCCCTGGTGCTCAAGCCGCGACTGTGGCAGCCCGCCTCGTTCAACAGATACAGCGTCCGTGCTCTGATGGACGCCGTGACCGTGCCACCGCCCGGCCCGGCGCCGCAGGGCGGGGCGGGCGGCGACCCCGCGGGGGGCGAGCGGGCAGAGCTGTGGCAGGCGTGCCGCTTCCTGGCCACGGTCACCGTCACCAAGTGCCGCTACACGGCGGCCGCCGTCGCCTGCACCGCCGTGATGGCCACGACGGCCGGCCTGTGCCTGATCCTCCGGGCCTGTCCGGGCTGAGGCCCCGGCTTCAGGAGGTGTCCCACGGCAGCAGCCGCGCCTCGGCCCGCAACCGGTCGAGGCTCCGGATCGTGGTGGTCCGATAGCCGGTGCTGATCAGCCGCGCGTCGCGCAGCTCCTTGAGCGCCTTGTGCACAGTCGGCTCGGCGGCACCCGTCAGCGCGGCCAACTCCGGCTGGGTGAGGGTGAATTCGAGATCCATTCCGTCCCGCCCCGGCCGCCCGTGGGCCGACACCAGGTCGACCAGGATCCTCGCGAGCCGTTCCTTGACGCTGTACCCACGGAACTCGAGCCGACGGCTGTTCGCCCAGCGCAGCCGCTCCGACACGATGCGCGTCAACTCCACGGCGGCATCCGGGCAGCGCAGCAGGAACGCGCGCAGCGCCTCGTGGGAGACGGCCCGGGACGACACCCTGCCGCACGCGGTGACGGTTGCCGAACGCGGCATGTCCCCGACCGCCGCCATCTCGCCGACGATGTCCCCGCTGAGCCGGATGGCCAGCAGGGACTCCTGCCCGTTCTCCACGGTGGCGGTGACCTTGGTGAAGCCGGAGAGCAGCAGCAGCGAGTACCGGTCGGTGTCGCCCTGGCGGATCAGCACGTCCTTCGCCTCGAACGTCCGGGGCCGGCCCAGCGCCAACAGGTCGTCGAGCGCCGCCTCGGACAGTCTCCCGAGGAAACTCCCCCTCGGCCACCCGCCCCCGTGATCCGCGTCCTGCCGTGGTACTTCCGTCACAACCCGACGATAGCCCTCGGCCGGGAACTTCCGGCGAAGTACGAGGTTCCCCGGTCGTGGCCGGCAGACGACGCCGCAGACCGGGCCGGGATCACTTGAGTTCGTCGGGGCAAGGGGTGCCCCGGGGCAGCTGGTACGGCGCCGCCAGCCGGTACGTGCCCGCCTTCGGCGCGAGCAGCATCGTCCACTTGTCGCCCTTCGCGTCCTCCGGTGTCTCCGCGAGGCGGCCGTTGACGTTGACGTACGTCTTCGGCCGGCCCGCGGCCCGGTGCTTGGACGCCTGCGTCTCCTGCGGGGGCTTCAGGCTCTTGCCCTTCGCGTCGACGATGCTCAGCCACGGCGAGCCGGATGACCTATGTGAAGCAGGTGGAGGGCGTCGACACCCGGCTGACGCTCCTGTGGTTCCTGGAGACCGACCCGAGGGACTGCTGGGAGGCCCGCTTCACCGGGCTGGACGAGCAGGTCGCCGAGTCGGGTCTGGGCAGGGTGGAGCTGGTGGCGCCGTTCGTCCCGACGGTGCCGGGCACGGACCGCCACGTGGCCGAGCTGCGCTGAACCCTGCTGAGGCCCTAGTGGCCGTTGGACAGCGGGCCGGAGGCGGTTCGGCGGCCGGGGCCGATCTGCTGGGCGAAGGCCTGCCGGGCCACGGTGCTGGTCGCCGGCAGTACGGCCATCAGGCCGCGCTCCTCCGCCTGCGCCAGCGTGTCCGCGGCGTCGCTGCCCTCGGGGACGAAGGCCAGGCGGACGTGCCCGTCGCCGGAGCCGCGGCGGTCCACCGGAGCCACGGCGCCGTGCGTGCCGTCGGGCAGTGTCACCCACAGCTGGAAGTCGTCGAACCGGACGAAGTCCGCGCCCTTCACCGGCCAGGGATAGTGGTGTTCACCGGGCACGCTGGGGAGGATGCCCTGGTGATTCCCGTGGCTCAGCGGCACGCAGGCGTTGAACAGGGAGTCCGTCCACGCCTCGACCCCGTCGGCGTCCTTGATCGGCGTGCGCAGCAACGCGGCGGCGCCGTCGTAGCCCAGCTCCGCCAGCGCGGGCAGCGTGAGCGGGAAGGCGTCCATCAGCTCGGCCGCTTCCTCCCGGAGCCGGTCGACCTTCACGGGGTCCGCGCAGAACTGCATGCTCCACTCGATACCGACACGGGCGCGGTACATGCGCCAGCCCTTGGCACCCTTCACCCACAGGCTGCCCCCGTGGTGCATCTCCCAGTGCTCGCCGCCGTTCGGTCCCGGCCCCGGGTCGACGGGCCTGGGCCCGTAGGGCAGATCGGCGTCGGCCATGGCGTGCAGGATCGCGTGTGCCGTCTTCTTGGCGGCGATGAACTGCGGGGAGTCGAAACGTGCGGGATGTTCGACGAGACGGATCTTCCACGGATGGTCTTCCGATTCGGTGCCACCCGGCGGGAGTTCGGTGTGGGCCACAGCTGACCTCCTCGGCCTGGCCCCGCGGACCGGCCACCGGCTCCGATGGTGCGAACCGGTGCAAACCCCTCGCGGGGCGCGATGCGGTACCCCCTGCTTCCATCGTGCGCGCCGCACGGGTTGATCGCGACTCGAGCGGAGACCCCGTCAGACGGTGAGGGCCGGAACCGCTCCGGCCCTCACTTGAGTTCGTCGGGGCAAGGGGTGCCCCGGGGCAGCTGGTACGGCGCCGCCAGCCGGTACGTGCCCGCCTTCGGCGCGAGCAGCATCGTCCACTTGTCGCCCTTCGCGTCCTCCGGGGTCTCCGCCAGGCAGCCGTTGACGTTGACGTACGTCTTCGGCCGGCCCGCGGCCCGGTGCTTGGACGCCTGCGTCTCCTGCGGGGGCTTCAGGCTCTTGCCCTTCGCGTCGACGATGCTCAGCCACGGCGAGTACGGGATCCGGATCAGGATCCGCCCGGCCTTGTGGACCTCGATGGTCAGCTCGCCCTGGTCGGCGCTGTCCACCACCGCGTTCGGCTCGGCGAGCGGTATCGGGTCGGTCACCTTGAACAGCTGCCAGTTGGCGTCGCCCCAGATCTGCTTCAGATACGGCATCCCGCGCCGGACCAGGGCGCGTTCCCGCTCGCCGCCGTCGCCGTCCGGCTCGCCCTTCGGCAGGACGACGAAGTGGACGGCCCAGCGCTGCAGCCACTCGTGGTAGTTCGCGGAGTTGAGGGTGTCGTCGTAGAAGAGCGGGTTGCGCTCCATGTCGGCCTGGCGGTTCCAGCCGCGGGCCAGGTTGACGTACGGCGCGAGCGCGGACGCCTCCCGGTGGGAGCGGGCCGGGACCACCTCGACACGGCCCTTCTCGGCGCCGACCTGCTGGAGCTGGTGGACGAGCGGGGCGAGCTCACGGGCCCAGGACGCGGCCGGGGTCGTGTGGATGATGTCGTCCACCGACTTGAAGCCGATCCAGCCGACGAAGCCGAGGAAGGCGAGGACCGTGACGTAGTACTTGCGCGAGCGCGGCACGGTGTACGGGAGGGCGGCGACCAGGGTCGCGCCCGCGAACAGCATCGGCAGCCGCGAGATGTTCGAGCCGATCTGCGAACTGACCAACCACACCAGCACCACGGCGAGGCTGTACACGGCGGCCGTCAGCCGGACCGTCTTCCACTCCCTGGGGACGAGGAACAGACACAGCAGGCCGTAGCCGAGGGGCAGGATCACCGAGCCGATGGTCATGGGCTGGGTGCCGGAGAACGGGAACAGCCAGGCGGAGACCGCCACCACGGCCGCGGGTGCCAGGCCCAGCGCCCAGGCGCCCGGACGCCGCTTCTGCAGGAACAGCGCGACCGCCACCAGGCCGATGAAGAGACCCGCCACCGGGGACGACATGGTGGCGAGCGCGGCGAGCGGGGCCGCGACGAGCGCCTTCGCCCACCGTTTGAAGCGCCAGCGGTGCGGCCAGCAGAACACCGCCCCGACCGAGGCCAGCGCGAACGCCGTGCCGAGCCCGAAGGTGACCCGCCCGGAGATGGCGTTGCACAGGAGCGCGAAGACCCCGGCGGACGCGGTCCACAGCGGGTTCCGGACCGCCCGGCTGCGGATCAGGAGCAGGGTCAGCAGGCCGGCCGAGGCGGTGCCGGCGATCATCATCGTGGTACGGACGCCGAGCACCGACATCAGGTACGGCGACACCACGCTGTACGACACCGGGTGCATACCGCCGTACCACGCGAGGTTGTACGCCGAGTCGGGGTGCCGGCCGACGAACTCGGCCCAGGCGTCCTGTGCCGCGAGGTCGCCGCCGCTGTTCGCGAACGTGAAGAACCAGATGATGTGCAGGACCCCGGCGAGGATCGTGACCGACAGCACGGGATGCTGCAGCATGCGCCGGCGCAGGGGTTCGGCGGCCTCCAGGAGCCGGCCGACCACGCCGGCTCTCCTTGCGGTCCCGTCGTCACGGTGTGTGTCGTGCGTACCGTCCGCACCGGCTTCGAGGCCGGTCTCGGGACCGGCCTCGGGCAGGGCTATTCGCGGGCCGGCTACCGGGCCCGGATCGGCATCGTCGGCGCGTGTCGCATCCGCTGTGGCCACCTGAAGGCACTCCCCGTGTCCCGTCTTCTGTTCCCGGCCGCGTTTCACGGTGTTGGCGGCCGCTTCCCGTCCAGTTCGCGGCCGTGTCCCGACGACCGGCGACCTGCCCCGATTCGTGACGCTAGCACGCACCCCGCCGCGGGGCCCTGGGGTGGGCCGCCATCGGCGGGGTGCGGAGACGGAATGTGCGTTATGGGTCAGCCGAGGCGGGTCAGCTTGCTCGTGAACCCGGGCTCGGCGAGGTCCTTCTGCAGGGCGACCGGAACCTGGACGGCGGAGCCGGAGCCGTCACCCACGGTGAGGGTGCCGACCTTGGTGCCCGCCTTCGCGGTGTGCGGCACCTTGTCGGCGGCGAAGGACAGCTTCACCTTCAGCCCCGACCAGCCGATGGCCGTGACGTCCTGCGTGGCCACGACCGGGGTACGACCGCCGAGACCGTCGTCCACGTAGCCGACGACGTCGCCCTTCTTGTAGATGGTCGCCGACTTCAGTGCCCCCTGCGCCGCCTGGATGAGCTGGTCGCCGGCGTTGAGGGCGGCCTTGAGGATGCTGTTGCCGTTGCTGGCGTTGGCCGGCTGCCGGATCACCGCGCCGATGACCGTGCGGGTCTCGCCGTTCACGTCCTTCTTCGCGGCGAAGACCAGGTTGCCGAGGGCGGAGGTGGTGGTGCCGGTCTTGATGCCGACCACGTTGTTGTGGCCGACGAGCTGGTTCCAGTTGGGGTGGTTGACACCCTTGTAGTCGTCGTACGACATCATCGCCGCGACCTCGCGGAACGCGGGCTCGCTCGCCATCGCCGCCTTCGCCAGCTTCACCTGGTCCACGGCGGTGGACACGGTGGAGTTCGTGAGGCCCGACGGGTCGGTGTACGTCGTGTTCGTCATGCCCAGCTTCTTCGCCGTGGCGTTCATCTTCACCACGAACGACTTCTCACTGCCCGCGTCCCAGCGGGCCAGCAGGCGGGCGATGTTGTTGGCCGAGGCGATGAGGATGCTCTCCAGGGCCTCGCGCTGGGTGACCGAGTCGCCGGCCGTCACGTCGACGGTGGACTCCTGGCCGGCGTTCGCCTGGTCCTGGGCGGCCTGGTCGATCTTGATCTTCGGGCCGGCGGCGCCGCTCTTCAGGGGGTGGTCGCGCAGGATGATGTACGCGGTCATCACCTTGGCGACGCTGGCGATCGGGACCGGCTTCTGGTCGCCGGAGGAGCCGAACGTGCCGATGCCCTGGACGTCGAGGGCGGCCTGTCCGTCGGCCGGCCAGGGGATGTCGGTCTTGCTGCCGTCGAAGGTGTACGTGTCCTTCGCGGTGAGGTCGAGGGTGGGCTGGGGGAGCGGACGAAGAGTCTGTACGACCGCAAAGACGATCAGCAGGACGATGACCAGGGGCGTCCAGATCTTGACCCGGCGGATGGCGGTCCTGACCGAGGTCTCCGGCGGTGGAGGCGTGTTGGTCAGCTCGGCGAGCAGGTCCAGCGGGGGCTTCGGGGGGAGCGGCTGCTGAGTGGTGCGCTCGGGACCGACCTGGGGGATGACCGTGGTGCGGGTGGTGGAGGCGGTCTCGGGCTTGGCCGCCGGCTTCGCGTCCGGCTTCGCGTCCGGCTTCGCCTCCGACTGTATGTCCGACTTGAGCGCGACGAACTTGCTGGTGCGCTCGGGGGACTTGGGATCGGGCTTGGGCTTCCCGCCCAGCTTGAGCGTGGTGGTGGGCTGGTCGACCTGCGGCGGGCGGGGGGCCTTGAGCATGGTGGTCGGCTGATCGACGGCGGACCCCTGCGGGTCGTCCTCGCCGCCGGTTGCGGTTCCGGTGTCCCCACCCGCACCAACCGTGCGGCCATCGTTGTCAGGCGCGGGTGACCCCTGCGACGTGTCCTCACCGTCGGCGTCCGCGGCTTCGTCGTCGGCCTTCGCCTTGTCGGCGGGCTTGGCGTCCTCGGGCTCCGCGTCGGCCTTCGCCTCGTCCGCGGGCTTGGTGTCCTCGGGTTCGTCGTCGGTTGCGGTCTTGGTGTTCCCACCCGCACCACCCGTGCGGCCATCGTTGTCAGGTGCGGGTGGCCCCTGCGGGTCGTCCTCGCCGTCGGCGTCCGCGGGTTCGTCCCCGGGGACGGCATCCCGAACATCACCCTTCGGCTCGTCCGTGGGTGTCGCGTCCTCGGGCTCGGCGTCGGCCTTCAACTCGTCCGCAGGCTTCGCGTCTTCAGGCTCTGCGTCGGCCTTCGCCTTGTCGGCGGGCTTCGCGTCCTCGGGCTCTGCGTCGGCCTTCGCCTTGTCGGCGGGCTTCGCGTCCTCGGGCTCTGCGTCGGCCTTCGGCTCGTCCGCGGGCTTGGCGTCCTCGGGCTCTGCGTCGGCCTTCGGCTCGTCCGCGGGCTTGGCGTCCTCGGGCTCCGCGTCGGGCTCAGTGGGCGGCTCTGGTGTTGTGTTGGGCTTCTGGGCGTTCTTCGGCGGCTGTGGGGGCTCCTGGCCCTCCGTGTCGTCCTCGGGGCGCTCAGCGCGCTCCTCGGGCTTCTCGGGCGCGTCGGCGGGGTGTTCGGAGGGCGTCTCGGTGTCCTCGGAGGTCTCCGTGTCCTCCGTCGGGTTGCCCGTTCGTACCCATGCCGCCACCGCCTCGCGGAGCTTCGTGTCGTTCTCCTCGGCCGGGTTCGGCTTCAGGTCACGTACCGAGAAGACCCGGGTCGCGGTGTCCACGCCCCCGGTCGTCTCCTTCTCGGCGGCCACCGCCAGCCGCGGGTCGCGTGCTTCGGGAACCGAACCCGCGCTCCCCGACGTCGGTTCTGCCGACGACTCGCGCTGCTTCGACCTGTCGGGGGACTCGCCCGCCACCGATGCCTCCTCCACGCTCCGCACGTTTCCGTGCGCTGTCCGAACCATGTACCAGTGTCCTGTGTGCGGGCTTAGCCCCTGCGGTAGACGAGAACGACATACCTTCCGGTTCCCTTACAAACCGGTCACGCACCCTCGACAGACCAATGTGAGAGGGGTCACCCTGTCATTCATCCACGCGGGGAGGCATGGATGGGCAGGAGCCGCAGAACACTTCCGGAGGAGCTTCTGCTGCTGGCACTGGACCCGGCCACGGGTACCACTGCACAGCCGCAGTCGCTCGACCTCGGTCTGGCCGGAGCACAGCTAGTGGAGCTGGCGCTGGCCGGACGGATAGCCCCAGACGGGGATCGTATCGCCGTGGTGCAGCCACGGCCGACTGGAGATCCGACTTTGGACTGCGCGTTGGAGTTGCTGCGAAGGCGTGGCGCTCCCGTGCGGGCTGTTCACTGGATCGGCGGGCCCCGGCTGGGGCTGCGTCAGATCTATCTCGCGCATCTCGAACGGTGCGGCATGGTCGCCGCCGTAGCGGGGCAGATGTGCGGGGTGCTGCCGACCACTCGGTACCAGGCGACGGACAACGCCGTCACCCGGGAGATCCGTGGCCGGCTGGATTCGGCGATCCGCACCGGCGTACCGCCGGACCCGCGGACCGCCGCGCTCGCCGCCCTGGCCCACGCGGTCGGTCTCGGCAAGCACCTGTATCCGGGCAACGAGGGACGCTCCTCTCGTTCCAGGCTGCGGGACTTGATCCGGCACGACCCGATGGGCGGGCTCGTCGCCCACGCCGTCATGGACGTGCAGAACGGCGCGGCCGCGCAGCCACGCCGTAACCCGGCGGCCCCGGCAGGCCGTCAGGCAGGACCAGGCGCCAGGCCCGGTGCGCCGGAACCCGCCCGTGGAGTTCCGATGCAGCCGCGCCGAGGTGCGATGGCCCGCGCCGTGGTGCACTGAGCCGCAGTGCCACGGCGGCAACGGGCGGCAACACAGCACCCCTGAGACCCGGTTCGGGAGCCGCTGGTCCGAGCGGGGCGGTGAGGCGTACACAGCAGTACGCGCCTCGCCGTCCCGCTCGGCCGTGTCCGCCCCCGGAGTCCGGAGAATCCGGAACGCGCCCGAGCTGACGCGTACGCGCCGCATATCCGCCGTTTCCCAGCGGTAGAAAGCACCTTGGTGGCAGTCTGCTCAACAGCAGATACGCAAAGTGGTAGTTACAGGCAGGCAGCCGGAGGTGCACGTCCCGTGGCGTCCAATGTCAATCCCACCGTCAGGCGGCGCCGACTGGGCCAGGAGCTGCGCAGGCTCCGCGAGCTCAAGGGCATGACGGCGGAGGAGGTCGCGGAGCGGTTGCTCGTTTCGCAGTCGAAGATCAGCCGGCTGGAGAACGGGCGCCGGAGCATCAGCCAGCGCGACGTCCGCGACCTGTGCGGGGTGTACGAGGTCGAGGACCAGCGGGTCGTCGAGTCCCTGATGGAGATGGCCAGGGATTCACGGCAGCAGGGGTGGTGGCATGCGTTCGGGGACATTCCGTACAGCGTCTACATCGGCCTGGAGACCGACGCGGAGTCGCTGAGGGTGTACGAACCCCAGCTGGTCACCGGGCTGTTGCAGACCCGTGCCTATGCCGAGGCCCTGGTGCAGGGCGCGTTGCCGGAGACCTCCGCCGCCGACATCGAGAAGCGCGTCCAGGTGCGGATGCGCCGACAGGAACGTATCACCGCAGAACACAACCCCCTTCGCCTCTGGGTGGTGCTCGACGAGGCCGCGCTGCGCCGGCTCGTCGGCAACAGGCTCGTGATGCGCGAGCAGTTGGAGTACCTCCTGGAGATGTCCCAGCAGCCGCACATCACCGTCCAGGTGCTGCCCTTCGAGTGCGGCGCCCATCCCGGCCTCAACGGCCAGTACGCGATCCTGGAGTTCGCCGACGCGGCCGACTCCAGCGTCGTCTACCTGGAGGGCGTCACCAGCGACCTGTACCTGGAGAAGGCCCACGACGTGCAGAAGTACGCCGTGATGTACGAGCACCTGCGGGCCCAGTCGCTGAACGTCGAGCAGTCCCGTCAGTTCATCGCCGACGCGGCCAAGGAATACGCCCGCTGAGCTCTCCCGGACGCCTCCCGGACGCCCTTCCGGACGGAGGGCGCCGGATCGTACACCGGCGCCACGCTCCAGCGGAAGTCTCCTCTGGAATATGCCATCCGGTCGAGTGAACGAGTGCTCCAGGCGGGGGAGTTGGCTAGTAGCGTCGATCACGCCAACCGGTCAGAAAGGTTGGCGTGATTCGCACTACAGCAAGCACCACAGCAACTCGCTACAGGAGTGGACATGGCACTGCTTCAGGGCGCCACGGAGACGTGGACGAAGTCCTCCTATTCCGCAGGGAACGGGGCGTGCGTCGAGGTCAAGTCGCCGACGACCGCTGGACTCGCCGTACGCGACTCCAAGGTCGAGGAAGGCCCCGTCCTCGCGTTCCCGGCCGGCGCGTGGAACACCTTCGTGGCCTCGGTCAAGGCGTAGGGGGCACTCGCTGACCCACCGCCCGCTCTTCCGACTACGACAACTGCACAAGCGTCACCAACAGAGCCCTCTCGACTGGCCCGCCGTCCTTGCCGAGGGGGCTCGGCTTGTGCCCTGACCGTCCTACCGGCCCGACCGCCTGACCGGGAAGGCGACATCGCACACCGGGTCCTGGGGCCCGGCCGCGTCCCAGTCCGCGAAGTAGACCTCCCGGCACGGGCCGTCGTACTCCAGGCCCTGCTGCCCGGCGATCCAGTGCTCCACCGCCTCGAAGGCCGCGAGGATCTGCGGATGCGCCACCTGCGCCTTGCGGATCCGGGTGTACGCCAGCGTGCACGCCGGCTCGATCCGTACCTTCGTCTCCCAGGCCCGCCCGTGCCGCTCCGCCCACGCCCGGGCCGCCGCCTCGTCCGCCACCGGCACACAGGCCTCGGCGGGGCCGTCGCTCTCCATGGACACCTCCGCGTGGTACACGACGAACGGCGCCCCGGTCACACCCCCGCACTCCAGGGCCGCCGCCTCCAGCCGGCCCAGCGAGGCGCCGATCCAGGCGGGCAGCTCGCCCGCCAGCGTGTGCCGCGTCTCGGTGATCACCACCTGCGCGGGCACCTCCACCGTCTCCACCGCGAACGTCTCGTACATCTCCGAACTCCTCCCGGACAGCCGTCCACGGAGATATGCGGCGAGCGTCCGCTGCCCGGCGACCCGCGCCTCGACGTCCGCCCAGAAGCCGGCCAGCAGGGCGGCGGCCCGGTCACCGTCCGTCGCCTCCTCCGCCTCCACCACCTCGGCGATCCGCGCGAGCGGCATGTCCAGCTGGCGCAACAGCGCCACCAGCCGGGCGCGCTCCGCCTGGCCGGCGCGGTAGTAGCGGTAGCCGGTGGCCTCGTCGACGTGTGCCGGGGCCAGCAGCCCGAGGCGGTCGTACAGGCGCAGTGCCTTCGCCGAGAGCCTGGACCGGGCGGCGAACGCGCCGATCGTGAGCAGTTCCTCGTCCACGGCCACATCCTCCGTCACCGGGCGGATCCTTTCCGCCCGGTGACCCGGAGGCTGGTCCCTGCCCCAGGGACAAGGTCAACCCGGACTACCCGGACTCAGACGAGGGCGGCCTCCACCGCCGCCACGACCTCCGCCGACTCGGGCTCGGCCTGCGGCGAGAACCGGGCGGCGACCTGCCCGTCCCGGCCGATCAGGAACTTCTCGAAGTTCCAGCGGATGTCGCCGCTGTGCCCCTCGCCGTCGGCGAACCCGACCAGACGGTCGTACAGCGGGTGCCGGCCCTCGCCGTTCACCTCGACCTTCTCGGTCATCGGGAAGGTCACGCCGTAGGTCGCCGAGCAGAACTCGGCGATCTCCTCGGCGCTGCCGGGCTCCTGGCCCATGAACTGGTTGCAGGGCACCCCAAGCACGGTGAAGCCCTGCGCCGCGTACCGCTCCTGGAGCTTCTCCAGGCCGTTGTACTGCGGGGTCAGACCGCACTTGGAGGCCACGTTGACAATGAGCACGGCCTTGCCGGCATAGCTGCCCAGGTCGGCGGAGCCGCCCCGCAGCGCACCGATCTCGATGTCGAGCACGGACCCGTTGTTCTCGGTAGTCGTCATAAACGGATGCTAACTCCGTTAAGTGGCGGACCGGCTCCCGGCCTCGACCAGCGCCCCGAGCCCGGCCGGGACGGGCCGCCGGCCGTGCTGACCGTCGGCCGTCTCGTACCGCCCGTGCGATGACGCTCATGGCGTGCGCGTCGCTCGCGGTGACGCCGGCCCTCGCTACGGCTGCTCGACGGGAGCGGACGGCTCCGGTGCCGGTTCCCGCGGAGCGGTGAGTTCCGCGGCGGGCCCGAACTTGTCGGCGACGGCGGCGATCTGCTCGATCCCGGCCTTGAGCCCCTCGTTGAGGACCTCCGCCTCCCGCTCGTTCTTCTCGACCTCCTGGTCGAGCCGCTTGGTCGCCCGCTCGAAGTAGCGCAGCAGCTCGACCGGGAACGGCATGACGAGCGTGGAGTTCTTCTCGGCGGCCACCTCGACGACGGTCTGGAGCAGCCGCAGCTGCATCGCCTCGGGGGAGTCGGACATGATCCGGGAGGCGTTGGCGAGCTGCTGCGCGGCCTGGAACTCACCGTCCGCGGTGATGACCCGGGCCCGCCGCTCCCGCTCGGCCTCCGCCTGCCGGGACATGGACCGCTTCAGCGACTCCGGGAGCTGTACGTCCTTGATCTCGACGCGGTCGATGTGGATGCCCCACTCGGTGGCCGGGCTGTCGATCATCAGCGCGAGCCCCTCGTGCAGCCGCTCGCGGTCGGTGAGCAGGTCGTCGAGGTCGCTCTTGCCGATGATGGACCGCAGGGAGGACTGGGCGACCTGCCCGACGGCGAACATGTAGTCCTGCACCTCGATGGCCGCCCGCACCGGGTCGGTCACCCGGAAGTAGACGACGGCGTCGACCTTCACCGACACGTTGTCCTTGGTGATGCCCTCCTGGGTGGGGACGGGCATGGTGACCACCTGCACGTTCACCTTGCGCATCCGGTCGGCGAAGGGGATGAGGAAGGTGATCCCCGGGTGCCGGTACGACGGCAGTGCCTTGCCCAAACGGAAGACGACCCCGCGCTCCACCTGGTTGACCACGCGCATCCCGCTGCGCAGCACGAGCAGGGCCAGCGCGACGACCAGTACGACCCCTACAACGGCGCCGTCCATCGGCACTCACTCCATTCTCCGACGAGATCCGGACAACGCCCGGACAGGAATGAGGACACCGGCCGGGCTCCCGGAGATGCGGTCGCCAGTGTCAGGAGTGCGTAAAGAACGGCGGAATCACCGGGGAGTCGGCGTGGCGGAAGGGCGGGCGGTGCTTCCGCCGGTCCTGGGCGGTGCGCCGGTCAGCCCGAACTGGGCGGCTTCGAGGGCGCCCGCCCCGGTCCCGGTGGCGCGGGTGCCCGCGAGGTCGAGGTCCAGGTCGTTCGTCGTGGCGTACCGGGTGTACCAGATCTCGTCGATGCCGAGCCTGTCCAGAGCCGACCGCTGTGCCGGGGTCGGGTCGGAGAGGTAGTGGCGGGAGACGATCCGTTGGCCGGTGTCGGTGAAGGTGAAGTCGGCCTTGCCGGCGCCGTCGCGGTAGGCCCAGTGCACCTTGCTGCAGTAGTCCCGGGGATAGGCCGGGTCGTCGTAGGGCACCGGCGCGGACTCCGTGGCGGTCACCGTCCGGGTGTCGTACGCGCCGGCCAGCCGCTTGCCCGTCTGCGTGTCGTCGACGAGGAAGACGGGGACGACCGCGGAACCGTACTCCCGGCGCAGGTGCAGATCGGCGCCGATCACCGAGTACGCGCCGACGCTGCCGCGGCCCCAGCGCCAGTGCTCGACGGAGTACGGGAAGGGCCGGTTGCCCCAGTTGCGGTCGTGGTAGCCGTGGCCGGTGAAGGCGCGCTGCTTGCCGTTCACGGTGACCGTGCCGGTGGCCGTTCCGTACGGCACCACGCACAGCCAGCCGAAGTGGTGGTCCGTGTCGCCGAAGTAGATGATGCCGGTGCCCGGCCGGAACGGCTGGACCAGGCTGGTCAGCGTGAGGTCGACGCCGACGTCGCCCGACCGCCCCTTCATCCGGTACGTCTTCAGGTCGCCGGTGAAGGTGTAGGGCCCCAGCCGTACGTCACAGCGGTCCGTGGAGCTGCTGAACTCCGCCCAGTCGTACGACTGCACACCGCCGTGGCCGGTGCCGTCCGGGTCGGTGACGATGACGGCCGACTTGGGTCTGCGGCCCGCCTCGCCCGGCTCGGGGACGAAGCCGTCGTCGAGCCGGGTGCTCAGGGTGAAGGAGACCACCGTGCCGTCGGCCCCGGTGAAGTCCGAGTACCACCACTCGAAGACGTTCGGCTCGTCGTTGTCGGCCGCGGTACGGAAGCCGTCCTCCCACTGCTGGACGGTGCCGGGGGTGAGGCCGGCGTGGGCGTAGTCGGCGGCGGTGCGGCCGTAGCCGTTGGACGTACGGCCGCCGGTCGGGGCGCCGACGGTCGGCGCGACCGCGCCGGGACTGGCCGCCGCGGCCACCGTCCGCTCCGGTCCGGCGCAGGCCGACAGCGTGAGGCCCGGTACGGCTCCGGCCAGCCCGGCCGCGGCGGAGCCGCGCAGGAACGCGCGGCGGGAGGGGGCTTCGGGCATCGGGGGAGCCTTCCGTTCGTCGCGGCCCTCCCAGTGGACGCCGGGCGCTGCGGCCGGGCATCCGCAGGGGACCGGACGGGGGAAGGGGGCGGCCCGGTGCCGGTCAGGCCGCGCCGGGGATGCCCAGATCGCCTTCGACGTACTGGGCGCGGCCGAAACCGAAGGACCAGTCGGCGGCGGTGTTCTCGACGTAGCCGATGAACACGTCCTCCCCGGCGACGCCCACCGCCTGCAGGGACGCGGCGATCGCGGCGTACAGCTTCTGCTTCACCTCGGTCGGGCGTCCGGCCTGCGTGAAGATCTGGATCATGACGACGCCGTCACCACGGTCGAAGCCCAGCCCGGCGTCGAGCGCGAGGACCCGCCCGGCCTCGTGCTCGGTGACGATCTGGAAGCGGTCCCGCCCGGGGATGCCGAGCACATCGACGACGGCGGTGTGAACGGCGTCGGCGACGGCCCGGACCTGGGCGTCGTCGCGGCCCTTGATCAGGTCGATACGGACCAGAGGCATGGGAACCCACTCCTTGGGTGTCGCGTGTGGCTGTGTCTCCAGCGTGGGCGGGAGTGGTCGATAGGTCAAAGACCTGGGTCTTCCACCACCGATAAGAATCAGGAATAGAGGGAGGTCGTAGGGGTGTGGCCCTAGGGTGAGGGCATGGAGGTCCGCACCCTGCAGTACTTCCTCGCGGTGGCCGAGGAGAAGTCGTTCACCCGGGCCGCGGCCCGCTGCCATGTCGCCCAGCCGGCGATCAGCCAGCAGATCCGCGCACTGGAGCGGGAGCTGGGCGAGGCGCTGTTCGAACGGGACTCCCGTTCGGTCCGGCTCTCCGCGGCCGGCGAGGCCCTGATGCCGCACGCCCGCGCGGTCACGGCCTCGGTCGCCGCCGCCAAGGCCGAGTTCGCGGCCCGCTCCGGGCTGCTCACCGGAAACCTCTCGCTGGGGGCCGCCGACGGGGTGGAGCACAGCGGCCTGCCGGGCCGGCTCGGCGCGTTCCACCGGCAGTACCCGGGAGTGAACGTCCACCTCGTCGACGGCACCAGCGCCAGCCTGGTCCCCCAGGTGCGGCAGGGCTCCCTGGACGCGGCGTTCGTCGCCGTACCGCCCGACGGCCTCGACACGGGCTTCCGCCACCGGGTCCTGATCCGGGACGAGATCGTCGCGGTCGTGGCGGCCGGCCGCCCGCAGGCCGGGCGGTCCGAGCTGAGCCTGGCCGAGCTCGCCGGCCTCCCCCTGATCACCTACGGGCCCGACAGCGGCCTGCGTCCCCATCTGCGCGCCGCGTTCGACACGGCGGGCGTGCCCTTCCAGCCGGCCTACGCCACCAACCACGTGGCCCTGCAGATCGAACTGGTCGCGGCGGGCGTGGGCATCGCCCTCGCGGGAGCCGCGGCCCACCGCGTCACCGGAGACCCCCGGGTCAGGGCGGTCCCCCTCACCCCCCGCATCCCCTACGCCAAAGCCCTCATCTGGCGCGCGGGCCCGCACACCTCGGCGCCCCTGAAGGCGCTGTTGGCACTGCCTTCGGCGGAGGCCGACGGCTGATCCCCGGCCGGCGGCCGCCGAGCGCACCCCCGGCCGTATGGGCTATGATCAACTCAGAGCTGGCCGGCCCGACTCGGGTCGCCCGGTACTGCGTTGGTGGTCCAAGGAAAGACGCCCCGCTTCCTGCGGGGAAATGCAGGTGCAAGGCCTGCCCGGCGCTCCACGAAGAGGCCCGTCCACGTCGGACGGGCCTCTCGCGTTTCTCCCAGTGCGGCTCACTCGCTGCGCAGTGCCGTCGCCGTGTCGCTTCGCGCCGCCCAGCCCGCCGGGAGGAACGCGCCCGTCGCCGCGATGAGCAGGCCGCCGAGGGCGAGCAGGGCCAGCTGGGGGGCGTGGTAGACGGCGATGTCCGCGGTGGGCAGGGTCATGCCCACCGCGTCGCCCATGAGCGGTGTGACCAACCGGTGCAGGGCGACCCCGGCCGGGACCGCCGCCACGCCGGCGAGCAGACCGATTCCGGCGACCGAGGTGAGGACCATGGTCACGGTCTGGCGCGGGGCCATGCCCAGGGCCTTGAGGACGCCCAGGTCGTGGACGCGGTCGCGGGTGTCGAGGACGACCGTGTTGAGCACGCCCAGGCCCGCGACCACGACGAGCATCAGGGTGAGCGTCCCGACCAGCGCGTCCATGGTCGCGATCACCTCGGACGTGTTGGCGGTGTTGGCCCGGGCGACGGCGCCGACCGGGTCCAGGGCGGTGTTGAGCGAGGTCAGGTAGGACGCCAGGGCCGTGCCCGGTTTCGTCTGCACGTGGTACTCGCCCGGTTTCGCGTCGAGTCCCAGTGCCGTGAGGGTCGAGGTCGGGGTGAGGAGCGCCATGCCCTCGCCCTCGGTGAAGAACGCCTCGCCGACGATCCGCACCGAGGTCCGCCGTCCCCGCTCCGTCAGCGTCACCGTGTCCCCGACCCGGAGTCCGGCCGCCTTCAGGAACCGGGTGGTGACCACCGCCTGCCCCGGCCCGTGCAGCCAGCGGCCCGAGACCAGTTGCGGCGCGCCCCACGCCGAGTCGCCCTGGTACGCCACCACGGTGGTGGTGCCGGTGATCCCGGACGCGACGGCCTCCGCCTGGGCCGTGCCGTAGAAACGGCCGGTCCCGCCCTGCGCCCGCAGTGCGGCTGCCGCCTTCGCCGGATCGGCCTTCGGCAGGTCGGATTCGCCGCCCGCGTGGACGACTTGGGCGCCCGCCGGCCCCTGCCCGCCGCCGGCCTCCACCACGACCTGGCCCGCCGAGTTCAGCATCCGGCCCGACTGCACGGCCCCCAGCGTCAGCGCGAGCCCGACCCCGAAGGTGACGGCGGCGGCCCCGAAGGCGACCGCGGCGGCCGTGGTGGCCGAACGCGCCGGGCGGGCGAAGGGGTTCGCCAGGCCGAGGCTCACCGCGCGCGGCACCGGCAGCCGCCCCGTCAGCCGGCGGACGAGCCGTCCCCGGCCGGCAACGGGCGTACGCCCCACGGTGAGCGCCGCCACGGTGCGCAGCCGGCCCGCGCGCAGCGCCGGCACCAGCGCGGCGGCGGCGACCAGGACGAGGGCCGCGCCGGGCACGACGGCGTCGACCCACAGGGGAATCGGCGCCCCCGGGCCGCCGAAGGCCGTACCGACCTCGCCGAGCACCGGAACGGCCAGCAGATTGCCCAGCCCCAGCCCCAGAACGCAGCCGGCCCCCGCCGGGATCAGCGCCTGCCCGACGTAGGCCCGTACGACCTGCGCCGGGGTGAAGCCGAGCGACTTGAGGATGCCGATGCGCCGGGTCGCGGCGCCGACCGCACCGCTGACCACGATCCCGATCACCAGCACCGACAGCAGCAGCCCGAGGACCCCGAAAGCGGCCAGGAAGGGCACGAACGCCATCGCGTTGGCGGTCTCCTGCCGCTTGACGGCCAGATAGGAGTACGACCCGGTCAGCGCGCCCTTCGGCACCGTCGCGCGGATCGCGGCCCGGTCGGCGGCCAGTTGGGCGTCCGTGCCCGCGTGGCGGAAGCGGTAGAGCATCTCGTACGTGGACGGGCTGCCCGGCGCGGTCAGCGCCCCGGCCTGTGCGGGGGTCACCCAGGCGTCCGCGGTGCCGGTCACCGACCGGGCGACGCCGACCACGGTCAGCGTGGGGCTGCCCGGCGCGTCGGGGAACGTCAGCCGGGTGCCCGGCCGCGCGGGCACCTTGTCGTAGGCCACCACGATCTGACCGGGGCGGGCGGCCCAGGTGCCGGAGACGAGGCTGAGCCCGTCGACACGGCCCGCCGCGTCCCCGCGGCCGGCGACGGTCATCGGCGGCAGATCGACGCCGGCCGGAAGCAGGTCCGAGTCGGATGCCGTGCGCGGCCGTACCGAAAGCGTCCGGAAGGGACCCGCCGTCGCCGTCACCCCGGAGGCGCGGGCGGTCGCCGTGAGCTGTGCGGCGGTCACCCTCGTCGCGTCGAACTGCGCGGTCAGATGGGCGCCGTGCTGCCGGGCGAAGGCGTGGTCGAAGGGGGCGCGGGCCGCGACGAGCAGTCCGGCGGCCAGCACCGACGCGGTGACCGACATCAGCGTGGTCAGGACCAGCACCGCGGTCTGGACGCGCCGCCGGCCGACCCCGGCACGCACCACCCGGCCGAGGGCGCTCACGAGGACACCGCCGCGGTGTCCGTCGTGTCCGTCGTGTCCGCGGTGTCCGCGGTGTCCGCGGTGTCCCGTACGATCCGGCCGTCGACCAGCTCGACGGTGCGGGTCGCGCAGGACTCCGCGAGGCCGAGGTCGTGGGTGACCAGGATGATCGTCTGGCCCCGCGCGTTGAGTTCGGCCAGCAGCTCCCGGACGTCGTCGCCCGAGGCGGTGTCCAGCGCGCCCGTGGGCTCGTCGGCCAGCAGCAGGGCCGGACGGTTCATCAGGGCGCGGGCGACCGCGACCCGTTGCCGCTCCCCGCCGGACAGCCTGCCGGGGTAGGCGTCGGCGTGCCGGTCGATACGGAGGTACTCCAGCAGACGGGCCGCCCGCTCGCGGGCCTCGGCCCGGGGCAGGCCCGCCAGCTGCGCGGGCAGCAGCACGTTGTCGGCGACCGTCAGGTCGTCCAGGAGGTTGAAGAACTGGAAGACCATGCCGACCTTCGCCCGCCGGTACTCCGCCGACCTCGCCTCGCTCAGCCCGTCCACCCGCAGCCCGTCCACCGTGACGCTGCCCGCGCTCGGCCGGTCGAGCCCCGCGACCAGGTTCAGCAGCGTCGACTTGCCGCTGCCGGACGGCCCCAGGACGGCGACCGCCTCCCCGGCGCGCACGCTCAGCGTCACACCCGCGAGCGCCGGCGGGCCCTCTCCGTACGTCCTGGTCACCTCACGGATGTCGATGACGGGCGCGGTCGCTGTCACGGTGCCTCCACGGGCCGGTGGTTGACGGTTCGGCCCGAAACTAGGGGCCGGGCCGCAGGCGGGGCGTCCGCTGTGAAGGCGAGACGGTCTGCCGTAGCCGGATGACCGGCCGGCCGTGTCATCCCTGCGATGTACGCGGGAGATGTAGCGGCCGTCGGCGGCGGGAGGGATGTGGCGGGCGGAGGGGGTTGCCACACTGGGCGCTCGGGCGGGGGCGTGGAGCGTGGCGGCCGGGGACCGCGGCACGGTGGCGGAGAGGCACGGGGTGACGGCGGAGGGGGGTACGGCATGACGGGGGAGGAGGGCCGTGGAGTGGCGGCCGACGGTGCGCCCGGCGCGGGGGCGGAGGCGGGCGCTGAGCGGTGGCGCACGGGGACCGCGGCGCGGTGGCGGACAGGGACCGTGGCACGGTGGCGGTCCGGTGCCGCCGAACGGTGGCGGACGGGTGCCGTGGGGCGTTGGCGGTCCGGTGCCGTGGAGCGTTGGCGCGCCGGTGTGGAGGCGCTGCGACGCTGGAGTCCGTTGCCGCGGCCGTCCCGGTGGATGTGGGCCGCCGACGCGATCCTCGCCTTCGTCCTCGCCGCCTGCACGGTGGGTACGGTCCTCAGGCAGGGCGGCGGTGACGTACCGGTGCCGTCGATCCTGGTGCCGTCAGGCCTCGTGCCGCCGGCGCCGGATGCCGTGCCGGCCCATCCGCTCCCGCCGGTTGGTGTGGCGGGGCACCTCGACGCCGTCCAGCCCTGGCAGTTGGTGCTCGCGGCGCTGACCGCGCTGCCCCTGGTGGTGCGCCGGCGGTATCCGCTGGCCGCGTTCTGGGCCGTGACCGGCGCGAGCCTGCTGTTCAACCAGCGCCAGGGCGGCGGCGATCCGACCGTGTACACCTTCCTGTCCTGTGTGGTCGCCGCCTACAGCGCCGCCGTGTACAGCCCCTACCGGGTGCGCGCGATCGCCGGCCTGGTGGCCGGCGCCGGCCTGCTCGCCTGGTTCCACGAGGAGGACTTCCCGTCCTTCACCCCGAGTCTGGCGCCGTTCCTCGTGCTGCTCGGGGTGGGGCTCGCGGCCAACGCGGTCCACACCTGGAAGCAGCGCCTGCGCGTTCTCCAGGAGGAGCACGAGGCCGCCACCCGGCTTGCGGTCGACCGCGAACGCTCCCGGATCGCGCGTGAACTGCACGACGTCGTCACGCACAATGTGAGCGTGATGGTGATCCAGGCGGGTGCGGCCCGCAAGGTGATGGACACCGCGCCCGACCGGGCCCGCGAGGCGCTGCTGGCCGTGGAGGCGGGCGGGCGCACCGCGATGGCCGAACTGCGCCATGTCATGGGCCTGTTGACCATGGCCGGTGACCTGCCGGACGCGGGCGGCGAGGCCGACCTGGCGCCGCAGCCGGGCCTCGGCCAGGTGCCGGCCCTCGCCGACCGGGTCCGCGGGACCGGCGTCCCCGTCGAACTCACCGTCACCGGTGCCCCGGTGACCCTGCCGGCCGGGGCCGACCTGGCCGCGTACCGCGTGGTGCAGGAGGCGCTGACCAACACCGTCAAGCACGCCGTCGGCGCCCGGGTGCGGATCACCGTCGAGCACGTCCCAGGCGCCGTGCACATCGACGTGTCCGACACCGGCGGCACCGGCGCGGCACCGGCCGGACCCGGCGGCGGCCGCGGACTGATCGGCCTGCGGGAACGCCTCGCCGTCTACGGCGGCACCCTCCGGGCGGGCGGTCACCCCGCCGGCGGCTTCCAGGTACGGGCCGTCATACCGATCCCGGCGCAGATCCCCGCGCAGATCCCCGCGCCGGTCGAGGAGTCCGCGTGAGCGAACCGCCCCGCGTGGTCATCGCCGACGACCAGGCGCTGGTCCGCACCGGCTTCGGCCTGATCCTGGCGGCGGACGGAATCGACGTCGTCGCCGAGGCATCCGACGGCGACGAGGCGGTCGAGGCGGTCCGGCGCACCCGCCCCGACCTGGTGCTGATGGACATCAGGATGCCCGGGACCGACGGCCTGGAGGCCACCCGCCGCATCCTCTCCGACCTGTATCCCGCCCCCGATCCGCCGCGGGTCCTCATCCTGACCACCTTCGACCTGGACCGTTACGTCTATGCGGCACTCACCGCGGGGGCGAGCGGCTTCCTCCTCAAGGACGTCACCCCGGAGCAACTGGTCGCCGCCGTCCGCCTCGTCCGCAGCGGCGACGCGCTGCTCGCCCCGGCCATCACCCGACGCCTCGTGGAGCGCTTCGTGGCCGGCGACGGACAGTCCGCCGCCCTGCACCGGGACCTGACGGTGCTCACCCCTCGCGAACTGGAGGTCCTCCGCGCGCTGGGCAGCGGCCTGAGCAACGCCGAACTCGCCGCGCGCTTCCGCCTGAGCGAGGCCACCGTGAAGACCCACGTGGCCCGGATCCTGGCCAAGCTCCGCCTGCGCGACCGCGCCCAGGCCGTCGTCGTCGCGTACGAGACGGGACTGATCACACCTGGGGCGGGCGCGCCGTAGCCGGAGCCCGGGGAAAAGGCTTCTAGTCGACGTCCACCGGACCGTCGTCCGACTTCCGGGCCTTGCCGGTGGGCAGCTGGAGCAGGCCTTCGACCGCGCTCTTCCCGGAGCGCTCGCCGTCGGAGGCCTGGTCGTTGCCGTTCAGGTTCTGCCGGACCGAGTCGAGGATCGTCAGGCCCTGGGACACCAGGCCGGCGGCGAGCTCGCCGAGGCCGTCCGCGCCGTTGAGGACGTTGACGTTGGCACCGGCCAGACCGCCGGCGGCCTCCTTGACGATCTGCGGGAGCTGGTCGATCAGCATCCGGTCGAGCGCGACCCGGTCGTACGAGGCGGCCGCCTCCGCCTGGATCTTCATCCGCTGCGCCTCGGCGGCCGCGAGGATCCTGACCCGCTCGGCCTCGGCCTCGGCGGGCCGTACGACCTCCGCGACCAGCTGCTCCTGGCGCAGCCTGGCCTGGCGCTGGGCCAGCTCCGTCTGGGCGGCCAGCACCTCCTGCTGGGCGTGCGCCTGCGCCAGCGGACCGGCCTGCCCGGCCTGCGCCTGGGCGCGGTCCACCTCGGCCGAGTACTCCGCCTTGACGATGGCGGTCTGCCGGGCGTACTCGGCCTGCTTGCGGGCCGCCGCCTGCTCCGCCTCGACCGAGGCCTGGGTGGCCTGCGCCTGGGCGATCTGCGCCTGGCGCTGGATGGCCGCCTTGTGCGGGGCGGACATCGCGTCGATGTAGCCGGTGTCGCCGTCGTCGATCGACTGGATCTGCAGCGAGTCGACGATCAGGCCGATCTTCGCCATCTCCGTCTTCGACGTGTCCAGCACCTCCGCGGCGAGCTTCTGCCGCTCGGTGACGATCTCCTCGACGGTCATCGAGCCGATGATGGCCCGCAGGTGCCCGGCGAAGATCCGGCCGGTGAGCACCGACATCTGCTCCTGGTCGGAGAGGAAGCGCTGGCCCGCGTTGATGATGCTCTCGTGGTCGTTGCCGACCTTGAAGGCGATGACCGCGCGGACGTGCAACGCGATGCCCTGCCGGGTCACACAGGTCTCGGTGACCTCGGACTCGCACATGGACAGAGTGAGGAACCGGACCTTCCGGAAGACCGGCAGCACGAACTTCCCGTGCCCCGTGACCACTCGGAACGGCGCGCCCCCCAGTCCCCGCCTGCCCCCCGAGATCAGCATCGCCTCGTCGGGAGCGGGTACGCGGTATCCGAACATTCCTGTAACTCCTCAGCCGGCGTCGGCGGCATCTCCGCCGAGCGCGTCCAATGGATCCACCCACTCGATGACGCCGACCTCGCGGCATCCCCGCGATTCGATCACGAGCACCGTCGCGCCCTCGGGCAGGGGCTCCTCCGACCAGGCGAGGAACGTCTCGGAACCGCCTCTGACCCGCACCAGGACCTCGCCCGGGCCGGTCGAACCGCGCGTTCCGATGAGCACCTTCCCCATGCAGCCGATCACGGCCTCGTCCTGCGGCATCACCGGCCGTCCTCCTCGTCCTGGCCCCATGATTCCGACGATAGACCCAGTCCGGCCAGGACCCAACGGGCGGGACGCCCGCCGTTGCCCACGGCCGTTCCGGCCGGGGTGAGGAGGAGTCGGCGTGACAGCGACAGGCGGCTAGTCCGTTTCCCTGTTCAGGACCCGGCGGGCCGCCTCGGCCTCGGCCGCGGGCGGCGACAGCTCGTCGAGGGTGTCGAGCTCGTCGTCCGCTGCCAGCTCCCGTTCCCAGGCCGCCGCGAGGCGCTCCTGCTCCTGGCGCGGCCTGGCGCCGATGGCCTCCCTGTGCTCCGGGTCCAGGGCTGCAAGGAATCGTCCGACCGGGTCCGTCGACATGCGGTTCTCCTCGTCGTGGGAAGGCGCTGCCTCTCAGCCCAGCATGACCGAACACCCCGGCATCGGCCGCCCGGTGCCGCCGGGGCACAGGGCTCGCGTCACAGCAGGTCCGACCAGCTGCTCCAGCCGCTCGTCGCCTTCGACACCCGGGACTTGAACGTGCCGGTGCCGGTGCCGGCGTAGAAGTACAGGGCGCCGGAGGAGTTGGTGGTCATGAGGTCGGCCTTGCCGTCGCCGTCGGCGTCGCCCGGGGAGAAGAGCTTCTTGTACTGCTGCCAGCCGGTGCCGATCTTCACACGGGCCGAGAAGGGGGCCGAGGCGCTGCCCGTGCCCGCGTAGCGCCACAGGGCGCCCGAGGTGTCGCGGGCCAGCAGGTCGGGGCGGCCGTCGCCGGTGAAGTCGCCGCCGCCGACCAGGGCGTTGTACTGCTGCCAGCCGGAGCTGATCTGCACCCGGCCGGCGAGGTTCGTGCCGGTGCCGTCGCCCGCGTAGAGGTAGAGCGTGCCGCTGCTGGTCATGGCCAGGATGTCGCCCTTGCCGTCGCCGGTCAGGTCGCCGGGACCGACGATCCGGCTGTAGGAGGTGGAACCCGTGGCGAGCTTGGGATCCGAGAGGGCGTAGAACGCCGGGTTGGTGAGCTGGCCGCCGGAGACGGAGTGCACCACCAGGTCGGCCAGGCCGCCGTCCCGGAGGGAGGACGCGTAGGCGAGGCGGGTGGTGGAGGCCGGCCAGGACGAACCGACCAGGAGCTTGTTCGTCAGCGTGCCGGTGCCGGTGACCTGGTAGCTGTAGACGGACCCCGCCGACGTACGGGCCATGATCCCGTACTTGCCGAAGTGCGGGTTGTTGCCCGCGCCCGCGAACTGGGTGGCCTTGCCCCAGCCCTTGCTGCGGGCGGCCCGGGCGGCGAAGGTGCCGTTGCCGTTGCCGGCGTAGAACCACAGGTTGCCGGAGAAGTCCCGGGCCAGCAGGTCGGTCCTGCCGTTGCCGTCCCAGTCGCCGCCGCCGATGATCTGGTTGTACGACGCCCACTCGGTCCTGGAGTCCTTGACCTTGGCGTTGAAGGTGCCGCCCTTCCTGCCCTGGTAGCGGTACAGGACGCCGGCCGGGGTGCGGGCCAGCAGGTCGCCGACGCCGTCGCCGTTCAGATCGCCGGCGCCGACCAGCTCGTCGTACTGCTGCCAGCCGGTGCCGATCTTCACGCGGCTGCCGAAGGCGCCGGTGCCCAGGCCCGGGTAGTAGTAGAGCGTTCCGGAGAACGTCCGGGCGAGCAGGTCGGCCTTGCCGTCGCCGTTCATGTCCCCCGGTGCGGCGACCTTGTTGTAGATATGCCAGCCGGTCGCGACCGTGCGGCGTGAGCCCAGGCCGCCGGGGACACGGGCGTAGATGCCGGGGTGGAAGGACAGGACGCCGCTGGAGCTGAGGGTCAGGATGTCCTGGACGCCGTCCCCGTCGAGGTCGCCGGGGGTCAGGACGTCCTTCACCTTGGACACGTCCGCTTCCAGCGCCATGGTCTCGGCGGAGCCCGTGTTGACGTACAGCTGGCCCGCCACGTTGCGGTAGACGAGGTCGGAGGTGCCGTCCCCGTCGAAGTCGGCGCGCGCCGGGGAGGTCGCGTCCGCGTCGCCGGGCAGCAGGGTGAGGGCGCCCGCCACCAGCACCGCCGCCGTGCCGGCCAGCAGGGACGCCTTCATGACGAGAGGGCGCCGGTGTCTGTGGTTCCCGTCGGCGCGCCGGGATCGGGTGGTGAACACGTTCTCTCCCGGGGTCAGAGGGTGCTGGTGGCGTCGTCGGTCGTGGCGGAGACCGGCACGTCCGTCGACGCGTCGGCCGGTACGCCGGTGGAGGCGTCGGCCGCCGGCTCGGTGGCGGAGGACGAGGCCGACTCCGGGTCCGTCGGCGTGGCCGAGTCCGTGGAATCCGTTGAGCTCGTCGAGTCGGTCGGGTTCGTCGCATCCGTCGGGCTCGCCGAGTCGTCCGTGCTCGCGCTCTGCGAGGAACCCGTCTGCGCACCGACCATGGACACGCCCGGCACCCCGTCCGCCACCCGGAAGGTCGCCGCCGTACTGGTCGTGCCGTCCCTGGTCACGACCGTCGAGATGGTCCGCAGCCGGGCCTCGATACCGTCCGCCGAGATGTCGAGGAGCAGATAGCCGCGCCGGGCGTCGATCATCTTCCAGTGCGGGTTGTCCGCCAGCAGGGGCGCCCACTCGGCGGCGAAGGCCTCCAGATCCTCGTCGCCGTTGCTGGAGATGGAGGTCCCGACGAACTCCGCGCCGACGACCGTCGAGTCCGGGTCGGAGTAGTCCAGCTTGAGGTCGCTGACGATGGTGCGGTGCCGGTCGCCGGAGAGCACCACGGGGTTGCGGAGGTCCTTGAAGTCGGCGAGCAGGGCGTTGCGTTCCACCTGGTAGCCGTCCCAGGCGTCGTAGAACCACTCCTTGCCCACACCGGCCAGGAGGTCGGTCTCGGCCATCATCACCTGGGAGGCGACCAGGTTCCACTGCCTGCCGGAGGTGCGCATGCTGTCGACGAGCCAGTCGCGCTGGGTGTCGCCCATGATGACCCGGCCGGCCTTCATGGCGCCCTCCTGCGTGGTCGCCTGGTCGTCGCGGTACTGCCGGGTGTCCAGCACGTGCAGCCGGGCCAGGGTGCCGAAGTCGAGCCTGCGGTACATCTGGACGTCCGGGCCGCTGGGCTTCTGCGCGAGGCGGATCGGCATGTGCTCGTAGTACGCCTGGAAGGCGGCCGCCCGGCGGGCCAGGAACTTGGCGGTGGGCTCGGCCACCGGGTCGTCGGCGACATCGCCGGCCCAGTCCTGCTCCACCTCGTGGTCGTCGAACACGACCACGAAGGGGGCGGCGGCGCGCATCGCCTGCAGGTCCGGGTCGGTGTTGTACTGCTCGTGGCGGGCCCGGTACTGGGCGAGCGTCACGGGCGAGCCGGGGCCCTCGTGGCGGCGTACCCGGTTCGAGTACGCGGGGCTCTCGTAGATGTAGTCGCCGACGAACAGCACGAGGTCCGGCTGCTGCGCGCGCATGTCCTGGTAGACGGTGAAGTAGCCGTGCGCCCAGTTCTGGCAGGAGGCCAGCGCGATGCGCAGCTTCTCGGGACTGCTCCCGGCAGCGGGGGCGGTGCGGGTCCGGCCGGTGCGGGAGGTGCGGTCCAGCGCCTTGAACCGGTACCAGTAGTCGGTGGCCGGGGACAGGCCCGTGACGTCGACATGGACGCTGTAGCCGAGGCTGCTGGTCGCGTTCACCGTCCCGGACTTGAGGATCTTGGTGAAGCCGCTGTCCGAGGCGAGTTCCCAGGTCACCGCGACGGACGGGGGGAGGATGCCGGAGCTGCCCGGATTCGCGGGCACCACCCGGGTCCACAGCACGATCGCGTTCGGCAGCGGGTCGCCGGAGGCGACGCCCAGCTTGAAGACCGAGCCGCTCACCGATGTACCGGCACCGGCCGTGGCGGTCGACCCGCCGACGGAGGCCGAGGCGTTCCCGGTCAGCAGCTGACCGGTGGCCACCGCGCCGGCGGCGCCCAGCGTGGCGGCTCCCGCGCCGAGGAAGCGCCGTCTGCGTATCCCGCCGGTGCCCTGGTCGTCGCTGCTGCTCGGTTGCACGTGTGTGCCTCTCCCCCGAAGGCGGTGCGCGCTCCGCAGCACCGGTGAACGTGAACGGCGAGGATTCTATGCAATACGCTCACGTGTACGACACGGAGATCGTCGACGCGTTGGCAGCATCCGTGAATCCGTTCGAAGGGCAGGCAGGAGTCATGCGCCGACCACCGATCGCAGTCATGGTCCTGTTCCTCGTCGGCGCGGCCGGGTGCTCGTCGTCCGCGTCCTCCTCGTCGTCCGACGCCGGGGACCGTCCCGGAAACGGTTCCGCTTCCAGCTCGTTGAGTACGGCGGCCGGGGGCCGCTCGCAGACCGGCGGCGCCTCGTCCTCGTCGTCATCCTCGTCGTCATCCTCGTCGTCCTCCTCGTCCTCGTCGGCCGGGGTGCTCTACGGAGCGGACTCCCTGCCGAGCCCCGCTGCTGATCACTGCCGTACGAAGGACCTGAAAGCCACGGCCGTCAGTACAGGTCAGGGCCGGGCCTCGGTGGTGATCACCAACAAGGGGGACGGCTCCTGCACGGTGCGCGGCTTCCCGTCCCTCCGGTTCGCCGGTACGGCCGGCCGGACGGAACTGCCCGTCGACTGGGCCGGGGCGACCGCCGACGCGGTGAAGGTCGAGCTCGCTCCGGGGGATTCCGCTTCCGCCGCGCTCACCTTCACGGCCCTCGACGACTGCGATGTCGTCACCGGCGTCGACGTCGTCCCGCCGGGTGAGTCCCGGCCGCTGCGCCCCGCGTTCACCACGAGCGGCGGCGAGAAGGCGACCGTGCGCATCTGTGACAGCGGTGTGCGCGTGAAGGCGTTCTCGGCGTCCTGACTCAGGGGCATGCCCCAGCCCCGGAGCGAAGCCGCGCGCACGCAGGAAGAACCGGGCCTCCGGCACCGCCGCCGTACCCCGTGAGGGCCGGTACGCGGCGCCCGAAGCTTGCGATCCCCTGGTCCCAGGAGCACTGTGGATACTGCCTGCGACAAGAGATCAGAGACCACCATGCACACCTGGGGCAGGCGGAACACTCGCCAATTCACCGGTGCTCGCCTGGACGTGTCCGCCGCGGCGGGCGTGCTGGACCGGGACGGCTGCGTCACCCACTGGAGCAGCGGTGCGCAGGAACTGCTCGGCTACGCCCCTGTCGAGATCATCGGCAGGCCGGTGGACGACTTGCTGACGGCCGAGGGAGCACTGCGGCACCGCGACGGCATCCCGCTGCACGCACGGCTGCACCTGTGCCCGCTGCAGGACACCGACCGGGACTGCGGCTTCCTGCTCCTGCTGACGGCCGTGCCCGAGACCGCGACGGACACCCTCCCGGATGCCCTGCTCCCGCAGTGGATATTCGAGCAGCAGCCGCTCGCCGTCGCCATCTGCGACCTCGACGCACGCCTGCTGCGCGGGAACGAGCCGATGCTCGGAGCGGGAGGCTTCTCCGAGCAGGAGGCCTGCGGGCGGCGCCTGACCGAGATTCTCCAGGGCAACGCGATCGAGGAGGTGGAGCGGCGGGTCCTCCGAGTGGCCAGGACCGGGAAGGCGGAGGCGGCCGAGCCCATCGTCAGACTCCCCGGCGAAGCCAAGGCGCACGCCTGGGCCATGGACGTCTTCCCGCTCAAGGACGCCGACGGCTCGGTGCGAGCGGTGGGCGTTGCGGCGTCCGACTACTCCCAGCAGTACGACTCCAGGGAGCGCATCGCCCTGATCAGCGAGGCCAGGACCCGGGTGGGCACGAGCCTGGACATCACGGGAACGGCACGGGAATTCGCGGAACTCGCGGTCCCCCGCTTCGCCGACTTCGTCAGCGTGGACCTTCTGGAGCCCGTCTTCCAGGGCGAGTTGCCCGCGCCCGTCCTTCCCCGGGACGCCACCGCCCTGCGTACGGCGGCCTACCGGTGGGCCGCCGGGCAGTCGCTCGACACGGTGATCAGCGCCACGGAGGCGCACGCCCATCCATGGTCGTCGCCGGTCGCGCGGTGTCTGGCCGAGGGCCGGGCCGTCCGGCACGGCACCAAGGATCCCGAGATCGCCGGCTGGCTGGACGAGGACCCCGTCCAGGCGGCGCTCGCGGAGACGTTCGGCCCCCACTCGCTGATCGCGGTGCCGATCCGGGCCCAGGGCGTCTCCCTCGGGGCGGTCCTGTTCGTCAGGTACGCGGCCTCGCACGAAGAGGCCTTCGGCCCGGACTGCACGGCGATCAGCGAGGACCTCGTGGACCGGCTCGCGATCTGTCTGGACAACGCCCGCCGGTTCACCCGGGAACGCGGCATCGCGCTCGCACTGCAGCGGGCCCTGCTTCCGCGGGAGTCGGCCGTGCACCCCGCTGTGGAGACGGCCGCCCGCTACCTGCCCGCGGGCGACTGCGGCGCCCAGGCGGGCGGTGACTGGTTCGACGTGGTCCCGCTGCCCGGAGCACGGGTCGGCCTGGTGGTCGGCGACGTCGTCGGCCACGGCGTCAACGCCTGCGCGACCATGGGCCGGCTGCGTACCGCCGTACGCACCCTCGCCGACATCGACCTGCCGCCCGAGGAACTCCTCACCCACCTCGACGACATCATCACCCACGCCGCGGGGGAGCCGGGTGGCGAGCCCATTGGTGAGATCCCCGGCGACATCGGTGCCACCTGTCTGTACGCCGTCTACGACCCGGTCTCCGGCACCTGCTCCCTGGCCCGCGCCGGCCACCCCGCCCCCGTGCTGATCCACCCGGACGGCACCAGCAGCGTCATCGACCTGCCCTGCGGCCCACCGCTGGGGCTCGGCAGCCTGCCGTTCGAGGCGGCGGACGTCATCGTGCCCGAAGGGGGCATGCTGGCACTGTTCACCGACGGCCTCCTCACCACCCGGGAGCGCGACGTCGACCAGGGGTTCTCGGACCTGTGCGGCGCCCTCGCCCTGCCGGCCGCCACGCTCGACGCCCTGTGCGACACCGTCCTGGACACCCTGTGCCCCGAACCGCACACCGACGACGTCACCCTGCTCCTGGCCCGCCCCCGCGTGTTCGACGAGGACCGCCTGGCCAGCTGGGACCTGCCGGGCAATCCCGCGGTCGTCGCCGACGCCCGCAGGCTGGTGGCGGAGCAACTCGCCCTGTGGGGACTTTCGGAGGCCGGGTTCGTCACCCAACTGGTGGTGAGCGAGCTGGTCACCAACGCGATGCGGCACGCCGGAGGGCCGATCCGGCTGCGGCTCATCAAGGGGGACACGCTGATCTGCGAGGTCAGCGACGGCAGCGGCGTCAGTCCTCATCTGCGCCGGGCCCGGGTGTTCGACGAGGACGGCCGCGGCCTGTTCATGGTCGCCCAGTTCACCCAGCGCTGGGGCACCCGCTACACCCGCACCGGCAAGACCATCTGGGCCGAGCAGGTGCTCAACATGCCGTAGGCACGGCCGTCCGACGCGGCTGTCCGACGCGGCTGTCCGACGCGGCCGTCCGCCGCCACCCCACGCCGCGGTCGACCGCCGTCGCGGACTCCGGTGCCGCCGCTCGCAAACCTGTTCATAATGGGAAGGCAGCAGCTTGGAGCACTCGTGATGCCGGATCCCAGGCAGGCCGGGGGGCGCACGGCTGCGGTCGGGCAGGCCGCGGCATGGTGGAATCCGCTGCCCGTCGCCCTGATCGTCTCCGATGCCACCGGACGGATCAGGCAGTGGGCGAAGGCCGCCCCCGAACTGCTCGGCTACGCCACCGACGAGGTCGTCGGCCGTGACCTCACCGACCTCGTCCTGCCCGACCATCGCCGGGAGGCCCGCGCCGTGCACGACGCGGTCGCCGCCGGGCGCACCGTGACCGGGCAGTTCCCGATGCGGCACAAGGACGGCTCCACCATCGGGACGGAGGTGTGGGGGTGTCCCGTGCCCGCACCGGGCGGCGAGGGATGGGACGTACTCGTCCTGGCCGCCGACGCCCGTGAGGCGCGCCGGGCCCGCGAAGCCGACGGCCCGCTGGACGCCCTGTTCGCCCGCTCCCCGGTGGGACTGGCGATCTTCGACACCGAGCTGCGGTTCCAGCAGGTCAACCGCGCCCTGGAGGCGATGAACGGGCTGCCCGCCGCGGCACACCTGGGGCGCCGGCCCTCGGAGGTCCTGCCCGGGGTCAACAGCGAGCAGATGGAAGCGGCGATGCGACGGGTGCTGGTCACCGGTGCCCCCGTGGTGAACTTCCGCCGTATCGGCCGTACCCCCGCGAGCCCCGACCACGAGCGCGTGTGGTCCTGCTCCTACTTCCGGCTGGAGGACGCGGCCGGCGAACCGCTGGGGATCAACGCCACGATCATCGATGTCACCACCCAGGAGAAGAGCGAGCGGGAGGCCACCGCCGGCCGTGAGCGTCTGGCACTGCTCAACGAGGCCACGCTGCGGATCGGCACCACCCTCGACGCGGCCCGGACGGGACAGGAGCTGGCCGACATCGCGGTGCCCCGCCTTGCCGACATCGCCACCGTCGACGTCCTGGCCGACCTCACCGAAGCCACCGAGCCGATGACCAGCCTGTGGGGCGGTGCCGCCCTGCGCCGCCTCGGCAAGGCCCCCGCCCGGGGGCACGCGGCCGCGGACATCCTCACCCCCGTCGGCGGCACCCTGCACTTCCCCGCGAGCGCGCCCTACGCGCAGGCCGTCATCGACCGCCGGCCCTTCCTGCTGCGCCGCATCGACGCCCGTGCCGTCGCGCAGGCCGACCGCTACTCCTCGGTTCCCGGACGGCTCCGGTCCCTGGGCGTGACATCGATGATGATGGTGCCCCTCGCGGCCCGCGGCCTGGTCCTCGGCGTCGCCACCTTCCTGCGGGACGGCGACCGGCCCGCCTTCGACGCCGCCGATCTCGCGGTCGCCGGCGATCTGGCCGCCCACGCCGCCGTCTGCATCGACAACGCCCGGCTGTACCACCGAGAGCACGACGTCGCGCTCACCCTGAAGCGCAGCATGCTCCCCAGTCTCCCGAAACCCCCGGCGGGCATCGAGATCGCCCACTGCTACCGGCCTGCCTCCGACGTCCACGAGGTCGGCGGGGACTGGTTCGACGTCGCCACCCTCGCCCCCGGCAAGGGCGCCCTGGTCATCGGCGATGTGATGGGCCACGGCATCCAGGCCGCCGCGATCATGGGGCAGATGCGCACCACCGTGCGCGCCTTCACCCACCTCGACCTGCCCCCCGACCAGCTCCTCCACCACCTCGACGACGCGCTCCAGGAACTCGACAGCCCCCTCCTGGCCACCTGCCTCTACGGCATCTGCGACTGCACGGCGGGCCGCTGCCGGCTCGGCCGCGCCGGCCACCCCCCGCCCGCCCTGGTGACGCCCGACGGCAGCGCCCGCCTGCTCGACCTGCCCGCCGGCGCGCCCCTGGGCATCGGCGGCATCCGCTTCAGCACCACCGAGGTCGCCCTGGACCCGGGCAGCATCGTCGTCTTCTACACCGACGGCCTCATCGAGGCCCGCGGGACCGACCTGGACGAGCGACTCGACGATTTCGTCCGCCTTCTCGACGGCCCGCACCACGACCTCGACGAGCTGTGCAACACCCTCATGGACCGCTTCGCTCCCAGCCCCGCCGAGGACGACATCACCATCCTCGCCGCCCGCATCGGCCGCCCCACGGACTGACCGGCCCCTGAAGAAGATCTCCTCCGAAGCACCCGAAAACCAGCCCCGATCTGTAGCGATCATGACAAATTGGGGTAGTGATGCCGACATGCCCTTACAACGGTTACGCCGATCGCGTTCGGGAACCACTCGCACTGCCGCGCTCGTCGCCGCCGCGGCACTGATCCTGGTGGGCTGTGACAGCGGCGGCACACCGCACTCCGCCGACGGCCGGCAGCAGCTGACCGTGGCCGCACTCCCGCTCACCGACTCCGCCGCCCTCTACCTGGCCCGGGACCGCGGGCTGTTCGCCAAGGAGGGCCTGGACGTACGCATCCAGCCCGTGCAGCAGAGCATCCAGGCGCTGCCCGCACTGCTCAAGGGCCAGGTGGACGTCATCGCGAGCGCGAACTACGTCACCTACCTCCAGGCGTACGAGAAGGGCACCCTGGACCTGCGCATCCTCGCCGAGGGCGTACGGATCGCCCCGCACATGATGGATGTCCTCGTGCCCAAGGACTCCGCCCTGAAGTCGCCCGCGGACCTGGCCGGCAAGAAGGTCGCCGTCGCCGTCCTGAACAACATCCAGTCCCTGACCCTGAACGCGATCCTCGACGCCCGGCACGCCGGGCGGCCCGTCTACCGGCAGATCCTGTTCCCGCAGATGGGCCCGGCTCTGCAGCGGGGCCAGGTGGACGCCGCCCACGCGGTCGAGCCCTTCGACACGGCCATCCAGGGGGAACTGGGCGCGAGGGTGCTGCTCGACGGGGGTTCGGGACCGGCGACGGGCCTGCCCGCCAGCGGGTACGTCACCACGGCCGCCTTCGTGAAGAAGAACCCGAAGGCGGCAGCGGGCTTCCGGCGTGCCGTCGAGGCGGCGTCCGAGCTGGCCGCCCAGGACCCGGCGGCCGTACGCACCGAACTGCCCAAGTACACCAAGGTGACCGCGGACCAGGCCGCGTCGATCCACCTGCCGACCTATCCGCCGACCGCCGATCCGTCCGCCCTGCGCCGGCTCATCCGGCTCATGCGCACCCAGGGGCTGCTGACCAAGGACATCGACCCGGCACCCCTGCTGGTGAAATGACCCGGCGTGAAGTGACGCGACGTGAAGTGACCCGGCGGCGTGAAGTGACACGGCGTGAGGTGGCCCGACGTGACATGGCGGTGCGGCGTGAGGTGACCAGGCGTCAGGAGGTCCTGCTCGGCCTGGGCGGCGCCGCGGCGGCCTTCGGGATCTGCGAGGCGGTGGCCCGGGCCGGGATCGTCCGGCGCAGCTATCTGCCGCCCGCGTCCGAAGTCGTCGTCCGCGCCGTGCGGTTGGCGGGCGACCCGGCCTTTCGCGACGGGATCGGGGTGACCCTGCGGGCGTGGGCGCTCGGCCTCGGGCTCGCCTGTGCGCTCGCCGTGCCGCTGGGACTGCTGCTGGGCGCGGTGCCGGTGGTGGAGGCCGCCGCCCGCGCCGTGATCGAGTTCCTGCGGCCCCTGCCGTCCGTCGCGCTGATCCCCCTGGTGTCACTGCTGCTCGGGTCGGGCACGCAGACGGAGGTGACGCTGATCGCGTACGCCTCGCTGTGGCCGGTGCTGTTCAACACCGTCTACGGCCTCGGCGAGACCGACCCGCTGGCCAGGGACACCCTGCGCGCCTTCGGGTTCGGCCGGCTCGCGGTGCTGCTGCGGGTGGAGCTGCCGGCCACCGCCCCGTTCATCGCCGCCGGTGTGCGGATCTCGGCCTCGGTCGCCCTGATCCTCGCCGTCGCGACGGAGATCCTCTCCGGCTTCGGCCAGGGCCTCGGCATCTTCATCGCCCAGGCCCAGACCGAGACGGACGGCACGCGGGACGTGCTGGCCGGGGTGGTGTGGGCGGGCGTCCTCGGACTGGTGATCAACGGCGTACTGGTCGGCGCGGAGCGGCGGCTGTTCGCCTGGGCGCAGGAACCCCGCCCGGAGGCGGGCACGTTGCGGCGGAGCCGCCCATGACGCGGCCACAGCAGCCCCGCACCGCCGCCGCCGTACCCTTCCTGCTGCGCTGGTCGGTGTTCCTCGGTGCCGTCCTCTGCTGGGAGCTGGCCGCCCGCGCCCGGCACAGCGTGTACTTCCCGCCGCCGCTGCGGATCGCCCGGCACGCCCGCGACCTGTGGTTCTCGGGCTCCGCGGGCCGTCTGTTCCTCACCTCGGACGCCGTCGACACCATCCTGCCGAGCCTGGGCCGGATGGCGGCCGGGTTCACGCTCGCCGCCGTCGCCGGGATCGCCCTGGGGATCGCGGTGGGCCGCTCACGCCGGGCGTACGCGCTGTGCAACCCGGTGCTCCAGTTCGCACGGGCCGTGCCGCCGCCCGCGCTGGTGCCGGTGTTCGTCGTCGTCTTCGACGTCGGTACGCCCATGCAGGTGGCGTCGATCGTGTTCGGCGCCGTATGGCCGGTGCTGGTCAACTCGGCCGAGGGCGCCCGCGCCACCGATCCGCTGCGGCTGGAGGTGGCGGCCGTGCTGCGGCTGACGGCACCCGAGCGGCTGTGGTTCCTGATCCTGCCCTCGGCGCTGCCCCGGATCTTCGCGGGGCTCCGGCTCAGCCTCTCGCTCTGCCTGATCCTGATGGTGTTCTCGGAGCTGCTGCCGGGCAGCGACGACGGCATCGGATTCACCCTCACCGACGCTCAGACACGCTCCGACCTGCTCACGGTCTGGTCGGCGCTGCTGCTGCTCGGCGTACTCGGGAATCTCCTCAACACCGGACTGCTGGCGGTCGAGAAGCGGCTCGTCGGCCCGGTCTCGGCCACGGCCGAGTCCGCATCGGCGTCAGAGCCCACCGGGAGGACGGCATGACGACGGCCACGACGGTGCGCGAGGCGGTCGTACGACTCCTGCGCGACACCGGCATGACCACGGTCTTCGGCAATCCGGGCTCCACGGAACTGCGGATGTTCCGCGACTGGCCGGACGACTTCACCTATGTGCTGGGGCTGCAGGAGTCCGTCGCCGTCGGCATGGCGGCCGGGCACGCGCTCGGCACCCGGCGGGCCGCCTTCGTCGGCCTGCACTCGGCCGGCGGGACGGGGCACGCCCTCGGCGCGGTCTTCAACGCCTTCCGCGACCGGGTGCCGCTGGTGATCGTGGCGGGTCAGCAGGCGCGCTCGCTGCTCCGGCTGCGGCCGTTCCTCGGCGCCGACGAACCGGCCCTGTTCCCGCGCCCGTACGTGAAGTACGCGCGTCAGCCGGAACGCGCCGAGGACGTGCCGGCCCTGCTCGCCGAGGCCTACCGGGTCGCGATGACGCCGCCGCGCGGCCCGGTGTTCGTGTCCGTGCCCGAGGACGACTGGGACCGGCCCGCCGAACCCGTCACGCCCCGCACGCTGCACTCGGGGTTCACGGCCGACCCGGCCGCCCTCGACGCGCTCGCCGCCCGCCTGGAGACCTGTGCGCGCCCGGCACTCGTGGTGGGTCCGGGCGTCGACGACGAGGACGCGCTGGAGCCGGTCCGCGCGCTGGCCGAGCGGATCCGGGCCGGGGTGTGGATCAGCCCCCTCTCCGGCCGCTCCGGCTTCCCGGAGTCGCATCCGCTGTTCCAGGGCTTCCTGCCGCCGGTCGCCCGCCAGTTGTCCGCGTGTCTCGCGCCGTACGACGTGGTGGTCGCCCTCGGCGCACCGGTGTTCACCTATCACGTGGCGGACGACGGCGGTCCGCCGCTCGCGCCCGGTACCGAACTGTTCCACCTGGACTGCGACCCGGGCCAGGCCGCCTGGCTGCCCACCGGCACCAGCATCGTCACCACCCTGCGGCCCGCGCTGGAGCGGCTCACCGGGCTGCTGAAGACGGCGGCCGGCCGCGAACCGCCGCCGCCCCGTCCGGCGCCGCCCCCGGCCGCTGCCGGGGGACACATCACCCCGGAGCTGCTCTTCGACCTGCTGCGCGCCCGCCTGCCGCGCGACCGGGTCCTCGTGGAGGAGGCGCCGAGCCACCGGGACACGCTGCACGCGCGCGTGCCCGTCGAGTCGAGCGGCGGCTTCCTCACCACGGGCAGCGGCGCGCTCGGCTGGGGCCTGCCCCTGGCGGTGGGCCGGGCCCTCGCCGACCGGCGCCGGGTGGTGTGCGTGGTCGGGGACGGCTCGGCCCTGTTCTCGGTGCAGGCCCTGTGGACCGCGGCCCGCCACATGGCACCGGTCACCTACGTCCTTGTGGACAACGGCGGTTACGGGGCCGTCCGCGCGCTGGGCCGCCGGATCGGCATCGCGCCCGTCCCCGGCACGGACATCACCGGCATCGACTTCACGGCACTCGCGCAGTCCTTCGGCTGCCCCGCGGCCCGCGCCGAGCACCCCGCCGAACTGCCGGACGCCCTGGACCATGCCCTGGGCCGCGGTGACGACGCCGGCCCCTTCCTGCTGCACGTCGTGGTGACCGGCGGCACGGCCACCCTGTACGAGACCCGGGCGGGGTGAGGGATGCTGCGCCTCGACTCCGTCAGCCGGCACTTCGGGGGCCGGCCCGTCCTGGACGGCATCAGCCTGACCGTGCCCGACGGGCAACTCCTCAGCGTGGTCGGGCCCTCCGGCTGCGGAAAGTCCACGCTGCTGCGCGCCATCGCCGGGCTGCTGCCCGCACAGGAGGGCACGATCACGGTCGACGGGACACCGGTGACCGGCGTGCCGGAGCGGCTGGCGGTGGTCTTCCAGGAGTACGGCCGCTCGCTGCTGCCCTGGCTCACCGTCCGCGACAACGTGGCCCTGCCGCTGCGCCGCCGGGGCCTGACCCGTGCCGCCCGCCGGACCGAGGCCGAGACCATCCTCGAACGGGTCGGCCTGCCCGGGGCCGCCCGGCGCCGTCCGCGCGAACTGTCCGGCGGTATGCAGCAGCGCGTCGCCATCGCCCGCGCCCTGGTCTGCCGTCCCTCGCTGCTGCTCATGGACGAGCCGTTCGGCTCGCTGGACGCGGGCACCCGGGAGGACCTGGAGGACCTCCTCCTCGAAGTCCATCGCACCGACGACACGACCATCGTGTTCGTCACCCACGACATCGACGAGAGCGTGTACGTGGGCGACCGGGTCGTCGTCCTCTCCCCGGGCCCCGGCTCCCACGTCGTCCGGGACCTCCCGGTCGCCCTGCCGCGGGAGCGGGACCAGATCACCACCCGCAGCTCACCCGTCTTCGTGAGGCTGCGCACGGAGGTGGGCCGGGCGGTGCGAAGCGCTCAGCCGGGAGAGTCGCAATGAGCGACCGGCGCCCGCCCCGATGTGAGAGGACCAGGAGACGTGGATGTGTACGAAGCCGTGGACAGCCGCAGGGCCGTGCGGGCGTTCAGTGATGAGCCGGTGCCCAGAGAGGTGCTCGAACGAGTGCTGGCCGCGGCGACGCGGGCTCCGTCGAGCGGGAACCTCCAGCCGTGGCACGTGTATGTCGTGGCCGGCGAGCCCTTGGCCGAGCTGAAGCGACGCGCCACGGCCAGGGCGCTGGCGGGAGACCCGGGCGATGAGCGGGAGTACCCGATGTACCCGGCCGAACTGGCCTCGCCCTACCTGGACCGTTTCTCCGCCGCGGCCGCCCAGCGGTACGAGGCGCTGGGCATCGAGCGCGACGACCCCGAGCGGCCCAGGAAGATCGCCGCCTTGAACTCGGGGGCGTTCGGGGCGCCGGTCGTCCTGTTCTGCTACCTCGACCGGACGATGGGACCAGGGCAGTGGGGGGACGCGGGGATGTACCTGCAGACGGTCATGCTGCTGCTGAGGGCGGAAGGGCTGCACAGCTGCCCCCAGGTGATGTGGACGATGTACCGGGACACCGTCAGCCGGACAGTCGGAGCCGACGACGGGCTCACACTCTTCTGCGGTGTCTCGGTGGGATTCGAGAGGGACGGCGTGCCGCGGCTGCGGACCGGGCGGGCGGACATGACGGAGACGGTGAGCTTCGTCGGGGTGTGACCCGCCGCCCGGGTCCCGCCCGGGTCCCGCCCGGGTCCCGCTGAGTCCCGCTGAGTCCCGCTCAGGACGGGGGCTGGAGAACCGCGTCGACGACGTAGATGGTGGCGTTCGCGGCCTTGATGTTGCCGCAGACGATGTTCGCCTTGCCGTTGACCTTGAAGGTGGTACCCGAACCCGACGTGGTCAGTTTGCTGCCTTCCACCGTCGTGAAGGAGCCGTGGGAGAGCTCGTTCGGGGTGATCTGCTTGTTCACGACGTGGTAGGTCAGCACCTTCTTCAGCTGCCCCTCGTTGCCGAGCAGCGAGGTGAGCTGCGACGCGGTCACCTTCTGGAAGGCCTGGGCGTTGGGGGCGAAGACGGTGATGTGCGGTTTCCCGTCGAGGGTGCCGTTCAGCCTCGCTCTGACCACGGCCGAGACCAGCTGGCTGAGCTGCGGATACGCGGCCGCGGCCTCCATGACCCGGTCCCTGGCCGTGTTGACCTTCTGGGAGAGCGCCGAACAGCCGGGACCGAACGTCCCCGACGGGCCGGGAGATGCATCCTGCGCGTGGCTCGGCGACGCCAGGCCGCCGAACGCCAGCGGGACGGCGACCAGAACGGCCGCCGTTGCCTTTGCGGTACGCATGTGGGTGAACCTCATCGCAACCTTCCTCCCGTGGAGGCGTGAACACTGCAGAGGTCGGGACTGCGGATTCTCCGTTCCGCGGGCGGGGTGGGGCGGCTGCTGCGCCGCGGCCTCGGGCCGTCGTCACCCGGCCGTATCGTCACCCGGCCACTGAGCGAGCGTAACCAGCCGGTGCGGTGGCCGCATCTCGAAGTCCGGACCCGGTCCAGGCCCCGGGCAACGCCCTGAGCAGGGCCGCGTTTGAACCCACGTCCCCCGAGGAGCAATCCAAAAGGGCGTCTGCGACGTATCGGAAATAGGCCGCATCCTGGGAGTACGCACCTGGTCGGCCGGTTCCCGTGCAACGGGATCCTGGATGCGGGACGTGCTCGCGGCTGCAGCCATCCATCTCGTGCCACCGAGTCGCGCGAGACGACGGAAGGAAGGGGGCGTATCCCTCATGCGAGCACTGAGCGCGAGGCGTCTCGGCGTGGCGTTCGCTGCCGGCGTTCTGATGGCCGGCGGCGCTGCGACAGGCGCAGCCGGCACGGCCGCGGCGGCAGCCCCTGCAGTGCACACCCAGGTACCCACCGACTCGTGCTTCGGCCACGACGACTGGCGCTGCTTCGGCAACGGCGGGTTCCGCTTCGAGAACCCGGGGTTCGGCTTCGGCCAGCCCGGGTTCTGCTTCAACCACTCGGGGTTCTGCTTCGATCACCGATTCGACCACGGCTTTGACCACGGCTTCGACCACGGCTTTGACCACGGCTTCGGCCACCGCTTCGTCAACGGGAGCATTGTGATCATCCTGCCCCGGTAGCGGTTCACCGCAGGTGCACAAGGGCGCGCCCGTCACGCGCGCGCCCCGGGGCATCCCACACCCTCCCCGCGGCGACACCCTGCCGACCCTCCCGGGCGCCGATGTCCGCCGGGTCCGCCGGGTCCGTCGAGGTGCGCTGTTGGGGAGAATGGAGGCCGTTCGAGAACGGTGAGGCGGGAGACTGGTATGGCGGGCGACGGCGGTCCGGTGACACTGCGCGGGATCGCGGACCGGCTGGGGCTGCACGTCTCGACGGTCTCCCGGGTTCTCAACGGGCCCTCCGGGGAGCAGGGCCGCGCGGCGTCGGGCGAGACGGCGCGGCGGATCCGCGAGCTGGCCGATGAACTCGGCTACCGGCCCAACCCGCACGCCACCAGCCTGCGCACCCGGCGCAGCAACCTGGTCGGGGTGCTCTTCCCACGGCTGTCGGAGATCGTGGTGGCCACCATCTACGAGGGCGTGGAGGAGGAGGCGACCCTGCGGGGGCTGTCCACCTTCGTCACCAACACCCACGACGACCCCAGCACCCAGCGTGAGCGGATCGGCATGGTCCTCGGGCGCCGGGTGGACGGCCTCATCATCGGCGACGCACACCTGGACGGGGCCGCGCTGGCCGACCCGGCCCTGGACGGCACCCCCTTCGTGCTCGTCAACCGCCGTACCGATACCGGACATCCGGCGGTGACCTGCGACGACCCGCTGGGCGGCCGGCTCGTGGCCGAGCACTTCCTGGCCCTGGGCCACCGCCGGGTGGCCGTGATCGCCGGTGAACCCTTCGCCAGCACCGGCACCGACCGGACCAGCGGCTTCACCGACCGCTACCGCGAGGCCGGCCTGCCCCTGCCCGCCCACCGGGTGCGGCACTGCCGCTTCGACACGGCCGGCGGGCACCGGGCCGCCGTCGAGCTGCTGAGCGGGCCCGACCGGCCGACCGCGATCTTCGCCGTCAACGACCTCGCGGCCATCGGCACCATCGGCGCCGCCCGGGACCTGGGCCTGCGGCTGGGCGAGGACCTCGCGCTGGCAGGCTTCAACGACACCCCCCTCGCCGCCGAACTGCCCGTCCCGCTCACCAGCGTTCACTCGCCGATGGCCGAGCAGGGCCGACGCGCCGTACGACTGCTCCTGCGCCGTATCGCGGGCGAGCCCGTCGCCTCGGAGGCGCTCACACCCGAACTCGTGGTCCGGGCCTCCACCGGCGCACCGATCGGGCCGAGCCTGCGATGAGCGGAACGCCGTAAAGCCGCCTGGAAACGCGTCAGTTCCTACCGCCGCAACCCGTCGGGCAATGTTGCCCAAACGATTGGCGCAAACGTTTGTGTAGAGCATACTGGCCACTCGGCACACGTCCGGGGACGGCAATGGGGGTGGCTTGATGAGGTGGTTGGGCGGACGGCGCGATACGACGCCGGTTCCCCGTGAGCAACTCGTCGCGGCGCTGCGGGAGGGCAGCGGGACGGCCGAACTGACCGGCCGACAGGGCGACGCCGCGCAGGCCGCCGAACGGTACCGGGAACTGGTCGCGCAGGCGGAACGCATACTGGGTCCGGGGGACGCCGACACCTTGGCGCTACGACACCAACTGGCCCACTGGACCGGCGAGTCGGGCCGACCCGAGGTCGCGGTCCGGCTGTTCGTGAGCCTGTTGACCGACCGGGAGCGGATCCAGGGACCGGGCCACCCGGACACCGAACTGGCCCGGCACCAACTCGCCCACTGGCACGGCCGGTCGGGCCGCCCGGAGGAGGCCGTACGCCGCTACGAGGCCATGCGCCGGTCCGCCGAACGGGAGAACCGCACCGAGACCGCCCTCACCCTGCTGTGCGAGGTGGGTTACTGGCAGCAGAAGAGCGGCGACAACGCGGCCGCGCTCCGCGCGTTCTCCCAGCTGCTGCAGACCGCACAACAGGAACTCGGCCCCGCCCACCAGCTGGTCACCATCGCCCGTCAGCGTTATGCCGAGGTGGCCGGAGTGCTGCCGTTCGGCAACGAGGGCGGCCACGACGGGCTGCAGGACCTCCTCGCGACGGCCGCCGCGGTCGAAGCCGCCGGAGACTTCCAGCGTGCCGGCCGGATGTACGGACAGATAGCCGAACGGTCCGCGGAACTCTACGGCGCGGCCGGTTCCCAGGTCCTCTCCGCGCGCGTCGCGCAGGCGAAAGCGGCGGTGCGGGCGGAGGACCACACGACAGCCGTCGACTGTTTCGACAAGGTGCTCGCGTGCATGGAGCTTCGGGGGCAGCTGCCGGGCTCGCCGGCGTACGACACCCTCCTCGGGCAGCGCGACGAACTCGCCCGGACGGCCGGCCGCACGGTGCTGCGCATCGCGGAACGGACCGCGACGCTGCTGGGGGAGGCGGTGCAGGCGGCGCCGGACACGGCATGCGCGGTACTGGCCCGCGAGGCGGGCACGGCCGACTCGACCTGCCTCATGGTCGTGAACGACCGCGCGGACGACCCGGCATGGCGCGCATGGACGGCGGGGCAGTGGGCGGACGTGCTGCGGGATCTGACCGGGCGGGGGTACGAGGCGACGGCCCTGTGCTTCGCCCGCGGCGACCTGCGGCCGACGCCCGAAGAGGCGTCGGTGTGCGCGCAGTTGGGGGTGCCGGGCGTGTACGTGTCCGGCCTGAGCGACGAGAACGTACAGCTTGAGGCGTACGTGTTCGAGGAAGGCGGACCGGAGCCGGAGCGGACGGAGCGGACGGAGCGGACGGAGCGGACGGCACGGACGGCGCGGATCGTCGTGGTGAAGGACGAGCAGTCGGCGTCGGTGGAACAGGACGCGCGGAAGCGGATCCCCGCGGCGGCCCAGGACGGCAGGATCGCGCTGCACGCGCAGGCCGCGGCCATCGGGACCTGGCGGGAGATGGAACGGGCCCGGCCCGGTGCCGGCACCGGTGCGGACCGGCCGCAGGCCTTCGGCGCGTACCAGGTGCTGGAGTGTGTCGGCGAGGGCGGCTTCGGGCGGGTCTACCTCTGCCAGGACGCCGACGGACTGATGGTCGCGGTCAAGACGCTGCACCCGCACCTCGCGGCGGCTCCCCCGATCAAGCGGGGCTTCGCCCACGAGGTGCGGGCGGCCCGGCGGGTCGACGGACGGTTCACCGTGCCGGTGATCGCCGCGGACACCGACGGTTCGACCCCGTGGATGGCGGTGCCGTACGTGGCCGCCCCCTCGCTGCAGGAACTCGTCGAGCGCTGCGGGCAGTTGGAGGCCGACCTGGTGCGCACGCTGGGGGCGGGCATCGCCGTCGCCCTGAGCGCCATCCACGCCGAAGGCATCGTGCACCTCGATCTCAAGCCGGCCAACGTGCTGCTGACCGAGGACGGCCCGCGCGTGATCGACTTCGGTATCGCCCAGATCGAACGGCTCACCGAGCCGCGGCGCGGCTTCGCCGGCACCTACGCGTACGCCTCGCCCGAGCAACTGCGCGAGCAACCCGCCTTCACACCCGCGAGCGATGTCTTCTCCCTGGGCACCGTCCTCGCCCGCCTCGCCCTGGGGCGCAGCCCCTGGGGCCGGGACACGCCGTCCGTGGTCGCCGGCATCCGAGCCGGCACCCCCGATCTCGCCGGGCTGCCGCAGGACCTCGTGGAGGTGGTCCGCCGGTGTCTGCACCCGGATCCGGACCGGCGGCCGACGGCCGGTGAGGTGGCCGAGGCGCTGGTACCCGGAGCCGGTGCGGGCAGGATCGATCCGCCCTCGCTGTCCGAACAGGCGCGGGCTCTCGTCGTCGAACACGCCACCGTGCCCGCCACCCGCCATGCCGAGACGCTGGCCTACACCCGAGCCCATGCCGCCGAGGACACCACATGGGCTGTGCCGCAGCCTTCCGACACCGACACCGACACCGACACCGACACCGACACCGGCACCGACACCGGCACCGCCACACCCGTAGCCACAGCCGCAGCCCCCGTGCCCTCGCGCGAGCCGGGGCCCGAAGAAGCGGCCGAGGAACTGGCGGCCCGGGTCCTTCGCTGGGAGCGGGAACAGGAGCGCATGCCCATGGCGCAGACCCGTCGTGGATGCGGGGCCTTCCTCACCGAGGCCCAGACACGGCTGGGCACGCGCCATCCCCTGACACTGCGGCTGCGGGTGTCACACGCCATGCTCGGATGCGACCGGCCCGGCGGAGTGTCACACGCCGAACAGGTGGTGGACGATGCCGCCGTCCATCTCGGTGAGGGACACCCCACCGTGCGGGACGCCCGTACGCTGTTGGCGGTGCTGCGGTCGGCAGGCGCGGGATGAGCCGTGGCGGGAAGTCCTGTCCGGCGGGCCGTTTCACACGCAGCACCGGCAATAGAGATGGGCGCCCGCCGTCCGCGCCCTCGACGCCAGGGCCTTGAACGTGCCGACCGCGTTCTCGGCATCGAGGTAGTCCGCGAAGTCGACCTCCTCGATCTCGTACCACTGGGCCGCCACCATCGGGACGGCGTCCTCGGGGAGGGCGGCAAGGATGTCCCGCCAACGATCGGGGAGTTGCTGGAGGATCAGCCCCGTGTCCCAGGGGGAGTCGGGGGCGATGGGCTCGCCCTGGGGGTACGGCGGTTCGGGCCAGACCAGTTCCGGCGTGTCCTGCTGGTCGGCGAAGGGCACGGCCTCGGCATAGGCGACCAGTCGGCCCACAACGATGTTCGGGTCCAGGCCCTTTGCGTCGATCCAGTCCGCGCCCGCCTCCTCCAGCGACGTCCCGTTGAGCCAGTCGCCGTCGGGGCCGATGGCCTGGTCCACCGCCGTGGTGCGGTCGGTCGCGTGGAAGTAGTCGTACAGCACGCCCATGTCGGTCTCCGTCGTTCACCGGGTCCTGGGGCTCAAGTAGAGCAGGCGCCCGCACCGGACGACTGCCCTTGGCCCGGACAACGCGGCCTGCATCAGGCTTCGTTGACGGGTTCCAGGGCGGTCTGCTGCGGCTCAGCGACTTCCGCGACGACCGGATCAAGGCCAGGAAGGATGCCGGGGGCACGACGGACGCGCACTTCCACGATCTTCCGCATACGGGGAACACCCTCGCCGTGTCGGGCGCGAGCCTGCCGGAGCTGATGACCGGGATGGGCCACAGCACTCCCCGTGCCGTGCTGATCCGCAAGGAGCGGGGCGATGCGGACTCATAGTGGGCTATTGGGAAGCGCCGTAGAAGCGTACGAGCGTTACCGGGCCGAGGGTCGAGGGCCGAGGGCCGTGAGTCGGTCGTCGAGCAGTCGTCAGCGAACTGCCCGACGACCGGTGGGCACCGATCGAGCCGACGTCGACGGCTTGGGAAAAGGCCCTGCCCGATCGCAAGCGACGCGTTCCGCGGTCGGCTGGAACCCCGCCCGCGCCCCCGTCATCAAACCAGGTGAACACGGCTCTCCTGGGAGCCCTGCACCAGCCCGCTCGTCCGAGGGGGCACGGGTTCGTGACGGCACAATCCTCTCGCACCTGATCATCAACCACTTTTTTTAACTATCAAGTTATTTCATATGATCAAGCGTCATATGCAGACGGGAGCGAGGAACGGTGCAGCGGAAGAGTCGGGACAGGTTCCACAGGTCGCTGGCGGTGACGGGGACGGTCGCGGTGGCCGTTGCGGTCGGCGGCTGCGGTGCGGTCGGCGGCAGCGGAACCGGTCACGCAGCCCGTACCTCGCGGGCCGCCGCGCCCAAAGGCGGCTCGGGCGGTGTTCCCCACGCCGCCGACGTCGCGGCCTGGCGCAGGTGGGGCCTGACACCGCTGCGGACCGCTCCGCAGCCGCCCGCCGACAAGCCGGTGAAGCTCTCCGCCACCGGAACCGTGCCGGTACTCACCCACATACCGACCTCGCAGAAGGTCGTCTTCGTCACGGTGGACGACGGCCAGGAGAAGGATCCCGAGTTCATCAAGATGATGCGGGACCTGAAGATACCGATCACGATGTTCCTGATGAACGACGCCGTAAAGTCGGACTACGCGTACTTCAAACGGCTGCAGGCGCTGGGCAATCACATACAGAACCACACCCTGCACCACCCCGTCATGAGCTCCCTCCCGCTGGCCCGTCAGCAGGAAGAGGTGTGCGGCGACCAGAAGATCCTCACCAAGGAGTACGGCACCGCCCCACTGCTGTTCCGGCCGCCCTACGGCGCGTACGACAGCAACACCAGGACCGCGGTCGGGGAGTGCGGGCCCCGTGCGATCGTGTGGTGGCGCGAGGCCATGCAGATCCGCAACATGCAGTACCAGACGGCGGACAAGAAGCTGCGCGACGGCGACATCATCCTCGCCCACTTTCGCGGGCCCTCCGAGCTCAAGGGCCACACGATGACCCAGATGTTCGCCAACATGCTCAGGCGCATACAACAGCAGGGGTTCGCCGTGGCACGACTGGAGGACTACATCCAGCCCCCGGCCGGCTGAATCCCGGGGAGCCGAAAGTCCTGTTCCGTGATGCGCCGGTCCACCGCCGCCGCCGATCGGCCCCGGTGCGCTCGTGACTCGCGACCCGTGACCTGACCGCGGCGCGTGCTCAACACGACCGTTCCGCCGGTGAGCAGGCGGAGCAACGGCCGTATGAGCCCGGCACCGTGGCACCGGGCCCATGCCGGTCATCGGAGTCAGGCGTCGCCGTTGAGCATGGCCGCGGTCAGGACGTTGCCCGCGACTCCCCAGCCGCCGTCGGCGACTTCGTCGACGAGTACGACGGTGGTGGGGCGGGCCCGCTCACCGTAGATCTCCGTGTACAGATCCGTGGTGCGCTCGACGATCTTCTTCTTGTCCTCGGCGGTGATGGTGCCGGCGGGGACCTTGAAATGGGCGAAAGGCATGGAGGCTTCTCCTTGAATCGACTTCTTCCGCGGAGGCGGAGGAATCTGTCCGAGGGGCGAGGCCGGTGGCCGTTCCCCCGAAGGTGCTGAAGTGGTCGGAGACCGGCGTGCGCGGCAAGCAGTTCGCGACGCGGATCGATGTGGGTGCCGAACGGGCGGGGCGTTCGCCATGGGGCGCACCGAAGATCCGGACACGGCTGTCCGAAGCCGCGCTCCTACTTCGGTTCGGTGATCGCCGCGACGGCGGAGGTGTCACGGCCGGTGGTGGCGCGCAGGCCGGTGTGGACGGTGCGGCCGGCCCCGGCCCCGGCCAGGGCCTGTGCGGTGAGGTCACCGAGGCCGTTCGGCGCGCCGATGACCGCCGGTGACGACCAGGACGTTCGGCCGGGCTGTCACACCAGGCCGCCGTTGGCGCGCAGGATCTGGCCGTTCACCCAGTGCCCTTGCGGACTGGTGAGGAAGGCGACCACGTGGGCGATGTCCTCCGGTGTGCCCAGCCGCTCCAACGGCGGGGTCTTGGCGAGCCGGTCGATCTCGTCGTCCGTCTTGCCTTCGAGGAACAGATCCGTGGCCGTGGGGCCGGGAGCGACGGTGTTCACAGTGATGTCCCGGCCGCGCAGCTCGCGGGCGAGGATCAGCGTCATCGCCTCGACGGCGCCCTTGCTCGCCGCGTACGCACCGTATCCAGGGAACTGCGTACCGACCACGGAGGTCGAGAACCCCACGAACGAGCCGCCCGCACGCAGTCGCCGTGCCGCCTGCTGGGCGACGACGAAAGTCCCCCGGACGTTGGTGCGGTGCATGGCGTCGAGCACCGCCAGGTCGAGCTCGGCGATGGGCGACAGGGCGAGCCTGCCCGCGGAGTTGACGACGACGTCCACGCCGCCGAACTCCTTTTCCGCCTGGTCGAACAGCGCGGCGACCGCGTTCTCGTCCGCCACGTCACCCTGGACCGCGATCGCCTGCCCGTCGACGGCGGTGATGGCTGCCACCGTCTTCTCCGCGACGGCCGCGTCGTGGGCGTAGTTCACCACGACGGCCAGTCCGTCCTGGGCGAGTCTGTGGGCGACGGCCCGGCCGATGCCACGTGATCCGCCGGTGACGACGGCGACCCGGGTGGCCGAGGAGGGACGGGGGGAAGGAAGTGCGTTCATGCCTCCAGGGTGAACAACGCCGGCCGGCGGAACCAGGGGATGTCATCCCCTGTGTCCGTGGCCCGGCCGAGCACAGAATGAAGACCATGGGTTCTGCTAAACACACCGAACTCGGGGCCTTCCTGCGTTCGCGGCGGGAACGCATCCGTCCGGCCGAGGTGGGGCTCCCCACCGGGCCCCGCCGCCGGGTGCCCGGGTTGCGGCGTGACGAGGTCGCCCAGCTCGCCGGGGCATCGGTGGACTACTACAACGAGCTCGAGCGCGGAGCCGGGTCCCAGCCGTCCGAGCAGATGATCGCCGCCCTGGCCAGGGCGCTGCGCCTGACCGCTGACGAACGCGACCACCTCTACCATCTGGCGGGTCGCCCGGTGCCCGTGCACGGCGGAGCCGCCTCGCACGTACACCCCGGAATGCTCGATCTGCTCCAGCGCCTGACGTCGACACCTGCACAGGTGATCACCGACCTGCACGTCACCCTGGTGCAGAATCCGCTCGCGGTGGCCCTGCTCGGAGACCAGTCCGGCTTCCGGGGCGCCCGGGCCAGCTTCGTCCACCGGTGGTTCACCGAGCCCGAAGCCCGGCGGCTCTACCCGGAGGCCGACCACGAAGCCCAGTCCCGCGCCTTCGTCGCCGACCTGCGGGCAGCCGCCGCCAGGCGGGACGCGAAGGACGCCGAAGCCGGCTCGATGATCGGTACGCTGCTCGGCCTCTCCGCCGAATTCGCCGCACTGTGGGCCGACCACGACGTGGCGTTCCGGCGCGACGACCGCAAACGCCTCAACCACCCCACGCTCGGTCTGATCCAGGTCAACTGTCTCAACCTGTTCAGCGAGGACGGCCGCCAACGCCTGCTCTGGTTCACCCCCGCAGTCGGCACGGACAGCGCCGACCTGCTCGACCTGCTCACGGTCATCGGCACCGAGGAAATCGCCGACCGCTCGCCGTGATCGCGGGTGGGGATGCCCCACCCCTCTGAAGTGCTGCCGCCGGCCGCTGCCTTGAGGATGCCGGTGAGCCGATGCCCGCCTGGGCGTACTGGTCCGCCTTGGCGTACTGGTCGCCCTTCAGATCCGGTCGGCGGTCTCCGAGCCCGGCGACACCAGCGGGTGGGGTGACATCGGTCGTGTCTGCGCGGTACACGGCGACGTCCGGGTGGCGATGGGTGAGCGAGAGGTCCGGAAGCCGGACGCCGAAGCCGGCGTCGCCGCTCCACTCCGGGCCCGCGGCGGTGTCCAGGGCGTCAGCCGGAACCCGGGCCGGCCGGTTGTGTCGCCCGGACTCGGCAGCGGATGTCAGACACCTGGTTGCGGGGCGGGTGACAGTGCGGCGCGGGCGGCGGAGAGGACCTGCTCGGACACCGGGGAGTCCTTGGTGGCGCGGGCCAGGAGAAGGGCGCCGAGCATGGTGCACAGCCGGGCGGTGCCGTCCTCGTCGTCGGTGGCGAGCCACTGGGTGAAGTCCTGCACCCCTTCGGCGTAGGTGCGGTGCGCCCCGTGGTCGCCGCTGTCCCGGGCCATGTCGGTGGCGAGCGCGGCGACGGGGCAGCCCGAGGCGGGGTTGTCCCGGTGCCGGACGGACAAGTACCCGTCGATCAGGGACTGCTGGGCCTCGGCACGGTGCCCCTCGTGCTCTTCGAGTGTGGTGGCGTGGAACTCGGTCAGTTCGCCGAACGCGTGGGTGACGGCCTCGTCGATCAGAGCCTCCTTGGAGGCGAACTGCTTGTAGAAGCCGCCGTGCGTCAGGCCGGCCGCCTTCATCAGCTCCGCGACGCTCACGCTTGTGCCCTGCTCGCGGAACAACTGAGAGGCCTGCTCCACGACCCGCCGGCGGTTCGCCTGTGCCTGCGCCTGTGAGACGCGACCCATCGGGCACCTCCCTTTTGGATGCTGGACGACATCTATCGTACGGTGCTTATTAGATTGCTTCCATCATCTATTTGAGGCGCTCCTGTCCCCTCATCCAAGGCCGCGCCCCTGCACCGGAGACACTTCATGGCCACTCGCCTCGGCCCGGCCGCCGAAGCCGACCTGATCACCGCCACCGCCACCACCCCCTCCCCTTCCCCCTCCCCTTCCACCTCCGACTCTTCCGCCTCTTCCGCGGCAACCGCGCCACCGGTCCGGCTCTGGCTCCAGCCGACCGTGATCGCCCTGGTCGTCGTGGCGGCCTTCATCGGCTGCTACGTCGGCCTGCAGCGCGACCCCCAGCCGCACCGGGTGCCGGTGGCTGTCGCCGGGCAGGAGCTTTCGGGCGAGGTACGCCAGGTGCTTGGTGACAGCGTCGATGTCCATCCTGTCGCCGACGCCGCCACGGGGCGCGTCGAGGTGGAGCGCCGCGATGTCGTGGCCGCGCTCAGCGGCCGTCCGGACTCCGGCCGGTTGCGCCTGGAGGTCGGCGGGGCCAACGGGCTGTCGACGACGACGGCCGTGAAGAGCCTGATGGGCGCCTACGCCCACGGGACGGGCCAGCGCCTGACCACGGTGGACGTCGTCCCGTTCGCCCGGTTCGACTCCCGTGGACTGGCCGGGTTCTACATGGCGTTCGGCGTCACGCTGGCCGGCTTCGCCCTCGCCCAGAACGCCCTGGGCCTCGCGAACCATCTGCACCTGCGCCACCGGTTCTGGCTGCTGTCCGGTGCCTCGGTGGCCATCGGTATCGTCGCCACCGTCATCGCCGGACCCGTCCTCGGGGCGGTGCCGGCGCCGGTGATGCCGATGACCTTCACCCTGACCCTGCTCGCCGCGGCAGCCGCGTTCACCACCAAGCTGCTGGGCACCTATCTCGGCCCGGTCGGCGTGCCCGTCGCCACCCTCTTGCTGCTCACGGTCGGCAACTCCACCAGCGGCGCCGCCATCGGCCCGGACCTCCTGCCCTCCGCCGCTCGCGCCGTCTCCGCGCTGCTGCCGCCGGGCGCGGCCGTCCGCGCCGTGACCGACCTGAGCTACTTCCACGGCGCGCAGGCGGTGCAGCCATTGACCACCCTCGCGCTGTGGGCGGTGATCGCCGCCGTCCTGGTGGGCCTGCGCCCCCGCCTGAGGCGGCGGCGCACGCACGCACGCGGGTGACCATCTGCCCCACGATCAGCCGGCCCTTCCCTCTGTGCGCCGGCAGGATTCGGACCTGTGACACCCGCTCCAGGTGCGAGGTCGAGCGATCACAGGCGTGACCTGGGGATCTGGGGACGACAAGGGCCCCGCCCTCCAGCGTGCCGTACCACCGGATCACGCCGCCCGAGGTCTCGTTGTGGGCGTTGGTGCGTTCGGTGTCGAAGTCTCTCGGGCCGGACCTTCGGCTCGCGCTCGTCGCGACGGACGAGGAAAGCACCCAGCGCCTGCAGACGCGGCTGAACACCGGGACGACGTGGGTGAGCCGGCTTCTGCAGCACGCCGTGTACAGGCTGCTGAGTGACCCGCAGGTGCACGAGCTGACCGCCTGCGTCGAGGCGGACAAGGCGGTCATCGGTATCTGCCTGGGCGCCCAGCTCGTCGGCGAGTCGCTCGGCGCCGCCTGGGCCCCCAGCCCGGACACGGAGATCGGCTCCTTCCCCGTCACGCTCACGGCCGCCGGCCGTGAGCACCCCTTCCCCACCGGCTTCGGGGACTCCTTCGACACCGGCCACTGGCACAACGACATGCCGGGCCTCACCGACGACGCGACCGTGCTGGCCACCAGCGCCGGATGCCCCCGCCGGATCGTCGCCTACAGCCGCTACGTGTACGGCTTCCAGTGCCACATGGAGTTCACCCCGGACTGCATCGAGGCCCTGATCGAACAGGACGAGAAGGAACTGGCCGCACTCGCCGACCGCCCCTACGTCCAGCAGCCCGATCAGCTGCGCGCCAACGACTGCACCGAGATGAACACCAAGCTCATGACGTTCCTCGACCGGCTCGCCGCGGACTACGCCGCCCGCTGAGGCCGGACCGCCGCAGAGTCACAGTGTCCGGCTGCTGCCGGCCGCCTGGGCCGCGCTGCCTACTCCTGGTGCCCCAGCCTCACGATCATGTTCGGGTGGCGCTCGCCGAGCGCCTTCAGGGCGAGCAAGCTCTTGATGCTGGGTTCGCGCTCCTGCATGTAGGTCCCGGGTTCTACGCCGTTGTCCCAACCCCAGCGCGTGTGGCTGACGTCACCGGTCATGAGCACCGGACCCGCCGCGGTGCGGGCGAGGTAGGAGACGTGTCCGGTGGTGTGCCCCGGGGTCAGGATCGCGAAGAACGAGCCGTCGCCGAACACGTCGTTGACACCTTCGAGCCTTCCGCCCGGGTCCTTCGTGAACCGGAGTTCCTCGAGCGGCGGCCGTCCGGCCAGGAGGTGGTTGTTCGTTCCCTGGGCGAACAGGTTCAGGAAGAGCGACGCCTCCGCCTCATTGGCGCCGGTGTAGATGGGGACGTCCTTGGGAACGTCCGGGAGTCCGGAGACGTGATCGAGGTGGAGATGGGTCATGAAGACCCCGTTCAGGGGAACTCCCTCCGCTTCGATGATCTCCGCGGTGCTCTGCTGAGGGTGCATCTTCTCGATGCCCCCGTATTTCCTCAGCATCATTCCGACCCCCACGCCTACGGGGTCCTCCAGCAGCCGCCGTGAAACGCCCGTGTCCACCAGGAAGAAACCCTGCGTGGGGTGCCGTACGACGTGGGCGTAGATCTTGATCGGCTCCTTGTGGTCGGTGATCCCCGCCGCGACGGCCTTCGGGTGCTTGATGTTGAGCAGCCCCGTGATGGGGGCCTCCCAGTCCGCGCCGATCGTCCTGACCTCGACCGGCCCCGGCTCGTCGATCACGGACTCCATGGCCGCCGCGCTGATCGGCGCGCCGATACGGGCAGGCTTCGCCTTGTGGGTCGTGGTCTTGAAGGCAAGCATTTTCATCGTTGAACTCCCGTTCCTGAATAGCTGATGACTGATGACTGGTGCGGACCGTTCCGCGAGCCGTGCGGCTCCGGGCCTCCGTTCGGGCCGACGTGCCGCTGCTAACGGATGCGCTGCTCGCGGGCGTGGGTGTCGAGGCGGGCGAGTTCCCTGACGTAGACGCGGTGCAACCTGCGCGGCGCGACGATCCGCTCGACGAAGCCGGCAAGCTCACGCAAACGGCCCCGGACGAGGAGTCCGAGGCCGAAGAGAGCGCCTCCCCGGGGAGAAATCCCAGGTCGGCAACGAACTACATGGTGCCCCCGGCAGGATTCGAACCTGCGACACCCGGTTTAGGGGAGACCCTATAGCCTGCCCTGTCTGTGATGGCCTTTCCCTGGCTTCACCGTTCCTGCTGGTCAGCGCCGTGCTGTCTGCCGCCCGTGTCTGATCGTTCCCTGTCTTTACACGGCCTTCCGTTCCCATGACGTTCCCATGAAGGGCCCCACGAACCCGTGGGCACGAGGGCGAGGAAGTCGGCTGAGGTCGGCTGCGGTCGCCGAAGCGGTGAGCACCGCAGACTCCTTGGGGGCGACGAAGGCCCGTCTCTGTCGGGGGTTCGGGGGCGTTCGGCTGTCTACGTGCACCCTGTCCGCACTGCCGAGGACAGGTTGGCGGCTCGGGAGCACGATGTGCATGATCGGTCGTATGCGTTGAACCCGGCGATGGACCACCAGTTGCCGGCGCTGCCGGTGTTGACCACCTTGACGTAGCGCGCCGTCTGCGTCGCGAAGGTCACCGCTTCGACTGGTTGACCCGAGGCTATGGAAGCGACCCTTGTCCAGTCACTTCTGTCCGTCGACACACGAGGGGCCCGCCTAACGCGGGCCCCTGCTCCTCGCTTTCGGACAACAGCCCTTTTCGGGCCGTACCAGGCTTCCGTTACGCCCCGTGCACGCTGAAGGTGAGCTAGAACCGGAGTTCGGGCAGCAGACTGTGGTCAACGGATTCGAACAGCTTGGTGTCGGTGGCCGCCGCCACTCAATGGAGGTCCGGTGTGGGGGTCCATGGTGTCGGCGGTGCGGGCGAGCACGATCGCGTGGTCGTTGACGTGTGCGCCGCCCGTCCACATCTTGGTGCCGGTCAGCCGCCAGCCGTCCGCGGGCCGCGGTCCGCTCCGCGCGGGTCCGGTCTCAACGACAAGCGAACGTCAACCTGCCGTCATGGAGGTGGCGGGCCGGCGCGCAGAGGATGTGGTGCATCAGCGGGGGCGAGAGCAGGGACCATCCGGGAACCCGTCGCTTCCTGTCTGCAGAGGGGACAGCTCCCATGCAGTTCCGCACAAAACTCGCGGTGGCGGCGACGGCCGGTCTGATGGCCTCCGGGCTCGCATTCGCCGGTGAGGCACAGGCCTCCTCCGGGTCACCCTCCGCGCTCTATTCGCGGACGTGCTCCGCCAGCTACGGCTCCTTGCGGACCTTCTACTTCACCAACTACCAGGGGTCCTGCGACGAGTTCTGGGCCACCTGGCACGACACCTCCGGCCTCACCTTCGGCAACGGCGCCGCCGTGAACACCGGTGGGGTCTCTAGCGCGGAGAACGACAACTGGCGCAACGCCAACATGTACTCCGCCCCCTGGGGCCAGGGGAACCTGCACATCCAGTACGCCGGAACCTCCAGCAACAACCTCAACGGCCTGGGCCTCCTCGGCTCGCTGAGCTGGACGCCCGACTGGAACTGACGCCGGTGTCCTGACCCGGTATCGCGGACCGGCCGGCGCGGCGCGCCACGGGGGTGGGCGCCTCGCCGGCCGGTCACGCACCCGCCACCCGTACGTCATGAGGGAGCAGAGGTCCCGCCCGTGATCCCGAAGTCGAACCGCCCTGGCCGCGCTGTCGGCCTGCTCCTGCTCGCGGCCTTGCTGACCGGCGCCGCGACCGCTTGCGACGGCCCCTCGGCGGCAGGGCTCCGGCCCGCAGCCGGGCATGCCACAGCCGACACCACCGACATGCCCCTGCCGGCCCGGGTTCCGGTGACGTCGGTCGGCGCGTCGCCGACCGCCTGGCAACTGCCCATGGACGCCTACCAGTACACACCGGCCCAGTCCGCCAAACTCCAGGCCGCCGTTTACTCACTGGCCAACTCATGTATGCGCGGCCTGGGTTACTCCGCCGACCTGCCCACGCGGCTGCGCCCGGGCCCCGACCACAACGCCTTCCGCTACGGACCGGTGACCAACGCCCAGGCGGCGCAGGGTTACCGCTGGATGCTGCGCAAGGCCGCGCCCGCCGGCGCCGGCACCCCGAACCCGACCCGCGAGGAGTACGGCGCCCTGCTCGGCAAGTCCGCGCGGGGGCGCAACGGGCGCCCCGTTCCCGAGGGCGGCTGTTTCGGCTCGGCTCACCGGGCCCTGGACAGCCGGGGCGGCCGCATCGACCTCCCCGACGTGATCCGCGCCATCGCCGACAACAGCTACGCGCTCTCCCAGCGCACCTCTCAGGTCCAGTCAGTCTTCCACGCCTGGTCGGCCTGCATGCGGCAGGCCGGATACCGCTATCCGGACCCGACCGCGCCCGCCCATGACGCGACGCTCGTCGGCGCAGCGCCCAGCGGCACCGGCCCGGTCCCGGCGGCGAGCCCGCGCGAGGTGGCCGTGGCCCGCGCGGACGTGGCCTGCAAAAGCCGGGTCGGCGTCCTGCCGGTCTGGTACTCCGTCGAACGGACCCTGCAGACCGAGGCAGCCGCCCGCCATGCCGCGGAACTGGCTCCCGTCCCGGCCGCCATCGCCCGTACCATGCGCAACGCCACGGCCGCCCTCAACTCCGGTGCTCTTCCCGCGGTTTGACCGGTCTGGATTTTGACCGGACCATGCCCTGAACGACCGCTGGGCCGCCTTGCTTTCCCCGGCGGCCGGAACAACAGTTGAACCGGCGCAGCCCGCCGGGCCGGAAACGGTCCGACCGGCCTGTGCCGTTTCGGCGGTTGACCATTTTCAGGGGGGAAAATGGGCGGTGGTTCCTTCGGGGAGCTTCTGCGCGCATGCCGGCTCGCGGCCGGCTGGACGCAGGACGAACTGGCCGACCTGTCAGGGGTGTCGGCCCACTCGATCAGCGTGCTGGAAGCGGGGCGAAGGCAGCCGCGGCTCTCCTCGGTGAGCCGGCTCGCCGATGCCCTCGCGCTCGATCAGCGCCGCCGCGAACAGTTACTCGCGGGGGCGCGCACCGTATCCGCCCCGCCCCGCGCGGCCGTCGCCGCGGAAGCAGGGCGGCCGCGTCCGGGCGCGCCATGCCAACTTCCGTACGACACCCGGCTGTTCACCGGTCGCGCCCGGGAGCTGGACCAACTGCTCGCGCTGGCCCGGTCGGCGCCCGCGGGCAGTTCCTCCGGCATGGTGGTGATCTCGGCGATCGACGGCATGGGCGGCGTGGGCAAGTCCGCGCTGGCCATCCGCGCAGGGCACCGGGTACGCGCCCAGTTCCCGGACGGGCAGCTCTTCGTGGACCTCCACGGGCACACGGCCGGGATCGCCCCGGTCGCCCCCGCCGACGCCCTGGACTGGCTGCTGCGTTCGCTGGGCGTGGCGCCGCAGCAGATACCAGAGGAACTGAGCACCCGTGCCGCCCTGTACCGGGAGCGGCTCGCCGACACCCGCACCCTGATCGTCCTCGACAACGCGGCCAGCAGCGCGCAGGTGCGCCCGCTCCTGCCGGGCACGCCCGGCTGTCTGGTCCTGATCACCAGCCGCAAGCGGCTGACCGGCCTCGACGACGCGCACAGTCTCGCCGTCGACGTGCTCCCGGACGCGGACGCGGTGGCGCTGCTGCGCGAGGGCGCGGGCCCCGGTCGTGTCCCCGCCGGCCATCCGGCGGCCGACGAACTCGTCCGGCTCTGCGGCCACCTGCCGCTGGCGATCCGTATCGCCGCCGCGCGGCTGCGCCATCATCGCGGTCTGCGGCCGGAGGACCTGGTGGCCAGGCTCCGCGACGAGCACCAGCGCCTTTCCCATCTGACGGACGAGGACCGCAGCCTGACCGCCGTCTTCGCGACCTCCTTCGCCTCCCTCGCCCCTGACGAACAGGACCTGCTGCGGCTGCTGGGCCGCTTCCCCGGCTACGACGTCGACGCCTGCGCCGTCGCCGCCCTGGCCGGCGCCGACCCCCGCACCGCGGAACGGCTGCTGGAATCCCTGCTCCACCACAACCTGCTGATCCAGCGCACCCCCGGGCGCTACCTCTTCCACGACCTCGTCGGTCTCTACGCCCGCTCGAAGGCGGGGGAGTTGACCGGTGAGGGTGAGAGGGACCTCGACGCCCCACTGCGCAGGCTGGCCGGGTACTACCAGCACGCCGCCGCGCGGGCCAACGAGCACCTGGCGCGCCGTACCCGCCCCGGCCGGCGCCCGGAGCCGGCGGCCCCACCCGCTCTGCCCGCACTCGCCGACCGGGCCGAGGCGCTGGCCTGGATGCGCGGCGATCACCGCAACCTGCTCTCGCTCCTCGGCCACCCCGCCCTCGCGGACGTCCCCGGGTTCACCGTGTCGATCTCCGCCGACCTGGCGGCCTTCCTCCTGCTGGAGGGCCACTGGAGCCAGGCCGCCGCGCTGCACGGGTCCGCGGTGACGACGGCGGCGGCCACCGGCGACCGCCGCGGCGAGGCGGACGCCCTGTGCGACCTGGGCCGGGTCCGGCACGCGACCGGTGACTACCGCGGCGCCGCGGAGCTGTACGAGAGAGCCCTGGCGATCCACCAGGAGCTGGACGACCGGCACGGCGAGGCCAACGACCTGCACGAGCTGGGCCGCATCCGGCTGCTGACCGGGGACATCCCGGAGGCGGCCTGGCTGCACGAACGGGCCCTTATGGCCTTCCGGGCCCTCGGCGACCGGCTCGGCGAGGCCCGCGCGCTGTGCGACCTCGGCCGGGCCCGGCACTCCTCGGGCGACTCCCCCGCTGCCATCGAGCTGACCTCGCAGGTGCTCGCCCTCTACCGGTCCATGGGAGACCGCCGCGGCGAAGCCGCCGCCCTGCACGACCTCGCGTACATCCTGGACGAGACGGGCGACCGGGACGGCGCAGGGAAGTTCTACCAGGAGGCGCTGACGATCTACGAGGACCTCAACAGCGTGCAGGGCGTGGCCAACACCCTGCGCGGACTGGGCCGGGTTCGGCACGCCGTCGGCGACCACACTGTCGCGGCCGAGTTGCATCAACGCTCCCTGGACGCCTGCCGGGAGGTGGGCAGTCGCCATGGAGAGGCCGACTCGCTGCTCGGCCTGGGCCGGGCCCGCGACGCGCTGGGGGACAGCCGCGACGCCGTCGCCCTGTTCCAGCAGGCGCTGGCGCTCTACCGCGAGATCGGCAGCCGCCTCGGCGAGACCAGGGCCCTGCTCGACCTCGGGGCCCTGACCGAACGGACGGCGGACCCGCGCTCGGCGCTGACGCTGCATCAGCAGGCCTTGGCGCTCGCCCGTGACACCCGCAGGCTGCTGGACGAGGCGCACGCCCTGGAAGGCGCGGCCCGCTGCGCCCTCGCTCTCGGTGACCGCGCGGCCGCCCTCACCGGCCTGGAGGACGCCGTCGCCCTCTACCGTCGGCTCGGCTCACCCGCCACGGCGGAGACCGCTGCCCTGCTCTCCGTCCTGCGGGCCGAGCCCGCGCGCCCTGGTGCGGGGCGCGGGGCTTGACCTCATGGGGCGACCGGTCCGGGCACCCGCTCCTGAGGAGCGGCTACAGATGGTTGTTTTTCTCCACACCAAACTCAACTGCCGTCGGGGGACCGCCGGTTACGCTCTCTTGTCGCCCCGGTCCGCAGCTGCCACAGGCGTGCGGTGAACTTCCCGTCAGGCCGCTGTACAGCCAGCCACGGTCGGCGAGCTTGGTCATCTTCGCCCGCAGCGGCTCCAGCTTCCCGCGCACCCCCACCTCAAGCCCCAGTTCCTCACCCACCGCCTTGACCTGCACCGAGCCGCCGACGGCCCGCACGATCGACAGGATCCGGTGGTAGTCGGCGGGCAGCGCGGCCTCGTCGTCCGTCTCACCACGGTGCGGGATCAGCAGCACCGCACGCCCCGCCACCTGCGCTTTCACTGGGGCCGCCGCCTCAGCAGCCTCCGTACCGGTCCGGTCCTGTTCGGCCAGGCGGAACAGGACCAGCTCGGCGATCCCCAGCTCCGCCCGCCCGGCTTCGACCTCCTGAAGCCGCTTGGCCAACTCCTCGACGAGCGCGTCCAGTTCGCTACGGCGAGCCGTGATCCGCTCCAGATCGGACATCCCCACACCCTCCCCACGATCCCCGGCGTACCGACACGGTGACGGATCGTAGGCGGCCCGCTCACGCAGGCGCAGCAGAATCAGAGAACCCTCCCGACCGACCGGTCAGACGATCTTCATCATGGACACCCGCCGCCGACCAGTCCGAGCACCCCCGACCCCGCGCACACCAGCCCACCCGACCTGCACTTTTCACGATGCACACTGCTCAATGCGCTCAGGGCGCCAAGGATGGTGGGGCGACCGTTCGTGCGTGGTTATGAAGGTCCCGCGCGGCAGCGATCTTCAGGTGGGGGCGCAGAAGGCCGAACATGGTTGTGATCCGGTCGTCGGCGCGGCCGGACTGGACCATGGGGTAGTCGTCGAGCGCCTGGTGCCAGGAGGCGCAGGCCGCTTCCAGGTGGCCGATTTCTAGTTGGCGCTCAGCGAGGGTGGCACACTCGCAGCCCTCACGTTCCAAAGACGCACCAGGCAATCGATGTCCTTGCAGAGGTTTCCTGCCATTACGGGCTGGTAGATGTTACGACGAGCCCAAGCCCCGCTCGGTCGCCCCGTCTGTGCGCCCAACATGTTCAACGAGGCCCCGCCCGACGTGCTCCGAGACCGGGCCCCGAGGGTCGGTTCCGGCGCTGTCCGCCTCTTGGGTCAGCGGGTGTCGCGGATCATCACGGTGAGGACCGGTGGGGCCGGTGACGGCTGGCTTTGCCCGATGTCTTCGTACCCCCATGCTCTGTAGAGCGCGTGGACCTTTCCGCCCCCGGCGGCCGAGTTGACCATGAGTGTCACGTACGGCTCGTGGCGCGTGGCGAGGAGGGCGTCGTGGATACGGCAGGCGGTGCCCGTCTTCCGCCAGGCCGGCCGGACGCCGGTCTCCTTCAAGGCCACGGCCGGATAGGGAGGTCGGCCGAGCCCGCACGGCTCACCCCGGCCCCCTGCCTGCCGAGGGTTTCGGAACCTCCCGCCCCGCACCTGCACCGTCCGGCTCGTGCGCCGAACCCTCAACACCGCGACGAGAAACGACACGTGGTTCCATGGCGCCCGCCCTCCGGCGTATCTCCTTGCCCTGGTGCAGGAGTTGGCCGGGCGGCGCATCGCAGTCGGAGTGTTCGACGGCACCCGTCGGCGGGATCTCGGCGTGACCTGCACCCCCCGAGGTCGGTACACCAGGAAGCGCGGCGGGCGCTTCGTGCGCATGCAGTACGGAGCCGAGGCACGGGACGCCGGGCGGGTGTGCGCCAGGGTGATCGAAGCGGTGAGCGCCGCTTTCGCCAGCGGATTCTCCAGATGCGCGAGCTAGGTGTTTCCGCCCCGCTCAGCATCGGCCAGAGAGCAGTTCACCGGGGATGGCAATTCCTCCTAGATCATGATGAAGCTATACAAGGTGACCACGAGGCAATCGACGAAGAGTTACTGCTCACTACTCATCGTGCCGTTCCCATCGGGTTCCCATCTGGGACAAAAGCACCCCTCTGTGATCCCCGCGGAGGGGCGTTATGTCCAATTATCTGGCATTTTGTTGTGCCCCTGGCAGGATTCGAACCTGCGACACCCGCTTCAGGAGTTCGATCCGAGCGCGACTCTGTGGCTTCAGCGGGTGGCCGGGCCGGACGTGTCGGGCCACGCACGGCTGCTTGCGTGCGGCATTGTTGATGTCACCCGTGGATGTCAGGGAGCAGTTCCGGTACCGCCCGGACCTCCAATGGCTCGACCAGCCCGTCGGCCCAGCCCCACCGACTTGCTGTGTGGCGCACTCCGCGGCATGTGACTACAACTCGCTCTGCCGATCCCAATACTCTGCGGGGAGGATGGGGGAGCGGCGGTAACGTTGGACCAACCGTTCGAAGTTTCGCCCTTCCAGGGGTGATGAGCGCGTGCGGCGATCCAGAATATAGGGCTCGATGGCGGACCAAACTTGAGGTGGGGATCGATGGAAGCACGCCAGCACCAGGTCGAAGTCGAGAAGACCCTTCTCGACCAGGATACCTAGCATTTCAAGTTGATCGTGAAGCTGCCAGAAGGTGTGGAAATCCTCTGTGCTCATTCGAGTCGGATCGAAAGCTTCCGGAGATCCAAACTCGCCTGACAGGAGCCGATAACGAAATTGGCGCGCTCCGGTTGTATGATACTTTTCCTGGAAAGAGATAAGCAGGTGCACGTGCCGCGACAGGCGCGCTTCCTTGATCTGTGAATAGGCGAAAAAAGAGGCGACGATTACCACTGCGCTACCGATTGCGGCACTGACTGCACTGATGGCCGTCCATGTGTCCCCCATGTCTCCAGTACACCAGTCAGTCAAGCCGGCGGGTAGATGTACCGGTGGCATTGCTTGGTCCAACCGCTTGGAAAGCTGGTCAGTGTCTGTTGCCTATGGTGCCATTGGGGAAAGCCATTGCTCGGCGTGCTCGCCTCTCGATGCGAACTACAGGCACGACGGTCGCTGAGGCCGAGCATGCTGGTCACGATGTCGCCAGCGGTTTGCGTCGATCGACCCCGGTCGGTGTGGTTGCTGTACTTCCCTGCTGCACACCACAGACCGGCCGTTCACGGTCCCTGCTTAGGAGCGAGGTCGGGTGTTCGCCAGGCAGCGCAACTGGTGGGTTGCAGCTGTGTCGATCAACGGTCAACGCGGTCTTCCGTGCTTCCATCGCGTCAGGAGGCATATTACATGGATGATGAGCGACAGCAGGACAGCAGCTCCCGACTTACCGCGTCCCGGCGCGGTGTGCTGGCCGCAGTAGCCCTTGTGCCGACTTTCACCGGCGTGCCCGCCCGGGCCCGCGCCCTGTCTTTCGAGCCTAAGGGCCGCGATCTGGTCGAACCGGTGATGACCAAGCTGGCGGACTGGGCGGACGTGGGTAAGGCTCTTGGTCGCCCTGGTGACATGAGGCGGTTCATGTACCACACGGCTTTTCCGCGCCAAGACCTCACGGTCTTTTCCCAGGGCATTCTGATCAAGCCTGCCCTCGCCCTAGGCACGCATGTGTCCTTTGTCGGGTACGCAGACCACAGCACGCTCATGATGGGGGACATCGTGGTCACTGAGTGTGAACTGCAGCATTTCTGTGACGTCCTGCAGGGGCGGGGAATCATGCTGACCGCCATCCATAAGCACTTGCTGGATCATAGCCCGGATGTCTGGTGGGTTCATCTGCATGCTCACGGCCACGATCCGGTTGCCGTTGCTCGCGGTCTACGCGCGGCGTTGGACCGCACCAGCACCCCGCCTGCCGAACCTATCGCCCTCTCGCCGTCCGTCGACCTGGACACTGCCTCGATCGACGCCGCCATGGGCGTCAAGGGGGCTGCTAGCGGCGGCATCTACACGTGCACCTACGTCCGCCGTGAGACCATTGCCGACGGCAATTTGGCCTTGCCTCCGGGACTGGGCGCCACTACCTCCGTCAACCTTCAGCCACTCGGCGGCGGGATGGCCGCGGTTAGCGGTGATCTGGTCATGATCGCCAACGAGGTCCAGCCCGTCCTCATGGCCCTGCGCCGCGGCGGGGTCGAACTCGTCGAGGTACATCACCACCACCTCAACGACGAACCTCACCTGTTCTTCGTCCACTACTGGGCTGTCGGCAATGCTGTCAGGTTCGCCGAGGCCATTCGCCGGGCTGTAGACGTCACCAACGTTGTACCTATGCCTGCAGTGGGACTTTAAGTTTGACAGACTCACATAAGGCTCTGCCTTAGCTTGCACCGGCGCGACGTGAGGTTAGCGGCGCCTTAGCGTTACCGACCGCCCCACCCACGACGTGTTCTGACCTCATGCACGGTGCGCCCGCCCGGAGGAGCGAAGCGACGACGGGTGCTCGACAAGGTCGACCAGGGCGTACCCGTGCCCACCAAGTCCGCCAAGCTCTCCGAGTGGCTCCCGTACTGGCTGGACAACGTCATCAAGCCCCGACGGAAGCTCAGCACCTTCGACAAGTACGAGGCACACGTCCGCCTCTACCTGGTGCCCCGCCTCGGTACCAAGCGCCTCGAATCCCTCGGCGTCGCCGACGTCCGCCGTTTCCTCGTCCGCCTGGAGAAGGAGACCACCGCCGCAACCGCCAAGGAATCGCACCGAGTTCTGCGTTCCGCGCTGTCCTCCGCTGGTCTGACCTCGACCTCGACAACCGTGTCCTCTACGTCCGCCACCAGGTCCAGCGCCGCCGTGGCGTCCTGTACGACGACGACCCGAAAAGCCGCCGTCGTCGAGCCGTACCGCTGCCCGCCCTCTGCATCGCGCCCCTGCGCTGGCACCGCATGCGGCAAGCAGCCGCCCGGACCAAGGCGGGGGAGAGGTGGCAGGACTCCGACTACGTCTTCGCCACCCGCACCGGCCGCCCCGTCGAGCCGCGCAACCTCTACCGCTCCTTCACCCGCGTCGCCGAGTCCGCCGGCCTCCGCGTCATCCGGCTGTACGACGCCCGCCACAACACCGCCACTCTCCTCACGGCGGCCGGGGTCGCACCCCGCGTCGTGATGGAGATCCTCGGACACTCCCAGATCAGCATCACCATGGACGTGTACACGCACGTCGTACAGGACACCCAGCGCGAGGCCATGAGCCACATGGACCGGCTGCTGAGGAACAGGAAGAGGCGCCCCGGTCGCCAGTGATCGGCGGCGACCGCCCCCGTTGATGTCAAAAGTAGATGTCAAAGGCCCCGGACCATGATCGGTCCGGGGCCTTTTGCCTGGTGCCCCCGGCAGGATTCGAACCTGCGACACCCGCTTTAGGAGAGCGGTGCTCTATCCCCTGAGCTACGAAGGCGGGGATGTGTGGGCAAAGGTGTTGGAAATCCACCCGAAGTGGGGCGATCTCCGCCCCTTGGGGCCCAAACATCCACAGGGTGCCTCCGCCGAAGCGGGGCACCGCCTACAGTCTAGCGGGTGCCGGCAGTGCGCCGAGGCGTGACGCGGTGCTGCCGAGTGGCTTGCGGCCGATCGAGGTGCTGCTGGCCCCTCGGGTGCATCGGCGACCCGTGCGCCTACCTCGTCCGCCTGGTGATCCCGAGGGCCACGGAGTTCTTGGCCCAGGCGTAGCCGATGTAGATGAGCAGGGCGCCATCGGCCCCGTATGCAGGGATGCGGCGGAGGCGATGCGTTTCATCGAGCGTGGAGAATGTGGATTCACTGTCCTGACGGAACCCGATGAGCCGCTCTCCAGCCTCCGTCCCAGGTGGAACGATTCTGAGATGTTCGGTCCTGTTGAACCTCGGACGCTTCGTCCTTGGATCCAGTGTTTGATCCTCGCGAGTTTCATACACTGGAATCCTTTCCGTGTGCGGTCCGTATCGGCAGAGGATCTCCAGGACGTGGTAAAAGCGACTCTCGTTTCCGTCTCTGAATTCGACGTCCTTGACGGGGATCGGATTGTACAGGGTCTTGCCGTCCACGGTGAGTAGTCGATCACACGCGCGCCCTTCAGCCGCGTAGACATCGTGGGTGCATCCCGCAGATTCATATCGGTATTTCTTCAGGGGTTGAGGTTTGAGTCCGTCGTATTGGCGTGTGAAGACTGTCAGGCCAGACCTGATTAGTGGAGCTCGATGCTTACCTCGCCAGGCTTTGTCGTAGACAATGGTGTGGTTTCCTGGAGCGCGGGCGCGTATCTCCCTGGCCAGACGGACTGCGACCCGGGCTTCTTCCTGACGGTCTGGATCCAGCACTTCAGACTGGTGTCGCGCGGTGTCTACGTTGAGGATCACGCGACTGTGTGGTGAGCATTCGTCGCGGACCGAGAATGAGACAATCTTGTTGCCGTAGATTTCTCGGTCGCCGCCTTCCAGTTGCATCGTGGCGTCCGGGTCGACCCTGTGAAGCTTCAGTTCCCCGGTCTTTTTGTCTATGGTGAATTCTTCAGTCTGGTCCGAGGCCGGTTTTGCGACGGTACCGTCACCGGTGATGACTTGGCTACGATGGGGACGCACCAGGGTGCCTCGTCTTTTCCTCGCGAGTAATCCCTGTGTGAGTGCTTGGTTTATCCAGGCGTCGCGGCTGGCCTCTCGAAGCTCTTGTAGTACGTCGAGCATCTTGGGTCTGAAATCGTGCCAGTGATGGCGTTGGGGGCCTGTTTCGGGGAGGCCGTCCGCCGCGGCGTCACCGCGAATCTGTCGTACGCCTTCTCGGACGGTCTTCCATATGTGCTCATGCTGGAAACTCGCACAGGCCATCTCAGCGGTGTCGAAGATGGAGATCGCGGCGAGAAGGATCATGTAAATGAAGGGAGGGTACGCAGGGCGGCGGCCCCAGGTTCCCGGGGTGCGCGCAGGGAAGACCTTGTCGGCCACGTCGTACAGATCAGGATTGGCGACAAGGAGTTCAAGGCGCTCCAGTTCGGGCAGGGACCGGGCTGAAGGACCGGGTGGTTCTGGGTGGCTGAGGCTGAAGATGTCTCTGGGCACCGGGCCCATGACGTAGTCCGGTTTCCGCTTGTTCTTGGACTTGGAGGCGGGGGAGCGCCGCTTCGGCGCCCCCATCAGATTTCCTCCTCCGCTGGACGCCACTCGTAGCCGGCGAGCTTGGCGGCACGGTCCAGCGAGGCGAGACCGAGACGCAGTGCCACCTCGGCGATCTGGCCGGTCTCTGTAAGGATCTTGGCGGCCAGCCAGTTGGAGACGTCCCCTGGCGTGGCGGACCGGCCTTCGGGAGCAATACCACTGGCGCGCACGACCTCGCCGAAGGTGGTGCAGATGCTGGCCTGCAGCCGGTAAGCGGGAGCGGTGCCGTTCGTGGTGAGTGTTTGGGAGTGGTCCGAACCGGACTGGCGCTGGACGTAGTCAGCACGCAGTCGGAGGACTTCCCGGTTCCACGGGTCGTCGAGCGGGCAGTAGCGGGCGGTGATCCGCCGGGCGCCTACGGCCCAGACCCGGTCGTTGGCAAGGTCTAGATCGGTGGCTCCGGTCAGGCCGATCTCGCCCGTGTGAAGGCCGCACAAGAGCAGCCCGAGTACAGCAGCATGCCTGGTCTGAGGCATCCCTCGTTCGGCATAGAAGCGAAGTTGATCGATGTCAGCGTCCGTCAGGACACCGACGGGCCGCGGTTGCGAGCGCGGGATCGGAGGGCAGTCCAGCAGAGGCGCACGAATGGTCAGTCCGAGCCGTCGGGCTTCCGCGAACAGGGCGTCGACGGATGACCGGCGGACCCTGCGCGTACTGTCCGCCGGGCAAGTGACCAGCCGACCTTGACGGTTGTGCCCGGGTGCGTCGATGAAGGCCTGAGCGACGGTGTCAGTGACGTCGTCGAGGCGTTCGAAGCCGAGCGCGCGGGTGAACCGGAGAAGTCTTTCCGCATTGGTGATGTAGGAGTCTGCTGTCTGAGGGCTGAGAGTCCCGCGGGCAACCTTCTCCTGCCATTCCCGAGCGACCTGCTGTAGGGCCGACCGCAGAGTGACCCTACGCACGAGGGCCTCCCCCCGGGACGGACCGGTTTGCCTGGGGCGGGAGTGCGAGCTGGGGAATCAGCGAAACGTATGGGGTACGGCGCGCTGGCGCGCTACCGTGACTAATGGCTCTCGCTCTGTGTGAGGGCACGCCAAAGCCCCCTTCCTCGCGGTTCGCGCCGCGACGAGGTTGACGGGGTGACGGTGGTGGGTCCGGAGAGGCGTGATCCTTAGCCGGGGAAGCGCATCTCCGGACCCGACTTCATGACTGGGCGGTCGACTGGCGGCTCCTCATCGTGGGGATGAAGGTCGACATCTCCCTGCTGGACGCGTAGACGGCGAGCCAGGTCTGCAGGCTCACCCTCCCCAGGTCCGAAAGATGCAGCGGCTGATCGAGTTCTACGGCCGGGGCACCGGTGTCGGCACGGGCGCTGTCACGTGTCTTGGCGAGGATGCTCAGAACCCCGTGGAGCTGCTGATGCAGTTTCGCGGCGTCATCCGGCGACATGTAGCGGACGTACTTGAACCAGAGAGGGTCAGCGAGAAGTTGAGCCGGGTCGTCTTCATAGGTCGGGACAGCGTGTTCGTTGTCTGCCGCCCCGGTCCCGGAGGGATGCTCCTCGAACGGGGGCTCTTGAACGGACTCTTCCTCATCGAGACCCTGCTCGCCAAGACGTTCCCCCGTCTGGACGTCGTCCTCGTCGCCGGGGTGAGGGGTGCCGCTGTTCCGTGAGGAGTCGGTGGGAGCTTCGTGTTCTGCTTGTTCACTCTCTGGACGGGGACGGGACGATCCCTCAGATTCTTTCGGAGGATGCGGTTCCGATTCCTCGTGCCAGTGAACGAACCCGTCGGGCTCCTCGATCAGGAGTCCGGACAGGATCATCATCTCGATGAGCTTGTCGACCGACCGGCGGTGCGCGGCGCCGCCGCCGGCCAGCATCATGAAGCGGGCGTGCAGGCCGTCTCGCAGTCCTGCGCCTTGGGAGTATCTGTTCCGCGCGCTCTTGGTGAACCATGTCTGGTTCCACGCCTTGCGCAGGGCGGCTTTGCCAGCCTCGGTGTCCTTGGCCCATGCCTCTGCCACCTGCGTTGCCGCCCGGGTGGCGAGGTACATGCCCTTGCCCGGGGCATCGGTGACGAGGTTGCAGTACTCGAAGAACGCCATTGTGAGGCCGACTCGTCCGGCATTCACACCGAGCTTCGCCTGGACATCGTGCACCGAAAACGGTTGTGGCAGGAGGCCGATCGTGCAGGCGATGGCGATCTGGTCCGTCGCCGCCAGCCGGTAGGTGGGCAGTTCTCGAGACGGCGCGGTTTTCCCAGTGGATCCCTTACCCGGCATCGCCCCTCCTGTGACCTCTGCGCACAGATGGGCGCGTGGGCAGCGTAGGGCACGGTCGTGCAGTGATGCAGGGAAATCGAGCACATTGCAGAGCAGCCCAACTCCGAACCCTTGAAAGGGCGTTGCCCCCTGCGTGGTCCATCGGTGAAGCCCGCGACACCGAATGCGCACTGAGGCGGGCGATCTCGCAGGTGAGAGCCCCTGTCGACGACCGATCGCCGGGATCGGCAAGGCGGCGCGGCAAGTTATACGTGTCGCACCGTGTTGGTTCCGCAGGTGCTTCTGTGCAAGAGAGGCCCCCTTGGGTATCCCGATTCGATCCGTGCACCGTTCGCCGACATGGTTCATAGGTCACTTTCCAGGAAATCACGCTCCGCTACTTGCTACACAAGTAGCATCCTGGAGTCAGGGACGCACCCGGAGTGCACCTCAGTCACACTTATGCCGTGCCTGGAGGATTGAGACGTGCCAAGAAGCCGAGCAGCTTCGTCATCGACGGCGAATGGCCGCACGCGATGATGGAGCCGCATCGAGGTGCCCTCGTCGCGCAGGCGATAGCGCGCAAGCTCGCCGCGGCAATGGCGGAGCGAGGATTGAGTGCCAATGCCCTCGCGCAGAAGAGTGGTGTCAACCGGCAGGTCATCACGAACGTCCTCAATGGCTCCGTCTGGCCCGACATGCTCACTGTCGTGGACCTGGAGGGTGCCTTGGGCGTCCTGCTCTGGCCCGACCACACACGGTGGAGGATTCCCGAGCTGGGTCAGCCGGGTGACCCAGCCGCCGCTGAGGAGGCTGCTCCTGGGGCGAGCCGCGAAGACTGAGTCTGATAGGTCCTGCCCAGGGCCCGCTATCGGATGCGCCGGAAGGTGACGCACGGTTGCGTCCCTGATCGTGTGGGCCGTCGCGCGTCGCGGCCCGATGACCTCTCGCTTCCTCGCGGTGCGGGTCCGGCTGGCTGGGGTGCGCCCGCGTCGGCGGGTCCAGTCGGCCGCGATGGCCGAGCCCTGCCGTTGGGACGGCGCCCTGCCAGAGGTGCGACTGCTGGCCGAATGGCCCGACGGCGCCGACGGGTCGCCGCGCTCTGGCTGCCTGCCCTGTCTGTTGGCGCCCCGGTCGCCGATCTGGTCCGCCTGGCAAAGACCCGCTGGCGTCTCGTGCGCGCATGGGGGACCCCGCAGCTCGCGAGCGGCAACCGTCAGCCCTGGTGTGCCGACGGACGAACGCGTTGACCAGTCACCCCAAGGTCAGCGCGTGGCAGTCGTGTTCGCCCCCGGGTTCCCGGTGTTCAGAAAGGTGGCCACGGCCGGGTCGGTTTCCGTGGTGCGGTGCAGTAGGTGGATGCCGACGGTGAGGCCAGGGTCCGCGAGTGGGCGGTACACCACGTCCGGCACGACGGCCCGGTGTACACCGGCCGGGACCACGGCGACGCCCACCCCGGCGGCAACCAGCGTGAGCACGCTCAGTGTGGTGTCGGCCCGGTAGTGGCCCGACGCCGACCACAGGTCCAGCCCAGCGAGCCGCGACAAGTCGGACAGCAGGATGGCCCCGTCGTCGATGATGTACTTGATCAGATCCAGGCCGGAGATCTGCTCGGCGGTCAACGTCTCGTGCCCGGCCAGGACATGTCCTGCGGGCAGCGCAACGAGGAACGGCACCGAGCCGGCCGGGGCCGAGCTGAGCCGAGGTTCGCTGGGCGGTGCCTGGAACGCGCTGAAGCCGACGTCCAGTTCGCCGGCCAGGATCGCCGCCCCCTGCGTCTCCGGCCTGACTTCCCGCAGTTCGATCCGGACCAGCGGCCTGGCCTCGTGGAACGCGCGGATCCGGCCGGTCAGGATGTCGCCGAACACCCCGGCACCGGCCACCCCGATCCGCACGTTTCCGCTCTCCCCGCGCAACGCGAGCCGCGCCGTGACCTGTGCCCGTTCCGCCTGGGCCAGCACCTGCCGGGCCTCGACCAGGAACGTCTGACCCGCCGGGGTGAGACGGGTCTGCCGTGAGCCGCGGTCGAACAGCCGTCCGCCGAGTTCCTTTTCCAGGTCGCGAATCTGCATGCTCAGCGTGGCCTGGACCACATGCAGCCGGCGGGCTGCCCGGCTGAAACCACCCTCCTCGGCCACAGCGACGAAGTACCTCAGGTGCCGCAGCTCCATCCTGTCCCTATCAGTCATATTGATTGGAGTATCAGTAGCAAGTGTTTGAGCTTATCGGTCGCCCGGGTCATCGTGGAGGGGCTGGCTGGAGACCGTGGAGATGGGCAGGGAGAGCGATGCGGCTCGTCACCATCGAAGAACACTGGTCCGACCCGGCGGTGTCCGCCGCCAGCGATCCGGCCATGGCCGCATTCGTCCCCGGCTACGCGGCCGCGTTCGAAGCCAGCGCCGGGATGCCCTTCACCAAGTGGCTGCACCTGCTGCCGGACATCGGCGCAGCCCGGATCGCGGACATGGACCGCAACGGCATCACCATGCAGGTGCTCTCCTGTTCGAACACGTTCCTGCCCGCCGACACGGCACCGAAGCTGACCAAGGCGGCCAACGACACCGTGGCCGAGGCGGTCAAGGCCTACCCGGACCGGTTCGCCGCGTTCGCCCTCCTGCCCACGGCTGTGCCCGACGCGGCGGCCGACGAACTCCACCGCTGCGTCGGCGAACTGGGCTTCGTGGGCACGATGATCATGGGCCGGACCGACGGCGAGTTCCTGGACCAGCCCCGGTTCGACCCGATCCTGCACGCCGCGAGTGAGCTGAACGTGCCGATCTACCTGCACCCGGCCCCGCCGCCACTGGCGGTCAGCGATGCCAACTACGCCGGCCGGCTCTCACCCGAGGTGTCCGCATTCCTCCGGCTGGGCGCGTGGGGTTGGCACCAGGAGACAGCCGTGCACTTCCTGCACCTGGTCCTGACCGGAGTGCTCGACCGTTACCCGGATCTGCAGTTCATCCTCGGCCACTGGGGCGAGTTCATCCCGTTCTACCTCGAACGGCTGGATGCAACCCTGCCCCAGCAGTTGACCAAGCTCGACCGGACCTTCCGGGAGTACTTCCGGGACAACGTGTTCATCACGCCCAGCGGGATGTTCAGCCAGGCCCAACTGCGCTACTGCGTCGATGTCGTGGGCGTGGACCGGATCATGCACTCCGTCGACTTCCCGACGTTCGGCGGCAACGAGGGCGCTGTGTCGTTCCTGGCCGATTCGCAACTGTCCGACGAGGACAGGGAGAAGATCGCCCACGGCAACGCCGACAAGCTGTTCGACCTCGAGCGCTTCCAGTGATGAGCCGGACGGACTCGCGGGTACTGGCCTGCACATCTCTGGGGATCGTCGGCAGTCGGATGCTGTGCTGGCGCGGAGCCCGCCGCAACTGTCCTAGCAGGTAATCCTGTTGGTCGCCCCCCCCAGACGTTCCTGCTGAAGCCGAACAGGTGGCGGACAGGATCTGCCCAGTCTGCTCAAAGAACCGGGACTTACATTCGTTGTAAACCATCACATAAGGTAAGGATGGAACGAAATGGAAGTCTCCAGGCGACACTTGTTGCAGAGCGGTGCGGCTCTCACCGCTCTGGGGCTGACGGGGTGTTCCGGTGGCAGCGACAGCAAGACCACGGCGTCGAGCGGCACCAGCGCTGCGGCGTCGACCGCGTCCGTGGCGACCGGCACGCCGTCGGTGACGTTCGACTCGGCGAAGTGGAGCTACGACAAGGACAACGACGTCTACTACCGCCTCGGCGCCTACTACTGCGCCAAGCCGGCGGCGAAGGAGTACGAGTACCTCGGCATCTGCGTCCCGGGCAAGTACCTGAAGACGACCAAGAACAGCGACGGCACCTACACCGCGAAGGTCAACAACTCGGGCAGGATCGGGTCTTACACGGCCAGGACGGCCCCGGTCGTAATGCCGATCAACACCGGCGGCTACGCGCCGCAGAGCCCGCTCACGTCCTACAGCTTCGACACCGTCTCGGCCTACCTCAAGGCCGGGTTCGTCTACGTCGCGGCCGGGCTTCGCGGGCGGGGCTCCAACACCTCCACCTACACCGGCAACGCCCCGTGGGGTGTCACCGATCTGAAGGCGGCGGTGCGCTTCCTGCGCTACAACGACGACGTGCTGCCCGGCGACAAGGACAGCGTCTTCGTGTTCGGTGGCAGCGGGGGCGGTGGCCAGGGCTCGGTGGCGGGATCGTCGGGCGACAGCGCGCTCTACACCCCGTACCTCGAATCGATCGGCGCCGCGATGAAGGACGCCAAGGGCAAGAGCATCAGCGACGCCATCGCCGGCGTCATGGCCTGGGTCCCGATCACCGAGCTTTCCGAGGGCAACCTCGCCTACGAGTGGAACATGGGGCAGTTCGCCACCACCGACACCCGCGCGAGTGGCACCTGGACCGAGGCGTATTCCAAGGACCTTGCCGAGGCTTTCCCCGCCTACCTCAACAAGCTCGGGCTCAGGGACAGCTCCGGCCGAAAGCTCACACTGGCCAAGTCCAGCAGCGGCACCTATCTCGCTGGCAGCTACTACGACCACCTGATCTCGGTGATCCAGACGTCGCTGAACAACTTCCTGTCGGACACCACCTTCCCCTACACCCAGTCCAGCATGACCGGCGGCGGCGCCCCCGGCGGCGGCCTCAGCGGGGCGATGCCCTCGGGTGCTCCCAGCGGGGCGATGCCGTCCGGCGCTCCCGGCGGGGCCGGCGGCGGGGCGATGCCGTCCGGCGCCCCCGGCGGCTCGGGGTCCTCGGCCTCGGCGGGGACCACGTACAAGACGGTGGAGGCCTACTTCGAGGCCCTCAACAAGGACGGCACCTGGGTCACCTACGACTCCTCGACGAAGAAGGCGACCGTGCACAGCCTGTCCGGCTTCATCAAGAGCCAGAAGACGGCGACGAAGGTCGTCGGCGCGTTCGACTCGCCCGGCCGCGACGCGACCGAGAACGGCGTATTCGGCATCGGCAACAGCGGCCTGCACTACTCGCAGCTGTCGCAGAAAATCATGGCAGCGAACGAGGACAGCTACGCCAAGCTGAAGAACTGGAAGTCCGACTACGCCGCCTCGGCATACACGAGCGACTTCAAGAAGACCGACAGCGTCGGCACGAAGGTGCTTGACCGGGCGAACATGTACAACCCGATGTACTACCTGTCAGGCGTCTACGCCGGGTACAAGCGCTCGAAGGTCGCCGGCCACTGGCGGATCCGCACCGGCATCATGCAGGGCGACACCGCCAACACCACCGAGATCAACCTGGTCCTCGCGCTGCAGAACTACGGCATCAGCAGCATCGACTTCGCCACCGTGTGGGGACAGGGACACATGGACGCCGAACGTACGGGCAGCTCGGAGACCAACTTCATCTCGTGGGTCAAGGAGGTCGTGCCTGGCTGACGGCACCTTCGGTTCCCGCCGCGAGCTCCCGGCCGCGACGCCGCGACGGACACTTGCGGTCGAGCCTGCCGCGTGGTGATCCCACGATGATCGCGCCCCTGCACCTTCGGTGGCGACTTCGCGAGCGGCGGGAGCCAGGGAGGCCGTCGAACTGAACCGTTATGCCGATGGCGGGGTGTCCTGCGCCAGGATTCGGTCACACGGTGGCCACCCTGGTCATGTGCAGTCGCATGGCGGTGGCGAGGCCGGCGGTGGCGTCGATCGTTTCGTGGGCGCCGAGTCCTGTCAGGTATGCGGCGCCGTCGGTATCCCGATGGGTGGCGATGACCCGCGCTCCGGTGGTCCGCGCCAGCTGTACGGCCAGCGAGCCGACGCCGCCGGCGGCGCCGACGATCAGCACCGTGTCGCCGGGCTGGAGTGCCAGGGCCTCGATACTGGTGTGGGCGGTGGATCCCGCGATGGCGAGTGCGCCGGCCCGGGCCGTGTCGAGGGCGGCTGGGCGGTGGGTCAGGCCCACCGTGGGCTGTGCCACCGCGTATTCGGCGATCGTGCCCCGGCCGATGGCCGGCTCCGTCACCGCACCGAACACCTCGTCTCCCGGCGCGAAACCCTGAACGTCGGTGCCGACCGCCTCAACGGTCCCGGCGAAGTCCTTGCCCAGTACGGCGGCGAAGGTGTGCGGCAGGATTCCCTTGAGGTAGCCCGCCGCGGCCATCACGTCGATGTTGTTGACGGAACCGGCCGCCACCTTCACCAGCACCTCGCCGGGGCCGAACTCGGGGCGCGCGATCTCGGAGACCTCGGGAGTGACGCTGTAGCCGGTGGTGATCAGAGCCCGCATGTGCGATGTCCTGTCCCCGTATCAGGGGCAGCCGCATCGATGCCGCGGCCTGGGCCGTGGTTACTTGTCAGAGATGATCGGTGCGCGGCCGACCTGCGACGGGTCGGTGGCCTGCTGGAGGAAGTAGGCGGCCGCGTTGGTCCGTGAGAGGCGCAGTCCGCCCTTGCCGCCGACGTTGCGGACGTTGATCGAGGCGGTCCTCGGGCCGTTCGTGAGGAAGGGAAACCGGACGATGGTCCACTTCAACCCCGACTCCCGCACGATCTGGCCGTTCGTCACGATGGCGTCGTAGGCCGCAGGCTGGAGCGTCCGAATACCTGCGACCATGAGCCCGATCCTCATGTCCGTGCCGTCCGCGGGATCGGTGATGCTGGGCGTGCCCATCGCCACGAGCCGTTCGACGCCGTGTTTACGCATTCCCGAAACGATGTTGCGGCAGCCGGTGATCAACGGCGGGACGTCGGCCTTCTTGGTGCCCGGGCCCAGAAGGCTCAGCACGACATCGCTGCCGCGTACCGCTTCGGCGATGGCCTCTGCGTTGTCCAACTCCCCTTGGACCGCGGTCAGACCTTGACGGATGGGAAGCTTTGCGGGCGTGCGGGCGTAGGCAACGACCTCATGCCCCTCGGCCAAGGCTTGGTTGATCAGGAGCAGTCCCGTGGGTCCGGTGCCACCAAAGACGGTCATGCGCATGGGGGTTCATACCTTTTCCGGGCTTGTAGGCCAGCAGCGCGGATCGGAGTGGCCCGAGGCGATGAAGCCCGTCAGGACAGGCAACATCGTGTTGAGGTGAGCGGTGATCGAGCTCGTTGCCCTGTCCTGACGGCGCGTTGGTCAGAGTCGAAGCGGCCGGCGTGCCGACGGCGACGTGTTGAAGACGACCTCCGGGCTCCAGTCGGCGCCGGGGATGTCGACGTAGAGCTCGACCTCGTTGCCGTCGGGGTCCTCGACGTAGATCGAGTGGGCGAATCCCTCGTCTACCATGCCCCGGACGGTGACGAGGTCCGGGTGAGCCTGGATACGGGCCAGCAGGGCGCGCAGGTCATCGTCACTGTCGCCGACCCGGACGCCGAAGTGGTACATGCCCAGCCGTCGGCCGCGCGGGATCGGCGCGGCATGCCGGCCGACCTCGATGAGCATGAGGTCGTGGTGGGTGTCTCCGGCCCGGAAGCCGGCGAACGGATACTCGGCCGACGTCTTCATGAGGGGCCAGCCCAGGATGTCGCCGTAGAAGACGAGGGACCGCTTGAGGTCGGAGACGTAGAGGACGATGTGGCCCAGTCCCCTGGCGCGGCCGCGCTGGTCGCCTGCTTCCGCGGATGCCTCCGTCGACGGGGATGGGGGTGGGGTGCTCATGTGCGGGCTCCTGGACATCGAGGGCCGGCCGTGTGCACCGACCCGGAGCGGATCGTGTGGCCCGAAGCCGCCCGCCCAGTGGCGGGAGGGTCGGCGGACGGCATCGGGTGCTGATGGAGCGACTCAGTCGGCGACCGCGACGACTATCTTGCCGCGGGCGCTGCCGGAGGCCAGGGTGGCCAGGCCTTCGGCAGCGCGCTCCAGCGGCAGGACGGTGGTGACGTCGACGGTGAGGGAGCCCGCGGCGGCCTGCTCCGCGAGCGGGGCGATGATCTCGCGGACAGGTCCGGCGTTGACATTGGCGCCGCTCAGGCCGGCCGAGGCCAGGGTCTCCTCGTCGGCGGCACCGAGGGTCGATGCGACCTTGCCGCCCTTGCGGACCACGTCCAGCGTCAGGCCGGCCGAGTCCTGGGCGACGAGGTCGATCAGGGCGTCGACACCGTCGGGATGGGCGGCACGGACCTGCCCGGCCACGTCGCCGTCGGTGTAGTCGACGACGGTGGTCGCACCGAGGGTCTTGAGGCGCTCGGTGTCGGAGGGGGCGGCGGTGGCGACGACGGTGGCGCCGCGGGCGGCCAGCAGTTGCACGGCATAGGAACCGACGCCCCCACCGGCACCGATGACCAGGACCGTCTGTCCGGCCTGCGGAGCGACGGCCTCGACCGCGGCGAGCGCGGCGGCGCCGGACAGCGGCAGTGCGGCGGCCTGGGTGAAGCTCAGGTCGGCGGGTTTGGGCGTGACCGCGGCCGCGGGCAGCAGGGCGTACTCGGCCACGGTGCCGGCCTGGATCGGCGGGGCGAGGAGCATGTGGCCGATCACCTCGTCACCGACCTGGATGCGGTCGACGCCTTCTCCGACCGCCTCGACGACACCGGCGGCGTCCCGGCCGACGACCAGCGGGTACTCGTGGGGCATCATCTGGGCCATGTACCCGGCGACCAGGACGTTGTCGAGAGCGTTCAGGCCGGCGGCCTTCACCTTGATCAGGACGGTGCCCCGGGTGGGCTCGGGCGTGGGAAGTTCGGACAACTGCGGCTGCTCTCCGGCGGCCGGGACGTTCAGTGCGCGCATGACGATGGCTCCTTGTATGGGAAAGAGGAAGGGGTGAGGGGAGCGGGCGCCGTCATATGGGGTTCTGTCCGCCGTCGCCCGGGACGCTGTTGCCGGTGATCATCGCGGCCTGGTCGGAGGCCAGCCAGACGACGGAACGTGCCAGGTCGGCGGGCTCGGCCAGACGCCCGACGGGGAGGCGACCGCGGACGACCTCGACCTGCTGCTCTGCGGATAGCAGGCCGTCCACCGTCGAGGTGCGGGTCAGGCCCGGGGCGACCGAGTTGACCCGGATCCCGTAGCGGGCGTATTGGGCGGCGGCAACGCGTGCCAGGTGGATCGCGCCGGCGTTCGCGGCCATGCAGGCAGGAGTGGACGCCGGTTCCAGGTGCATGCCGCCCGGGGAGGTGATGTTGACGATGGCGCCACCGCCGTGGTCCTTCATGTGGAGAATGGCGTACTTCATGCCGAGGAAGGCGGACTTCAGAGACCCGGCGATGGTGCCGTCCCACTGCTCCTCGCTCACTTCGTGCACCTGGATGCCGCGACGGTCACCGCCGCCGTCACTGACGCAGTTGACCAGGACGTCCAGGCGCCCCAGCGTGCTGATGGCCTTCGCCACCAGCGCCTCGGCGTCCGCTGCCCGGGTCATGTCGGCGTGAACGTACTGGACGTCACTGCCGTCCTCGCGGAGTCGTGCGGCAAGGTCCTCACCGGCGGGATCGTTGATGTCGGTGAGGACGAGTGCCGCGCCGGCGAGGGCGAACTCCTCGGCGGTCGCCGCCCCGATGCCGGACGCCGCCGCCGTCACGATCACCGCCCTGCCGTGAAAGCTGATGTCCATGACTGGATCTCCTGGAGTGGGGTGGAATCAGAAGGCGTACGGGCCGAACCGACCCCAGGCCACGACGGCGGCGAGCGCGAGCAGGAGCACGTTCACCCCGATCATCTGCGTCTCCCGGCGCCGGGCGTGCACGACCACGGCGCCGAGCATGACCAGCACGAGGCCGAGAGCGGCCAGAGGCGTCAGGACCGGTGCGATGTCGAGGGCGGCCGGCAGGACGAGTCCGGCCGCGGCCAGGACCTCCAGCACGCCGATGGTCTTCACGGCCCCCGCGCTCAGGTCCTGCGTCCAGCCCATGCCTGCCTCGGCCAGCTTCTTCCGGGGCTGAGCCACCTTCATGCCTCCGGCGGCGAGGAAGGCGAGGGCGAGGACGCCCGCAAGGATCCACAGCACAGCGTTCATGTCGGTCAGAACTCCTCTGTGACTTAAACCGTGAACTGAACGCTAGATCTGCTTCACTTCAAGATGCAAGTCATCTGACTTCAAACTTTAAGTGATTCTGGCTTGGGGATCACTTAAGGGGTGAAGTTATACTCGCTGGTATGGACGCACCGAAGGAGCCTCGCTGGCTGGACGACGAGGAAGACCAGGCCTGGATCGCCCTGAGCAGCATGCTGATGCGGCTGCCCGCGGCGCTTGATGCACAACTGCAAGGCGACGCCGGCCTGAGTCTCTTCGAGTACCAGGTGATGGCCGCACTGTCCATGGCCGAAGATCGCTCGATGCGGATGAGCGAGCTGGCTGCGTTCGTCGAGGGTTCGCTGCCCCGCCTCTCCCAGGTCGTCGGCCGGCTGGAGAAGCGAGACTGGGCTCGCCGCAGCACCGATCCCTCCGACGGGCGCTACACCGTGGCCACCCTCACGGACGACGGCTGGGACAAGGTGACCACCGCCGCCCCCGGCCATGTGGAGGCCGTACGCACCTACGTCTTCGACAGCCTCACCCGCGCCCAGGTCCGCCAGCTGACCGCGGTCGGCCGCCGCATAGTCGGCGCCATCGATCCGGGACACCCGCTCGTCACTGGTGCCGTGGACAAAGTGCGCCGTAAGAAGTGACCACGCGTGCGGGTGCCCAGTTGCGCAGGGCGGCGTTCGTGTCTCCGAAGATCGGATTCGGGCTGATCGAGCCGATGTCGGTGGTGAACAGCAGTGTCCCGCTCGCGTCTCGAGCATGCCGGGCGGCATCCTGCGGGCGGGGCGGCGCCGGGTGGAATAGAGGCGCTGTCCAGTCGATGCGTGGAGGCCGCCCCAAGGGCACACCCATGTGCAGCCGCAGCGATGTGTCCGCGGAGTTCCAGCTCGTGCGGTCGAGCCGAGGAAGGCTGCGTGGATCGCGGCCGCCGATCCGCTGCGTCCGTTGAACATGGCCAGCTCGCCGGGCTGCAGGTCCGAAGCGAGCACAAGAACCTCCTCCTGCGCGGCTTCGAGCCGTCGGGTCCGAGGGCTCGCGCGGGGAGCCACCGATCAACTCCGTCTGCGGATGAACGCAGAAATTGTTCACAAAATTGCTGTGTATTTCGTTAACAATATTGCGGGAGTGGCAGCTTGGGCCCAAGGTGGCGTCGCAACCTCGGTAGACGAGAGGGGAGACCTCCATGCAGTGGCTTTCGGCATCCTCCAGGCGTAGGCGCCTTCTGGGCGGCATGGCGATAGCGGGCTCCTTCGCCCTGGCGGCCGCCGCGACGCCCACCCTGGCGGTCGCGGCTCCCGGGTCGGCCTCGGCAGTCGGCAGCCGTGCCGGCGACGCCGAAGACACGAAGCTGGCCTTCGACCCGGACAACTACACGACGATCTCCGTCACCGTCGACGGCCAGACGATGAGCGTCCGCTGGTACAAGGAGATCTGCTACGTCGCCAACCCCGTCGCCGCCGCGGCGGAGCAGTCCGGCGGCCCCGGCGGCGGAAGCACCACGATCTCCAACACCGCCTGCGGCTACCAGAGCATGAACGTGTTCGTGCCCGAGAGCGCGTTCGACAACCAGCGTGCCCCCATCTACTTCGCGGTCAACAACGGCGGCTGGATGGCCAGTTACATCAAGGCGAGCGTGACCGACGGCACCTCCTACGACAGCTCGACGAGCAACGTGGGTGCGGCGCTGAAGGCCGGTTACGTCTTCGTGGACGTCGCCAACCGCAGCCGCGGGATGGTCGGGGCAGACGGTGATTCCCCCGGCAAGGCCCCCGCGGCGGTGGTCGATGCCAAGGCCGCGGTCCGCTACCTGCGTCTCAACGACGCCGTCATGCCCGGCAGCGCCGAACGGATCGTCGCGAACGGCGGCAGCGGCGGCGGCGCGCTGGTGTCGGCCCTGGGTGCTTCGGGCAACAGCGCCAAGTACGACCCCTACCTCGCCGAGATCGGCGCCGCGGGCATCGACTCCAAGGGGCGCAGCACCCTGCGCGACGACGTCTTCGCCATCAGCGAGTACTGCCCGATCACCGACCTCGGCGACGCGGACAAGGCGTACGAGTGGCTCTACAACATCCTCGGCACCCGCGACGACACCGACGAGAACGCCACTCCCACGGACGCCGCCGCGATCGCGGCCCAGTTCCCGGCGTACGAGAAGAGCCTCAAGCTGCGCAACTCCGACGGCTCCGCGCTCACCGCCGACACCATGCTGGAGACCATCAAGAAGGAGGTCATCCGCTCCGCGGAGATCTACATGGCGGCCGACTCCGCCAACACGATCCCGGCACTCGGCGACAACTTCGTCATCCAGTCGGGCGGCCCCGGCGGTACGACGACGACCTCGTACGTCAACGACTGGATCGACGTCGACAACGACACCAACAAGGTGCTCTCGCTCGACATGAAGAAGTACCTCAAATTCGTCGCCACCCAGGCCACCCTCAAGACGACGCCCGCCTTCGACGCCGTGGGCGTCAACGGCGACACCACCAGCAGCGCCGAGACCAACCTCTTCGGCCCGTACACCCAGAAGTACATGAACTTCACCGAGTACAGCTGGGACCACAACGACGTCGCCGGCGACGGCAGCGGCCTCGACGACACCGGCCTGACCTGGGCCCAGTACATCAAGAAGGCGAGCACGACCGTCGACGACCAGATCCACCTGATCAACCCGATGGACTTCATCGGCACCAGCGCCGACACCTCGCCCTACTGGTACATCCGCAACGGCACCCGCGACCGGGACACCTCGTTCATCATCTCGATCAACCTCGATCGCGCGCTCGCGGCGGACAAGCAGGTCAAGGACGTCAACTACCAGATGGCCTGGAACCAGCCGCACGCCGGCAACTACGACGTGCCGGAGGCCATGGCCTGGATCGCCAAGGTGGTCAGCGAGGCAGGCGACCCCCTCGCCACCGGCCACCACGGCTGACCGGGCCACCTGTCCCAACCGACGCACCACCGCTCCGCTCCAGAACACAGGAGATCGGGCCGTGGGCCGCACGAACAGACTCGTGCGGTCCACGGCCCGAAGCGCTTCCCCGGCGAGTCAGTCGGCCTGGCGCACGGGGTGGATCTGCTCGACGCGGTCGCGCTTGGTGTACATGTCCCAGTAGTGCTCGGCCAGGTCGTCAGGGTTGACGAGCGGGCCGGCGTCGGGCATCGCCGCGGCGGCCATCTCGCCCATCTCGCTGCGGGCGATGAAGCCCCCGACGGAGAGGGTGCCGGCGTAGGCGCCGACCTCGGCCAGTTCGCCGTTGAGGGAGAACAGCCAGTTGCGGGCGGCGGACATGAGCGGGCCCACACCGCTCATGTGGGGCCGGGGGTCCCCGGCGGTGCTGCCGGTGGTCATCAGGAAGGCACCGTCGCCGCGCTCGGTCCACTCCGGCAGCACGGCGCGGACGGCCTCGACCGGGGTGAGCAGGAGCAGCCGGCTGTCCTTCTGCAGGGTGGCCGCGTCCAGATTGGTTGCCGAGGAGAAGCTCTGCTCGCCGCTGATCGGGCCGTACTCGATGACGTCGATACGGCCGAAGCGGTCGCGGATGGCCGTGATCAGCGCGGGCATCTCGGTGTGCTGGTACAGGTCGGCCGTGAAGCCGACTGCCTCGATGCCTTCGGCGGTGAGCGCTTCGACGAGGGCGTCGAGGCGGTCCTTGCGCCGTGCGACCAGGGCGACTCGGAAGCCTTCGCGCGCGAAGCGGCGGGCGACGGAGGCGCCGAGGCCGGGGCCGGCTCCGAAGATCGCGATCACCTTGGACATGGGTGCTCCTCCCAATTCTTACTCTTTGTGCGTTGCCCCAGCATGGGACAGTATGGAGGGCCGTACAAAAGGCACATCGATGTGTGTGCCGGAGAGGGATGTGCGTCATGGACGCGGCAGTCGGACCAGGCCCCGCAGCAGGGCCGAGGGCGTGCGCGGGGATTCCCGCCGACCAGATGGACTTCATCCGGCAACTGCTGGACCGCGTAGGCGACAAGTGGAGCCTGCTGGTCATCGTTGTCCTGGAAGACGGGCCACTGCGCTACACCGACCTGCTGCGCCAGGTCCCCGGCATCTCGCAGCGGATGCTCACCCTCACGGTGCGGCAGCTCCAGCAGGACGGACTGATCACGAGAACCGCCTACGCGGAAGTGCCGCCACGTGTGGAGTACGCCCTTGCCCCTCTGGGACGCGGCCTCCACGAGATCGCCACATCCTTCGTCCACTGGGCCTCCGACCACTACGAGGAGATCCGCGAGTACCGGGCTCGCGCCACCGCATCGCAATGACCGATCAAGGGCACACACTGGTCTTCGCGCCGGGTTCTACCTCAGCCGTACCGGCCCCGCGTCGATCGGGACGCGGATGAGGAGGTAGGGCTTGTGGCGCAGGTCGTGGCCGTCGTGGAACGTGGGCTGGCGGCTGAGCTGGTTGGCGGTCGCGTACAGGTGGCGGTCGGCGGCGACGGAGAGGGTGTCCAGCCAGACCAGGTCGGGCCCCTGGGCGAGAGTGACGTAGGTGCCGTCCGGGTCGCGGCGCCAGAGGGCGTTGTGTTCCTGGTCGCCGCCGTAGAGCCGCCCCCGGTTGTCGCTCTCCAGGCCGTCGGCCACCGGCTTGTAGCCGAGGTCCTCGACGGTGGCGGCCACGTCGGCGTCGGAGGCGTCCGGGTCTGCGAGGGCGGCGGCGGACACGCTGTACAGGCGGCGGCTTGCCAGCGGGCAGTAGTACAGCCGCTTGCCGTCCGCACCGATCGCGATGCCGTCGGAGCCGCTCGCGATGTAAGAGGGCGGGGTGTCTGGGAGCCGGACCATGAGGGGCTCGCCCTCGACGATGGGAACGAACTTGTCGTCGGGGCGTACGGAGGCGTCCTGTGCCAGGCGCCGCCGGGAGCGACCCGTGGCCAGGTCGACGACGATGATGCCGTACGGGCTGTCGGTGTCGGTGAGGTAGGCCGTGCCGGCGGCCCCGCGCCGCAGGTCGAAGCGCACGTCGTTGAGGGTGCTGGTCGACGGCACCACCTCCGGTGGGAAGAGGATCCGCTGGACGATGCGGTTGGTGCGCAGGTCAACGGCCACCAGCTTGGGACCGCCGTAGGAGGACGGTGCGAAGACCGGGCGGCCGGTGTCGAGGAGCCACAGCCGGTCGGCCGGGTCGATGACCACGCTTTGTACCGATTGCAGGTGCCCGGCCAGGCCGGAGGCGTCCTCGCGGTTCACCTCGGCGTCCGGATAGGCCACCGGCTTGCCGTCACGCAGTTCGGCCACGGTGAAGGGGACTTCCTCGCCCCATCGGGGGAAGCAGACGAAGGTCCGGCCGCGGTGCGAGACGGTGACTCCGGTTGGCATCGCGCCCCACAGGCGGGCGACGACCTCGTACCCTCTGCTGCCCTTCGCTGCGGCGGGCCGAGCCGCGTACGCCCGTCCGGCCAGCGGGGCGGCGGCCAGGGACGCGGTGGCCGCGGTGAGGAAGGTACGACGCTGTAATTGCCTCATGTGAAGCATGCGAGTCTCTCCTGAATAGCCTTCAGAGACGGCGGTGGGATCTGAGTTGGTTCAGTGCGATGGCTATTGATGTCGGCGATCCTCAGCAGACGCATCCGGCTGCCGGAGGCCGGTGAGCGACCGCTTCCTCCGCACCCCGAGCATGGCCGCGGCATTCCGCCACGCCGCGAGCTGACGAACCCGGTTCGGCCCGGCGCCTGGACGCGGCGCGTTTGCCGGTGGGTTGATCAGTTGATGCCCATGAAGGCGTAGACGGTGGTGATCTGCCCATTGGCGTCGCGGAAGACCACGTCGACTCCCCGGGCTGCGGTGTTGCCGTCGGGTGTGAGCATGGACCAGCGCAGGAGCAGCGCTTCCCCGGCCTCGGAATGCTGGTCGTAGGCGAAGGTCAGGCCGTGCCCGACCAGGTACTGCTCGTGGATGTGGGCCACGTGCGCGGCGATGTTGTCGACGCCCTGCACGGTCAGGTCGTTGGACACCATGCGCCCGTCGGCCGACCACAGCTTCTCGATCTTCGCTCGCCGCAGTTCCGCGTCCGGCTCGGTGAAGCTCTCGAGGTAGGCGTGACCGAACTCGGCCAGCGTTTCGGCAGTCATGGAGGGCGTCTTCCACTTCGGGATCGTTGCCAGTTGCGGACCGGCGGTCTACTGCGCGCCTCGACGCTAAGGGACCGATGGTCTGTCGTCAAGAGACTGTTGGTCTGTAATATCTCGGTGCTCGACGCGGCAGGCCGCCCGTGTCTGGAGTCGACGTGGGGGCGGGGGTGGAGGGGGCTCGGCATCCGGTCATGCATCGGCGCCCGACCCGGCAGGATCGCCGTCAAGTTTGGTGCCGGCGGATCGGAGGTGATCGTGCCCGGCCAACGGCTGCCGGGAGTGGCTGGCCTGCCTGCGAGGCGACGCGGTGCCTGCCTCGTTCGGTCGCAGTCGAGGGCTCACCCACGCCGAGCTGGCCTTGTTGAAGCTTCCTATTTGCTTAGTGGGAATCTCCTGTATATCCCCTGAGAGAATTTCTTGGAATTCGCTATGTGTGCTGCCCGGATTTTCCGGCGGTCGGGATTTCGGCATTGAGATGTTGACAACATTGTTGGTAATCTCCGCGGCGATCGCTCGAGCGGTCGATCGTGCAGCTGCACGATTTTCCATCGTCATGTCCGATATGGCCGCGAAGAGAGTGATCTCGGGACCGGTCAATGGCGTTGTCTCGCCTGGTCGGCATGCCATTCCCATTCTTCTCTCAAGGGGGAGATTCGTGAGCAAGGAAAGAACTCGTCAGGTGCGCGCAAGGCGGACTCGGCGGGGCGTGGTCGGCGCTGCCGCGGCGCTGGTTCTCGTGGGCGGCGGATTCGCCATAGCAAATGCTTCGACGGTTACTGGTGAGACGCAGAATTCGGTCGCCAAGCGTCCCGTCGACAAGAACGCGAAGGGCGTCGCGGCCGTGGTCAGTGCCGCCAACGCGTTCTTGAACACCCTGGACTCCGACCAGCAGACGTCGACACTGCTGGACTTCTCGCAGGCGAACGCGACCGCGTGGTCGAACCTCCCGTGCGGCGGGTCCTGCCGTCCAGGCATCGACTTCGGTTCGCTGACCGACGACCAGCTGGCCGCCGCCGAGAGTGTGTTGAAGGTAGCCCTGGGATCGGGCAAGGAGACCGGCTACCAGCACGTGCTGCAGACCCTCAAGGCGGACGACGTACTGGCCTCGGCGGAGGCCACCAGCTCCGCCTCCGGCGCGCCGACGGACGTCCCGTCGGCCGACCCCTCCGCCTCGGCCTCGACGGACCCGAGCGCGACGGCCACCGACCTCCCGACGGGCACTCCGCCCTCCGGCGGCACCGGCGGCGGCGCCGGTGGCTTCTCCTACGGCAGCGGCTACTACTACATGGCATTCCTGGGCACGCCGTCGAAGACCGGCACCTGGCAGCTGCACTTCGGCGGCCACCACCTCGCCGTGAACATCACGTACAAGGACGGCAAGGTCTCCGGCGCCAGCCCGTTCTTCACCGGCGTAGAGCCCACCAGCTGGACCGCCGACGACGGCACCACCTACGCGCCGCTGGCCAAGTTCCGCAACGGCCTGCTGAAGCTGACCGGCAGCCTGAGCACCGAGCAGCTGGCGAAGGCGAAGCTGTCCGAGTCGTTCAGCGACGTGCTGCTCGGCCCGGGCAAGGACGGCGACTTCCCGGAGACCAAGGAAGGCATCAAGGTCAGCGAGCTGTCGGAGAAGCAGCAGAAGCTGGTCCTGGCGGCCATCCACCCGTGGGTCGCCGACGTCGACGACGCCACCGCGAGGCAGCTCATGAAGACGTACGCCAAGGAGCTCGACCAGACCTACGTCTCCTACTCCGGCGGCACCGGCCTGGACACCCAGGGCGACTACGTGCGCATCGACGGTCCCAGCGTGTGGGTCGAGTTCGTCTGCCAGAACGGCGTGGTCTACCAGAACCAGATCCATTACCACACCGTGTACCGCGACCACACCCGCGACTACGGCAACGAGTTCTCCTTCTCATGACCGGACCGCGAAACTGGCTGACCACAGCGCTCGCACGCCTGGTGGCCGGGATCGCGATCGCGGTACCGGCGGCGCTCCTCCTCGGGGCGTCGCCGGCCGCCGCGCATCCGATGCCGCACTCGGTGGTGCAGCTCGACGTGTACCAGTCCTCGGTCTCCGCCCGCCTGGAGCTGCCGGTCTCCGACTTCTCCCGGGCCAGCGGCATCGACCTGGACAACATCACCGGTACGGCCGTCCCGGCCGCCCGCGCCAAGGCGATCCGCGCCTATCTCGCCCAGCACATCCACCCCACCACGACCGAGGGCAAGGCCTGGCAGGTCGGCATCGGCGCGATGCACCTGACCCGCACCCGGCAGACCTCCACCGGCCCGTACCGCGAGCTGACCGTCGCCGCGGTTCTCACGCCGCCCGCCGGCGGCGACGTACGCCACTTCACCTTCGACTACGACGTGATCGTCCACCAAGTCGTCACCCACGTCATCCTGGTGACCGTCCGTCAGGACTGGTCGGCCGGGAAGGTCGACGGCGAGGGCACCACCCAGGTCGGCACGATCGAGCTCGACGTCCGGCACATGAAGGTCCCGCCGCTGAAGGTCGACCTCGGCAAGGGCAGCGCCTGGCGCGGCTTCGTCGCCATGGTCGAACTCGGCGGCAACCACATCCTCACCGGCACCGACCACCTGCTCTTCCTGCTGATCCTGCTCCTGCCTGCGCCTTTGGCCGCCACCGGCGGCCGCTGGAACGGACTGGTTGGCGCCCGCTCCGCCCTCGCCCGCATCGGCCGCATCACCCTCGCCTTCACCGCCGGCCACTCCGTCGCACTGGCCGCCACCGCCCTGGGCCGCCTCCAGATCCCGGGCCGGCCGGTCGAGGCGTTCATCGCCGCGAGCATCCTGGTCGGCGCCGTCCACGCGACACGGCCCCTGTTCCCCGGCCGGGAAGCCGTCGTGGCCGGTGTCTTCGGCCTGGGCCACGGCATGGCGTTCTCCTTCGTGCTCGCCGAAATGCACCTGTCCACCGGGCAGTTGGTGACCAGCCTCCTCGGCTTCAACCTCGGCATCGAACTGGTCCAGCTCCTGCTGGTCTGCCTCGCCCTGCCCTCGCTCCTGGTCCTCGCCCGCCTGCGCGTCCAGCCCAAACTGCGCGTCACCGGCGCCCTGCTCACGGCCACGGCGGCCGTCGGCTGGCTGTTCGACCGCGTGGGTTTTCCGAACGCCGTCGCCCGCGCGGCCGACGGCGCCGGAACCCACACCACGCTGATGCTGGCCGCCCTGACGCTGACCGCGCTCACCGCGATCGCCTGGACCCTGATCACTCGCCGCCGGGCACGGCTCGGGCCGGCTGACGACGGTGGCCTACGGCCCCGATCGCAACCGGAGGGGGACACGGATCCCGTTCCTGGAGCTTCGCTCTCAAGCAGCGGAACCTAGTTGTTGCGCAGTCAATGAGCCCTGGTCGGGCCGGCCGCAGTCTGACCAGGACGCCGCGCTTTTCCGGCGGCTTCCTGTGAACTCAGCGGTCTTTGTCACCGCCTATCGCGGGCGGCCCGGCACGGCCGGTCTCCTCGTTGAACGCTCGGTCGTTGCCGCCTCCGTCTTTTCGGCTGGTCCGCTGCTGTCGGATGCAGGACCGGGAGCGGGCCGGCAGGGTCCCGCCCGGGCGCTGCGAGACCGCTCAGCTCCCCGACCGCACCAGTGTGCCCGTGATCAGTGTGGCGAGGGTGTTCTCCAGCGTGGTGGGCAGGTCCAGGCGGAGCAGCGCGAGGGTGGGGTCGGCCTCGTAGGCGGCGATGGCGCTGGCGGAGGGCCGAGACTGGGCCCACAGCGCACCGGCCAGGATCAGCGTCAGCACGGCCACGGTTCCGGCGCCGGGACCGAGTTCCGGGACGTGGAGGCGGACGAGGTCGGCCATGGTTCCGAGACTCGCGATGGAGGATCGCTTGTAGCGGACGACCACGTCGACGGAGACATTGTGTTCCAGGACGCCGGCCTGTGCGCCCACGAGGTCGCACAGCAAGCCGTGGCGTGCCAGGGACCGAGCCAGGATGGCTGCCACCTGATCGCCCCGTTCCGCGGCCGGCAGTTGCGGGTCGACGCCGCCGGACAACTCGCCGGAGACCTCCTCCAGCCATGTCTCCAGGGCGCGCTCCAGTAGTTCGAGCAGGACTGCCTCGCGTGACTCGAAGTAGCGCAGCACGTTCGATTTGGCCAGGCCAACCCGGCGGCTGAGTTCGTTGAGGCTCATCTCGGCCACCGGCATCTCGTCCAGCATCGCCAGGGCCGTCTCCATGATCGCCTGTCGCCGGATCTCTCGCTGTTCCTCGTTGCGTGCTCGCTGGAATGTCATGCCTACAGATTACAGACCGACGGTGCCTTGACAATAGACCACTGGTTCTTTAGCGTCGGGGATGTAACAGACCGACGGTTCGTAACGGACCTCAAGGCTGATCAAGGGAAGCAACATGAGTGAGAAGTGGTCCGAGAGCGACATCCCCGACCAGACGGGCCGCGTGGTGGTCGTGACCGGGGCCAACACGGGTCTCGGTTTCGAGACCGCCCGGATCCTCGCGGAACGCGGGGCGTCGGTGGTCATGGCCGTGCGGGACGTAGTGAAGGGCAACAGGGCGGCCGCGCGTATCGAAGGCGACACCACCGTGCAGGACCTGGACCTGTCGTCCCTTGCGTCGGTTCGCGCCGCCGCGGACACGCTGCACGCCAACCTTCCGAAGATCGACCTGCTGATCAACAACGCCGGGGTCGTCTACCCGCCCAAGCAGATAACGCAGGACGGCTTCGAGCTCCAGTTCGGCACCAACCATCTCGGGCACTTCGCGCTCACCGGGCTGCTGCTGGACCTGCTGCTGCCGGTGCCCGGCTCCCGGGTGGTCACCCTCGGCAGCAGCAGCGGCCACCCCTCGAAGATCAAGATCCGCTTCGACGACCTGCAGTGGGACCGCGAGTACAACCGCAGCGCGGCCTACGGGCAGTCCAAGCTCGCCAACCTGATGTTCGCCTACGCCCTGCAGCGCCGGCTGGAGCCGCACGGCACCACCATCTCCGTCGCCGCGCACCCCGGCGTCGCCCGCACCGAAGCGATGCGCAACGCCACCACCGCCACGCGCATGATCTTCAACACGGTCGCGCCTCTGATCAGCCAGCCACCGGCCATGGGCGTCCTGCCGACCCTGCGGGCCGCCACCGACCCGGGCGTCGTCGGCGGCCAGTACTACGGCCCCGACGGGATGGGCCAGTTCCGCGGCCACCCGCACGTGGTCAACTCCGGCGCCCAGTCCTACGACATCGCAGACCAGGACCGCCTCTGGGCCGTGTCCGAGGAACTCACCAAGGTGAAGTTCCCCCTCTAGTACGCCGGCCCGGTTCCCCGATCGTGCGGCTTTGACTTCGACGCGGATCACGTCCGCGTACGGCACCCCCTCCCGAGAGAAGGCTGATCGTGGCCCCACCCGTCTCGTCCTCGCACAGCGACATCACCCTGACCGTCAACGGCGAGAAGTACTCGCTGTCCGTCGACCACCGCACCACGCTGCTCGACGCCCTGCGCGAGCGTCTCGACCTCACTGGTACCAAGAAGGGCTGCGATCACGGCCAGTGCGGTGCCTGTACGGTGCTGATCGACGGCCGCCGGGCGGTGGCCTGCCTGCAGCTCGCGGTGGCCTCTGAGGACCGCACGGTCACCACCGTCGAGGGGCTTGCGGACGGTGAGCGTCTGCATGCGGTGCAGCAGGCGTTCGTCGATCTGGACGGGTACCAGTGCGGCTACTGCACGCCGGGACAGATCTGTTCGGCCGTGGCCATGATCGAGGAGCACGCGGCGGGCTGGCCGAGCGCCGTCACCGCCGACGTCCGCCCGGAAGCGGGCCCCCCGGAGCTGACCCCCGAGGAGATCCGGGAGCGGATGAGCGGCAACCTGTGCCGCTGCGCTGCCTACGTCCAGATCGTGCAGGCGGTCGGCCGTGCCGCTCAGGCGCAGGCGTCCGAGGCCGAGGAGGCGGCCGCATGAGGGAGTTCGGCTATGAGCGTGTCCGCGACGTCTCCAGCGCCCTCGCGCTGCTCGATGCCGACACCGAGGCACGTTTCCTCGGCGGCGGCACCAACCTGGTCGACCTGATGAAGTCCGGCGTGGAGCGGCCCACACGGCTGGTCGACATCCGGGAACTGCCCCTCGACCAGATCGAGCCGGCACCGGACGGCGGCCTGCGTATCGGCGCCACGGTCACCAACAGCGATCTCGCCGCCCACCCCGAAGTCCGCCGTCGCTACCCGGCGTTGGCGCAGGCCGTCCTCGCCGGCGCGTCGGGACAGCTGCGCAACATGGCCACCGTCGGCGGCAACCTCCTCCAGCGCACCCGCTGCGCCTACTTCACCGACGTGGCCCGGCCCTGCAACAAGCGGCAGCCCGGAAGCGGCTGCCCCGCGATCGAGGGCGAGCACCACAACCACGCGATCCTCGGCGCCTCCGAACACTGTGTGGCCACCCACCCCTCGGACATGGCCGTCGCGCTCATCGCCTTCGACGCCGTGGTGTCGTACGAGAGCGCCGACGGACCCGGCGAGATGCCGCTTGCCGACTTCTACCTTCCGGTGGGTGATGCTCCGCACCGGGAGACGGCGCTACCGTCCGGTGCCCTGATCACCGGCGTCACCCTGCCGCCCGCCCCGGTCGCCGCCAACTCCCGCTACCGCAAGGTGCGCGAGCGTGCGTCCTACGCGTTCGCCATCGGCTCGATCGCCGCCGCTCTCGACGTCCAGGACGGTGTCGTACGCGATATACGCCTCGCCTTCGGAGCGGTCGCGTCCCGGCCGTGGCGCGCCAGGACGGCCGAACAGAGGCTGCAGGGGGGCCCGTTGACCGCCGAGGCACTCTGGGCTGCCGCGGACGCCGAACTGTCCGCTGCGCGACCACTGCCCCACAACACGTACAAGGTGCCGTTGATGCGCAACCTCGTTGTGGCTCTGCTGACCGAACTCGCCGAGGAGGCCGCCCGATGACCACGACCGTGCAGGGCTTTGTCGGTACGGCACACAGTCGTGTCGAGGGCCGGGACAAGGTCACCGGGGCGGCCCGGTATGCGGGTGACGTCCCCTTTCCCGAACTCGCTTACGGCTGGTTGGTGTTGTCCACCGTCGCCCGCGGCCGTGTCCGCTCGGTGGAGTCCGGGCCCGTCGCGGCGATGCTGGGTGTCCTCGCCGTCCTGCACCACGGCAACGCGCCCACGGTCAACACCGACTGGGCGAACATGGGAGGGCCGGCCAACCCGATCCTCGGGCTCTTCCAGCACGATCGGATCCCTCACTACGGCTGGCCGGTGGCGTTGGTCGTGGCCGAGACGCCCGAGCAGGCCAGGGAGGCCGCCGAGGCGCTGGTCGTGCGGTACGACGAGGAACTGCATGACGTGGCGTTCTTCGCCGGACACCCCGAGGCGTACACCCCGGCGGACACGTTCATGCTGAAAGCCGATGCTGAGAAGGGGGACGTCGAGGCCGAACTGGCGGCTTCCGCCGTCGTGGTGGACGAGGAGTACTCCACCCCGGAGGAGCACCACAGCGCGATGGAGCCGCACGGAACGACGGCTCGCTGGGACGGCGACCGGCTGGAGGTCGTCGACTCCAACCAGACCAGCATGCTGGTGGCGAGCGACCTGGCTCAGCTGTTCTCCCTCGACCCGGCCTCGGTGCGGGTGCGCTCCGAGCACGTCGGCGGTGCCTTCGGCTCCAAGGGAACAGGCCCGCAGCAGGTCGCGGCCGTCATGGGCGCGAGCGTTCTGCAGCGGCCCGTCCGCGTCGTCCTCACCCGCCGCCAGGTGTTCTTCCTCACCGGCCACCGCAGTCCCACGGCACAGCGCGTCAGGCTCGGCGCCGACCCCGACGGACGGCTGCGCGCACTTGAGCACGAGGCGCTGGGCCGGACCTCGTCGGTGTACGAGTACTCGGATCCGACCGCCGGACCGGGGCGAGTGCTGTACTACGCCGAGGGGCACCGCACCGTCCACCGTCTTGTACGGCTCGATGTGCCGACACCGACCCAGATGCGGGCACCCGGCGACGCGCCGGGCTCGTTCGCGCTGGAGTGCGCCCTCGACGAGCTGGCCGAGAAGTGCGACATCGACCCCATCGACCTGCGCATCCGCAACGAACCCGCAGTGGGTCCCGTGTCCGGGCTGCCGTTCGGCAGCCGCAATCTGGTCGCCTGCTTCCGGGAGGGCGCCCGCAGGTTCGGCTGGGCGGAGCGGGATCCGCGCCCCGGCCTGCGCCGCGAGGGCCGGTGGCTGCTCGGCACCGGCACGGCCTCGACCCTCTACCACACCGTGGCCGCCCCCGCCTCGGCCGCCGTGACGGCCGAGGCGGACGGCACCTTCACCGTGCATATCAACGCGACCGACGTCGGTACCGGCGCACGCACCGCGATGACCCTGGTCGCCGCGGACGCGCTGGAGACGGACCCCGCTCGCATCCGCATCCGCATCGCCGACAGCGACCTGCCCCCGGCACCCCCGGCGGGCGCCTCGATGGGCACCCGCTCCTGGGGCTGGGCGGTGATGGCCGCGGCACGGGACCTGAAGCAGCAACTGGCCCTGGCCGGCAGCATTCCTCCGGAGGGAGTCACCGCGCGCTCCGACACCACCCAGTCGGTCTTCGGCCTCGAACACAAGGAACGCAGCGCCTACGGAGCTCAGTTCGCCGAGGTCGCCGTGGACGTCACGAGCGGCGAGGTGCGCGTGCGGCGGATGCTCGGGATCTACGCGGCCGGCCGGATCGTCAACCCCCTGACCGCGCGCAGCCAGTTCACGGGCGGGATGATCTGGGGCATCTCCATGGCCCTGCACGAGGAGGCGCACCGGGACCAGGCGTCGGGCGGTCTCGTCGGGGCCGACCTCGCGGGCTACCACATCGCCGCCCACGCCGACGTACCGGCCATCGAGGTCGACTGGGTGGACGATGTCGACCCGGACGACCCGGTGGACATCAAGGGCATCGGCGAGATCGGCATCGTAGGAGCCGCGGCGGCCATCGCCAACGCCGTCTGGCACGCCACCGGGGTGCGCCACCGCCACCTGCCCATCCGACCCGACCGCGTCCTGTTGGCGGGAGCGTCACGTGCTTGACCTGGCCCAGGAGCTCAGCCACTGGGTGGCGGAGGGCCGGGACTTCGCCGTCGCCACCGTCGTGAAGGTCGGGGGCAGCGCACCGCGCCCTCCCGGCGCCGCCCTCGCTGTGGACAGCGACGGCACCGTCATCGGTTCGGTCTCCGGCGGCTGCGTCGAGGGCGCGGTGTACGACGCCTGCGTCCAGGCGCTCCAGGACGGCCAGACCGTGCTCGAACGGTTCGGCTACAGCGACGAGGATGCCTTCGCGGTGGGCCTGACCTGCGGAGGCACCATCGAAGTCCTCGTCACGCCGGTCTCCGCGGACACCCCGGCCAGGAAGACGATCGGCTCGGCGCTGTCGTACGCGGCCCTCGACGAAGCGGTGGCACTCGCCCGGGTGATCGACGGCCCGGGCGAGCTGCTGGGCAGATTCCTGCTCGTACGCTCCGACGGTTCGCACGAAGGCGGCCTCGGAGGCCATGAGCAACTGGACCGGACGGGCGTGGCCGAGGCCCGGGCCATGCTGGAGGCCGGCCGCACCTGCACAGTGGAGTTGTCAGCGAGCGGAGCGAGATGGGGGTCCCCCCGGACGGAGTCTGGGGGAGGATCGCACTGCCCTGGCGGCCTCACGCTCTTCGTCGAGACGCGTGTTCCGCCGCCCCGAATGATCGTCTTCGGTGCGATCGACTTCGCGGCGGCACTCGTACGCGCGGGCAAGTTCCTCGGCTACCACGTGACCGTGTGTGACGCCCGCCCCACCTTCACTACCCGGGCTCGTTTCCCCGAGGCCGACGACATCGTGGTCGACTGGCCGCACCGCTATCTGCGGGGGACGGCGACCGACGAGCGCACTGTCCTGTGCGTGCTCACGCACGACGCGAAGTTCGACATCCCGCTTTTGCTGGAGGCTCTGCGGCTGCCGGTCGCCTACATCGGCGCGATGGGCTCGCGCCGCACCCATGCCGACCGTGACCGGCGGTTGCGCGAGGCGGGCGTGAGCGAGCGGGAGCTGGCCCGTCTGCGCTCCCCGATCGGCCTCGACCTCGGCGCCCGTACCCCGGAGGAGACCGCCGTGTCCATCGCGGCGGAGATCATCGCGACACGCCAAGGCGGCACGGGTGCCCCCCTGACCGGCTCAGGAACCCCGATCCATGGCGACGGCGAAGGCCGGGTCACTGGCCGGAGCAGTCCCCTCGGCCGTAAGCGGCGACATCCCGATCCTGGAGGTCCCGTACGACGAGCCGGACCGCAGGATCAACCGCACCGCGCGCCGCAGCCTCGGCTTGCAGGTGGGTGACCGCAGCGACGTGGAGGGCGCGTGCCGGGACGGTGCCGGGACTGCCGATCGCGGTGGTCGTGGTCGGAGGTCGCCCGTCGGCGTGCGGGCGAGGCGTATCTGATGACAGGAGATGTGTTGCCGAACAGGGCATGGATGGATCGGGTGTCGGTCGGCCTGATGAACAGGTGGGTCAACCGCCCGATGACCGCGATGATGCGCTCGCCGCGCTGGAGCCGGTTCCTTGAGAGGCGATTCGTGGTGATCACCTATGTGGGGCGGCGCTCGGGGCGGACGTTCAGCACACCCGTCAACTACCGCCGGGACGGTGACCAGATCGTCATTGACGTCGTGTACCCCGACGAAAAGAAGTGGTGGCGGAACTTCCAGGACCCGGGCGGCCCGATCTCACTGCGCTTGAAGGGCAGCGAGCGCACGGGACATGCAGTCGTCCTCCGGGACGACAGGGGCGAGGTCCGCGTCGTGGTCGAGCTCGACCAGGCGGTCGGCTGAGCCGGGTTCCCGAATCGTCCGAGCATCCCTGACTGTCCGCCACTGGCGGGCACGTGAGGGGCGGCCGTCCAGAGCTGGGGCGGAGTGAGCGGTACTCGAAGTTTCTCCCCGAAAAGACAACTAGCCGGTCGGCGAGTGAGTGACGGCCGGTGGCGCACGTTCAGAGGAGTGGGTCGATGGCGGAGACTGGAGCCGACACAGGGATTCCAGAGGGCGAACAACCCAGGAGTCTGTGGGTCGTCATGTTCGCGCTCGTGATCGCGATGCTGCTCGCGATGTTGGACAACATGATCGTGGGCACCGCGATGCCCACCATCGTCGGTGAGCTGGGCGGCCTCGAACACCTCTCGTGGGTGGTCACCGGGTACACGCTCGCGACCGCCGCCTCCACACCGATCTGGGGCAAGCTCGGCGACCTGTACGGGCGCAAGGGCGTCTTCATGACCTCGATCGTGATCTTCCTGGTCGGGTCGGCGCTCAGCGGCATGGCCCAGGACATGGGCCAGCTCATCGGGTTCCGGGCCGTGCAGGGCCTGGGCGCCGGCGGGCTCATGGTCGGCGTCATGTCCATCATCGGCGAGCTCGTACCTGCGCGTGAGCGCGGCAAGTACCAGGGCATGATGGGCGGCGTCATGGCGCTCGCCATGATCGGCGGACCGCTCGTGGGCGGCAGCATCACCGACAACTGGGGCTGGCGCTGGTCCTTCTACATCAACCTGCCGCTCGGCGTCGTGGCCCTGCTCGCGGTCAGTGCCGTCCTGCACCTGCCCAAGAAGCCGCATCGCGGGCGGATCGACTACTTCGGCGCGGCCCTGCTCACCGTCGGCATCACCGCCATCGTCCTCGTCACCTCCTGGGGCGGATCGGAGTATGCGTGGGACTCCGTCGTGATCATGACGTTGATCGGGCTCGGTGTGGCCGCGCTGGCCGGGTTCCTGTTCTGGGAGCGGCGGGCCGCTGAGCCGGTCGTGCCGCTGCACATGTTCCGCAGCCGCAACTTCTCGCTCATTTCCGTCATCAGCTTCGCCTCTGGCTTCGTGATGTTCGGTGCGACGCTCTTCCTGCCGCTCTATCAGCAGTCGGTGCAGGGTGCGTCCGCGACCAACTCCGGGCTGCTGCTCATGCCGATGCTCGGCGCGGTGCTCGCGGTCTCGATGGTCGCGGGGTGGGTCACCTCCAGCACCGGTAGGTACAAGGTGTTCCCCCTGATCGGCAGCGCGCTGTCGGTGGTGGGTCTTGTGCTGCTGTCCCGGATGGACACGGACACCTCGCGGTCGACCGCCGGCGTCTACATGGCCGTCCTCGGCGCGGGCATGGGCTGCCTGATGCAGATCACCATTCTGGTCGCCCAGAACAGTGTGGAGACGAAGGACATGGGTGTCGCCTCCTCCACGAGCACGCTCACCCGGTCCCTCGGCTCTTCCTTCGGCGTCGCCCTCATGGGCGCACTCTTCAACAGCCGTGTGCAGGAGGTCATGGCGGAGCGCGCCGGGTCCCTCGGCACGAAAGTCACCGAGCAGTCCGCCCAACTCGACGCTGCGAGTCTCGCCAAGCTTCCCGAGGCCGCCCGGGATGCCTACCAGCACGCGGTGAGCGCGGGCATCCATGGCGCGTTCCTGCTCGGTGCCGTGGTGGCCGGGGTGTCACTGATCGCCGCGGCCTTCGTCAAGGAGGTTCCGCTCAGGGAAGGCGAGACCTCGGCGGCGACGGCCCCCTCGGACGGGGAGGCGCCGGGAGAGGCCGAGGAGAGCACGGTGGAGGCGGTTTGATCGGTACCGACCAACCGGGCTCACGCTCAAGGCTCCCGGCGAGACTGTCTCCCGGGTGCCTTTCGCGTGCTCAAGCGTTCCTGGTGCCGCCACCCTTTCCGTGCCCGGGCTCCTCCACATCGGGGCATCTGTCGGTTCCCCCGGCAGCTACAAGGATCTTGGGCGGGAGCGGTGGCCCATCAAGTAGCCCCGCGAAGCTCTACCACCGGGTCCACCTCACCCCGGACCGGTCCCACCCGGTGCCCGGGGGCGCGTACTCGGCGGCTCCAGCACCGTGAACGGGGTTACTTCGTACAGGCCCGACGCGAGGACTTCGCCCGCTGGTCGGGGCGGGCGGGGCGGACTGGTCATACGACCGAATGCTGCCGTTGCTCCGCTCTCCGGAGACCCACGTCGAGTACGGGGCCGACGCCGTGCACTGCCCTGCCCGTGGCCCCACTCGCGGCTCGGCCGCCACCGTGATCCTCATTCGGGGAGTTCGTGACCCGTGCTATGCGGCGCGGGGCGTTGTTTCCGCGGTCATGCGACGGGGATGGGATGCCCTCTGAGCCGGTCGGATCGTGATCGGTACGGCTACCAGGGCGAACGGTGTGTTGCTCTTCTTCGTCGTAGCCGCTGCCGTCGGGTCGTTCACGCGGTGTGGGCCGCACCTCCAGCGGGGGAGTTCTGGAGGTGCGGCCCTGCTCGGATCTCCGGCGGCGGGGAACATGCCTGTCGTCGCCGGAGATCCCTTCCCCGGCCGGCCCGCAGACGCTCTCGCTCCGCCGGGATGCCGTCCGGGGCCCGGGTGCCCGGACTACTCGCCGGTGTGGGCGAGTTCGAGGTCCAGGCCGTCGACGTCGCCCTCGGAGACGGCGACTTCGGCCGTCCGCGGCGGATATCCGGTCGCGATGACGGCGTAGGTGCCGCTGCCCAGGTCGGAGAAGGCGTACGCCCCGTCGCTTCCGGTGCGCGTGGTGGCGACCACGTTGCCGGCCGTGTCGACCAGCGTGACGCTCGCGTCGCCGAGCGGTACGCCCGCGCCGCGCACCGTGCCGCGCAGGTGGGCCCCCGGGTGCAGTTCGACCTCCATGCGCGTGATGCCGGTGGCGCCGATCTCGACGAGCTGAGCCAGCGGCCGGTACTTGGGGGAGGTGATCGCGAGGGTCACCGGCCCCGGCACCAGGTCGGCGACGCTGAACTCGCCGAAGGAGTCGGTCTGTTCGCTGGCCAGGACGTCCCCGCGGACGTCGGTCACGATGACCGCGGCCGCGGCGACCGGGTTCCCGCTGTCGGAGGAGCGCACCACACCGGCCAGCGCACTGGTGCCGCTGAGGAGGATGTCGTACGTCACCGGTTCGCCGCTCACGACCACGGTCGTGGCCTGCGGCTGGTAGCCGTCCGCGGAGGCGATGAGGACGTACGATCCGGCACCGGGCGCGTCCACGCCGTACGAGCCGTCGGCACGCGCGACCGAGCGGCTCAACTGGCGTCCTTCCAGCGAGATCAGCGTCACCGCGGCTCGGGCCACGGGTGCCTTCTCCGCGCCGTGGACGTGTCCGCCGACGGGGATCCCCCCGCTTACGACGGTCGCGACGGTGGGTGTCACCACCCGCGCCGACCGGACCGTGGCGGTCTGCGGGGTGGTCACCGGCGACCCGTTCACGGTGGCCGGTGCCGCGGCCGGGTCGGAAGCCGCGGACGCAGCCGAGGGCTCGGTTGTCGCACCCTCCGCGGCGGCATCCGGTGCCACCGCGGGGCGGTGGCGCGGGATGAAGGAGGCGAGGGCGAAGGCGAGGAGGCCGGCACCGGCGCCGACGACCATGACCGTCTTGAAGCCGTTCTCCGACGGCAGGGCGGTGATGCCGACGGTGTTGGTCATCTGGGAGAGGATCACGGCGGCGACCGCGCTGGCGGTCGAGGTACCGATGGACCGCATCAGGGTGTTGAGGCTGTTCGCGGCGCCCGTCTCGGAGGCGGGCACCGCGCCCATGATGAGGGCCGGCATGGCGCCGAAGGTGAAGCCGATACCGGCGCCGATGACGGATGCCACCAGCACGAAGTGCCAGACCTCGTCCATGAGCATGATGTTCAGGCCGTAGCCGGCGGCCACGATCAAAGCGCCGATCATCAGGGTCGTCCTCGGGCCCCTGGCCCTGGAGACGAGGGCCGATATCGGTGCCGTGGCCATCATCACCGCTCCCATCGGCGCCATGACCAGACCGGCGGTGAGCAGCGACTTGCCCAGACCGTAGCCGGTCGCCGTGGGGAGCTGCATGAGCTGCGGAATGACCAGCATCATCGTGAACATGCCGAAGCCGACGGCGATCGAGGCGAAGTTGGTGAACAGCACCTGCCGGCGTGCGGTGGTGCGCAGGTCCACCAGCGGCTCCTTGACGCGCAGTTCGAACACACCCCACAGCAGCAGGATCACGACGGCCGCGGCGAACAGGCCGAGGGTGGTACCGCTGGTCCAGCCCCAGTCCGCGCCCTTGGAGACGGCGAGCAGGAGGCTGACAAGGCCGGCCGCCATGCCGATGGCGCCGACGACGTCGAAGCGTCCGCCGGTGCGTATCTTCGACTCCGGTACGAAGAGCAGCACGAGAACGGTGGCGACGGCGCCGGCGGCAGCCGAGGACCAGAACAGCGTGTGCCAGTCGAAGTGCTCGGCGATGGCCGCGGCGGCGGGCAGACCGAAGGCGCCGCCCACGCCGAGGGACGCGCTCATCAGCGCGGTGGCGGAGCCGAGCCGCTCAGGGGGCAGTTCGTCGCGCATGATGCTGATGCCCAGCGGGACGACGCCGGCGGCCAATCCTTGGAGCGCTCGGCCGACGATCATCGGAGTGAGGGAGTCGCTGAGGGCGGCGGTGATGGAGCCGGCCATCAGCATGACAAGGCTGACCAGGATCATGCGGCGCTTGCCGATCATGTCTCCCAGCCGACCCGTCACCGGGGTGGCGACGGCGGCCGCGAGCAGCGTGGCGGTGACAGCCCAGGAGCTGTTCGACGACGACGTGTCCAGAAGTTTCGGAAGTTCCGGGACGATCGGGATCACCAGGCTCTGCATCAGCGAGAAGACGATCCCGCCGAAGGCCAGGGCCGCGACGACGGCGTTGGTCCGCGGCGCTGCGGACTCCCCGTCGTCGACGGTTCGGGAAAGGGCGTGGGACATGGTCGGGCCTCCGTGGGGAGATCGGTGGTGCGCGACACGGGTCGTCCTCACGTGGTCGCTGGCTGCCAGCCTCACAGAAAACATGCTCACTGTGCAAGTTTTCTCGCTGGGAATTTTTTCCGGTTCCGCGTATGCTGCGGAACGTGACTTCCGAGACGGCCCCTGGCCTGCGTGAACGTAAGAAGGCGGCGACCCGTCAGGCGCTGCATGAAGCAGCCGTGCGTCTCGCCCACGAGCACGGCCTCGAAAAGCTGACGGTCGAGGCCATCGCCGACGAGGCTTTCGTCTCCAGGCGCACCTTCTCCAACTACTTCGCCAGTAAGGAACAGGCGCTGCTGCATGGTGATCGGGTGCGCATCGCCGCGCTGGTCGACCTCTTCCGCGCCCGCCCCGCAGAGGAGACGCCGACGACCGCGTTCGTCCGTGCCGCCGAGGAATTCGCCGCCGCGCACCCCGTCGACCCGGTGCAGGAGGAGCGGTACCGGGAGGTGCTCCACCATCCCACCCTCGGTGGTGCGGCGGCCGCCGTCTTCGCCGCCGGTGAACTGGAGTTGGCGGAAGCCATCGGCCGGCGTCTCCCCGCCGGGTCGGACCGCCCCCTGCGCGCCCGGTTCCTCGCCGCGGTCTTCCTCGCCGTCGTCCGCGTCGCTGCCAAGTCCGTCGAGCGCCGGGAACAGAGCCTGGCAGACCTCGCCCGCCAGGGTCTCGCCATCGTCAGTGAGGGGTGCAGTTGAGCGTACGGCTCGACTGCTCACCGGGCGTTCCTGCTCGACTGTGAGAGCCAGAGCTTCGTTCTCTGCGGTCGGCGCCATCGCCGGAGGCCGCCGTTCCTGGGCGGCTTCCGTTGCGGTCAGTGCTGATCGGGATCAGGCAGCAGCCTCCGCAGGAGGGATTGCTCCAGTTCCACCAGGATGTCCTCGCTGTCGCCAAAGCGGGTGGGCAGGGTGCGCCATAGGACCAGTTGGCCGTGGAGGGCGGTCCATATGTGGATGCCGAGGACTTCTGCCTCGGGGCGGCGGTCCGGACTGACCGCGGCCAGGTAGCGGTCCACCGCGTCGGCCCATGCGCCGAGCACGGTGTCCAGGGGCTCGTCGTCGGTGGAGGGGCGGGGCCGGGGCTCGTATTCCAGGCTGAACATCAGCCGGTAGCGGCGGGGCTTGTCGACGGCGAACCGGCGGAACGCGGTGACCGTGGCGGTGATCCGCTCCCACGGGCTCGCACCGTCCCGGGCGGCTGTCTCGCCCGCCTTGCCCATCGACTCGGCCAGAGCGCCGTAGGCGGCGTCGAGCACCGTGGAGACCAGTTCGGTCTTGTCCTTGAAGTGCAGGTAGACGCTGGGCGCGGAGATACCGACCTCGCGGGCGACTCCGCGCAGGGACAGCGCGTCCTCGCGTCCGGTCTCCTCCAGGATCCGCGTGGCCGCGTGCAGGATCTCCTGTCGGAGCCGCTCGCCCTCGCCGCGCACGTTGGGTACCCGTCTGGCCTGCGCTTTCATATCGCCTCCCTGCCCTGTGCACCCTACCTGTCCGGTTGGCCGGAACTACTCCCTCCAGTCGATCGACTAACAGTGTTAGTCTACGGGCACATGCTCGCCTAACACCGTTAGTGGACGGTGGAGAGGAACAGTCATGCCCCCCACGTCACCCACCCCCGCGTTCGAGCTCACCCGGCCTCACACCGCGCCCCTGGATCCCCCGCCGCTGTATGCGGACCTGCGTGAGAAGAGCCCCGTCACCCGGGTCACCCTTCACGGGGGCCGACTCACTCCGTGGCTCGTGACTCGCTGGGAGGACGCCCGCGCGGTGCTGGGCAGCCCGGCGTTCAGCACCGACCCGAGCCTGCCCGGCGCCCCCCAGGACCGGGAGGGCCAGCAGCGGAGCCCGCGCGGTTTCTTCCAGCAGTACGACGGCAGCGTTCACACGATGATGCGGCGCACTCTGACCCGGGAGTTCATGGTCAAGCGCGTCGACGCGCTGCGTCCGGCCATCGCTCGCCTGACCGATGAACTCCTTGCCACCATGAGCGAGTTGAGCGGCCCCGTCGATCTCGTGGAGCACTTCTCGCTGCCGCTGCCGTCCCTGGTGATCTGCGAACTGCTGGGCGTGCCGTACGAGGACCACACGTTCTTCCAAGAGCAGTCGAAGACGCTCGTCGACCGGACGGCCACGGCTGAGGAGAGCCTGAAGGCGTTCGCGAACCTCGGCGAGTATCTGCTCGGGCTCGTGCGGGCCAAGCGCACCGCACCCGGAGACGACCTGATCACGCGCCTCGCCGGGCAGGTGGACGAGGGCGGCATCACCGATCAGGACGCCGCCGACCTGAGCGCCTTCCTGCTGTTCGCCGGGCACGAGACGACCGCGAACATGATCGCGCTGAGCACCGTCACCCTGCTGGAGAACCCCGAGCAGATCCCGCGTCTGTTCGGCGGCCCGGACCAGGTCGCGGTCGCGGTGGAGGAGCTCCTGCGCTACCTCACCATCGTGCACTTCGGGCTGCGCCGCACCGCCCTGGAGGACGTCACCGTCGGCGATGTCACCATCCGCGCGGGCGAGGGCGTGATCATCTCCATCAACGTCGCCAACCGCGACCCGGAGTTCTTCGCCGCCCCCGACGACCTCGACCTGGCCCGCGCGGACGCCCGCCGGCACATCGCCTTCGGCTACGGCGTCCACCAGTGCCTCGGCCAGCCGCTCGCCCGCGCGGAACTCCAGGTCGTCATGCCCGAACTCTTCCGCCGGCTGCCCGACCTGAAGCTCGCCGTACCGCTGGAGGAGATCGCCTTCAAACAGGACACCTCCGTCTACGGCATCCTCGAGCTACCCGTCACCTGGTGACCCGGCTTCCCCACGAACACTCCCACCAGCAACAGGAAGAACCGTCATGCGTGTAGAAGTCGACGTTCCCAAGTGTGTCGCCTCGGGCCAGTGCGTGATGCTCGCCCCTGACGTCTTCGACCAGCGGGAGGAGGACGGCATGGTCGTTCTCCTCGACGAAGCCCCGGCAGCCGAACTCCACGACGCCGTCCGGGAATCCGCCACGGTGTGCCCGGCGGCCGCCATCCGGCTGGTGGAGTCGTGACCGTCACCCCCTCGGGGCGTGTCGTGATCGTCGGAGCCTCCGCGGGCGGCCTCGCCGCCGCGGAGACCCTCCGCCGCGAGGGCCACACCGGCACCATCACCCTCATCGGGGACGAGCCGGGGCTCCCCTACGACCGACCGCCCCTGTCGAAGGAGATCCTCTCCGGCGCCTGGAGTCCCGACCGGCTGCCCCTGCGCACCAAGGCCGACCTCGACGCCCTCAACCTGGACGCCCGCTACGGCTGCGAAGCCGTCGGGGTGGACCTCACCGACGGCACCGTGCTGCTTTCCGACGGCACGGAGGTGCCGTACGACGGACTGATCCTGGCCACTGGGGTACGGCCCCGGCGACTGCCGGGCAACCCGGCTCACACCCTGCGCACCCTGGACGACGCACTCGCCCTGAGGGACCGCCTCGGTCCCGGCCGCACACTGGCCGTGGTCGGCGCGGGATTCCTCGGCGCCGAAGCCGCGGCGGTGGCCGCGGCTCTGGGCACCCGTGTGACGCTTCTGGAACCGGCCCCGGTCCCGCTGGCCCACGCGGTCGGGGAGGACATCGGCCGCATGCTCGCCCAGGTCCACCTCGACCACGGCGTCGACCTGCGCACCGCAACCGGTGTCTCCGAAGTCGTCGCCGACGGCGTACGACTCGACGACGGCACACTGGTCGAGGCCGAGACGGTGCTGGTGGCCGTCGGCTCCCGCCCCAACACCGAATGGCTGACCGACAGTGGCCTGCCCCTCGACGACGGGCTGGTCTGCGACGAGTACTGCGCCGCCGCACCCGGGGTGTACGGCGCGGGCGACGTGGCCCGCTGGCACAACCCGCTCTTCGGCACGACGATGCGGATCGAGCACCGCACCCACGCCGCCGAACAGGGCATGGCCGCCGCCCGCAACCTCCTCGGCGCCCGACGGCCCTTCGCACCCGTGCCGTACTTCTGGTCCGACCAGTACGACATGAAGATCCGTGCCTATGGCCACCTGCGTGGCCACGACGAGGTACGGATCACCGAAGGCAGCCTCGAAAAACGGAAGTTCATCGCCGTCTACCGCACCGGAGACCGACTCACCGGCGTCCTGGCCGTGGGCATGCCCCCGAAGAACATCGGTACCTGGCGGCAGTCCATCGCCGTGCGCGCCCGCTGGCAGGACGCCGTACCCACATCTTCCACAGGAGCAGCAGCATGAGCGGAACCACCGGACCGGAAGGACGCGGCGTCATCGTCACCGGCGCCGGATCGGGGATCGGACGCGCCACGGCGCTGCGGTTCGCGAGTCTCGGTGACAAGGTCCTCGTCGCGGACATCAACGCCACCGGCGCCGAGGCGGTCGTCAAAGAGATCGAGGCGAACGGCGGCACCGCTCGCGCGGTGATCGGCGACCTGAGTGACCAGCACATCGTCGACGAGGTCGTCACCACCGCGGTGGAATCCTTCGGCGACCTCGCCGTGCTGGTGAACAACGCCGGAATCATGGACACCATGACCGCCACCGCCGACGTGAGCGACGCCGAATGGGAGCGGGTCATCCGGATCAACCTCACCGCTCCGTTCCTGCTCACCCGTGCGGCCCTGCCCCACCTGCTGGCCCGCGGCAACGGCGCGATCGTCAACACGGCCTCGGCGGCGGCCCTGCGCGGCAGCGCCGCCGGCACCGCGTACACCGTTTCCAAGCACGGGATCGTCGGCCTGACGAAGTCGACCGCGGTCATGTACCGGGATCGCGGCATCCGGGTCAACGCCATCGCCCCCGGCGGTACCCAGACCGCCATCACCGACAGCATCACGTACGACGGTGATGGCGCCGCGACCATAGGCCGTTACCGGGCCAACGTGGGCCGCATGGGCGCGGCGGAAGAGGCCGCCGCAGCCATCGTGTTCCTCGCCTCGGACGCGGCCAGCAACATCAACGGCGTCGTACTCCCCGTCGACAACGGCTGGTCGGCCGTCTGACCCGGCCGTGTGTGCGGTGGCGGCCTACACCTTGAGGTCGCCACCGCATGCTGCGCGTCCTCTTCGTGGGTGCAACCTGCGCAACCTGGCAGCTCATACCCCGCACGCCGGGACCGAGGCATACCCCTTCCCGCCGAGGGCCCCTGGAGGGCGGGCAGGGGGAGGAGCATCCGCGACGTCCCCGTGGCGGTGCATCGAGCTGAGTGCCGGGCAGCCCAGATTTCAGACCGACGGTCTCTTGACAATAGACCGTCGGTTCTTTAGTGTCGACGACGTAACAGACCGCCGGTCCGTAGCGGGCCGACGCCGATGGTCCCAAAGTGAGAGGTGTTCTCCATGGCCGCCGAAACGCTGACCGAGTTCGACCGCGCCTACCTCGAGAGCTTCACCGAGCCGGACGCGGAACTGCGGCGAGCGAAGATCGAGAAGCTGTGGTCGGCCGACGGGCGCATGGTGTCCAACGACCTGACCGTGCAGGGCGTCGACAACATCGCCACGCACGTGGCTCACATCCACGAGCAGTACCTGGTCGGGCACGGCCTGACCTTCGCCTACGACCAGCATTCCGAGGCCGGGGAAGCGCTGCTCCTGCGCTGGTCCATGCTCACCCCCGACGGCAACACCGCAGCCCGGGGAGTCGACGTGGTCTTCCGCGACACCAATGGGCAGATCACCACCGTCTACGCCTTCATGGGCATCAACTGATTTAGTCCACGCCTCCGCGCTCATGGAGGCCGCGCCGGCGGCCGACCGTTCACGCCGCCGGCGCAATACGCAACGAGTTGCAGATTGCAGATACCGACTCTGCGGCATTTATCCCTGAAAGGGTCTATAAGTATGTACCTCCGATCTCTCGGAACCACTGGCCCCAAGGCCTCCGCAATCGGCCTCGGCTGCATGAGCATGGCCGGGTACTACGGCGACGTGGACCGGACCGAGGCCATCGCGACCATCCACGCCGCGCTCGAAGCGGGCGTGACCCTGCTCGACACCGCCGACTTCTACGGCACGGGTGACAACGAGGCGCTGATCGGCGAAGCCCTGCGCACCGCACCCGCCTCCCTCCGTACACAGGCTCAGACCAGCGTCAAGTTCGGGGCGCTGCGCGACCCGGACGGCGGGTGGAACGGGTTCGACGGGCGCCCTGTCGCCGTGAGGAACTTCCTCACGTACTCGCTCCAGCGCCTGGGCACCGACCACATCGACATCTACCGGATCTCGCGCACCGACCCGAACGTCCCGATCGAGGAGACGGTCGGTGCGATCGCCGAGATGGTCGAGAAGGGGTACGTGCGACACGTCGGCCTGAGCGTGGCCGACGCGGAGACGATCCGGCGTGCGGCCGCCGTCACCCCGATCGCCGACGTCCAGACCGAGTACTCGCTCATCGCGCGGGACGTCGAGACGGAGATCCTGCCCACCGTCCGCGAACTGGGCATCGGGATCACGGCGTTCGGCGTCCTGTCCAGCGGCCTGATCTCGGGCCACCACGCGCGTGACAAGCAGATGGCGGCCAACGACCAGCGCCAGATGGTGCCGCGCTTCCAGGGCGAGAGCCTCCGGCGCAACCTGGACCTGGTGGACGAGCTGCGGAAGATCGCCGAGCGGAAAGGGGTGTCGGTGGCGCAGATCGCGATCGCCTGGGTGCTCTCGCGCGGCGAGGACATCGTGCCGCTGGTGGGCGCCCGTCGGCGCGACCGACTCGCGGAGGCGCTGGGCGCACTGGACGTGACCCTGGACGCCGGCGACCTGACTGCGATCGAGCAGGCCGTCTCCGCCGACGCCGCTGCGGGCGACCGCTAGGCGCACGACCCGCCCCCATCGGTGCCCCACCACTCGCGCTGTGCCCCCTCCGCCCTGTCCTTGACGGACAGGGCGGAGTCGTTTGCTGTGCGTCGCTGCGGCGATGGGGGGCTGTCGGCCGTTGAGCCGATCACGTCGGCACCCTCACCGTGTCAGTCTGTCTGACAGTATGTTCCCAGCGGTGGGAGGCAGACGCCGTTCCCTCTCGCTCTCGGGACGTTGTGGGAGGCCGCCGTGCTACAAGAGCTGCAGGACGTCATCAACGACATCTCTGCCGAGGTCGGTGTGCCGACGTCACTCACCGACACCCGGTTGAACTCCCTTGTATTCGGCCCGCACGACGATGCGGAGATCGATTCGGTGCGTCGGCAGGCGCTGCTCCTGCGGTCGACCCCTGAGTGGGTGCGCGAGTGGTTCGGCCGCTACGGCATCGACACAGCGACCGCCCCGGTGCGCATCCCGGCGGACCCGGACCGCGAACTGGCCAGTCGGGTCGTGGTACCCGCCCGCTGGGCGTCGACCACCTGCGGATACATCTGCCTCCTCGACGTCCGTCACGAGTTGGACGAAACACGCATGGACGCGGTCCTGGAAGCCGCCGCCGAAGTGGGGCGGGTCCTGTACCTGGACCAGCAAGCCCGGCACAGCGACGCCGACCTGCTCGGTGATCTCGTACGGGGATCGGTGGCCGTGCGAGGCAAGGCCGCCGATCGACTGAGCGAACAGGGAAGGTTCCCCGTCGGTTGGCCGGTCGCCGTCGTGTTCCTGCGGCCTGTGGGCCGAGGGGCCGGCACGGACGCTCTCGAGCACTGGCTGTGGCGTGATCACGGCGGTCTGCCTCGTGGGGCCCTGCGATGTCTCGATGCGGAAGGAGCCGTGATCCTGGCGGCGGTCCCGCCGACTGCGGAGCCTGGGCACACGGAACGCATCATCGATCACCTGCTTGCCGGTGGCGACGATCTCCCCGAGCTCGTTGTCGGCATCGGCGACCCGCAGACCGATCTGCATGACGCCCATCTGTCGTACGAACATGCGCAGTTGGCCGCGCGGGCCGCCAGGGTCTGGCCGGAGACCGGACCGGTGTGCTCGTGGGATCTGCTTGGCGCGCTGCGTGTCCTGATCGGTACCCCGGACCATCTCCTGCGGGACCTGATGGACCCGCGGGTGGCGCTGCTGAAGGAAGCCCAGCCCTCCCAGGCGAGCCTGATCGACACCCTGGAGACCTATCTCGACAGCGGCTGCGACAACCAGACCACCGCGGCGCGTCTGCACGTGCACCGGGGCACCGTCTACTACCGCCTGGAGAAGGCCGCCTCCTTGTGCGGAATGGATCTGAGCGACGGACTGGACCGGCTCGCCCTGCACCTGGGCATCAAACTGCTCCGGCTGATCGAGTCGAAGGCCGACTGATCGCACCGGCTCTGAACGATTGCCGTACGGCGGGGCCCGTACTTCACAACGGTTGTCCATGGTCCGTGCCCTACGCGGTTCCTAGCGTGAGCGGCAGCCTGCTGATACAGCCGCGAAGGAGCCCGCCGTGGACACCCTCTACCTGGTCAATGCCCGGATCATCGACGGAAGCGGAACGGATCCCGTCGAGGCAGGGTGGATCCGTATCGAGGGCCGTCGCATCACGGGGATGGGTCGGTCCCCGGTCGACACCGGCCGCAACCAGGTCATCGACGTCGGCGCCCGAACCGTCCTGCCGGGACTGATCGACGCCCACACCCACCTCGCGGCCACCGAAATGCTCAACCTGGTGGACACCGTTTCGCGCCCCGTGCTGGCCGCGAAGACCTTCGCGAACATGCGCCGGACCCTGGCGGCCGGATTCACCACGGTGCGGGACGCCGGGTTCACCGACTACGGCTTCAAGCAGGCGGTGGAGACCGGTCTCGTCCCCGGTCCCCGGATGTTCCTCGCCACCGGCCCCCTGAGCCAGACCGGCGGGCACAGCGACTTCCGCCCGGCCGAGACGCAGGACCGGCAGCGTCGTAGCGACGGCCTGTACCACCCGGGGGTGATCGTCGACGGCGTTGCACAGTGCCAGTGGGGCGCTCGCGAGGTGCTGCGCCGGGGAGCGGACCAGATCAAGATCATGGCCGGGGGCGGCTGCACGTCCCCGACGGACCACGTGACGCACACGCAGTTCACCGCCGAGGAGATCGCGGCCATCGTCCACGAGGCGCGGGCCCGCCACACCTATGTGATGGCGCACGGCTACACCCCCGAGTCGATCCGGACCTGTGTCGCAGCGGGTGTGCGCAGCATCGAGCACGCCAACCTGGTCGACGAGGAGGCCGCCGAGGCGATGGCCGCCGCCGGCACCTTCGCCGTACCGACCATCGCCACGTTCGACCTTCTGGTCCGCGACGGCCAGGAACAGGGCCTCACGGCGGACAGCGCCGCCCAGGCCGCCCATGTGCTGGAGCGGGCATACGAGGCCTTGCGCATCCTCCGGGACAAGGGCGTACGCATCGGATCGGGCTCGGACGTCCTCGGCGCACATCAGCCCTTCAAGGCCCTGGAGCTTCAGCTGAAGGCCTCCGTGCTGGGACCGATGGACGCCCTCGTGGCCGCGACCCGCACCAACGCCGAACTGCTCGGCCTCGACGACCTCGGAACACTGGCGCCCGGGAAGATCGCAGACCTGGTCGTCGTGGATGGTGACCCGCTCGACGACATCTCGGTCCTGCAGGACAGCGGGCGCGTGCACCTCGTCGTCAAGGAGGGGCAGGTGGCGGTCGACAGGGCCGGCCTGTCCTCCGCCTCGTCCCATCAGGTTCGGCGGCTGATGCCGGAGACGGAAGTAGTCGTGCCATGACCATCGCAGTGCTGTCCGCGCGAGCACCGGGATCGGCCGACTCCCGGCCGGCCGCGTGCGCGTCCACCTCTCTGCCCGAGGGCGGCGTCCTGCCTCAGGACGCCGCCCTCGCGGCCTTTCCCGCCGAAGCCCAACGGCTCGGTTCAGTACGCTCCTTCGCCCGTTCCGTACTCGGCCGGTGGCCGCTCCCGGAGGACACGCGGGATGCCGCGATGGCCATCCTGGGCGAGTTCACGGCCAATGCCGTCGTGCACGGCGGCAGCGAGCTCTACGTACTGATGACGTGGTCCGGGCGGCGCCTCACGCTGCATGTCCGCGATTGCGGGGAGAACCGCCCGGCGCCGCAGGAGGCCGCCGCGCCGGACGACGAACACGGCCGCGGGCTGCTCATGGTGGACGTGCTGGCCGAGGGCTGGGAGGCCGTGAGCACCGCGCTCGGCTGGCATTGCACCGCGTGGCTGCGGGTCCCCGATACGGGTTGCCCGACGCCGCCGGGAGTCCATGCGCAGGCCACCGCGAGTTCTTCGTCAGATGCCCAAAGGGCTGCGGCAGAACTCGGAACCGCTGCCCATAGTTCAGGACTTGCGGCGGTTCTACGGTCCTTCCCACCAGCGGCATCCCGCGCCGCCGGTTCAGAAACCTCCTCCCGCTCCCATCGTTCGGGCTCGGCTTCCCCACAGCCTCTGCGCCCCCGATCTCGAGGACCGAACATGAACCACATCGCACGGCTCGAACGTCTGCCCCTGAGCCGTCCCCATCGCAAACTCCTGATCATCGGCGGTCTCGGCTACACCTTCGACGGAGCCGACGCGGCGATCATCGCCTTCATCCTGCCGGTGGTCGCCCAGCAGTGGTCCCTGAGCGCCGGACAGATCTCCCTGCTGGCCAGCGCGCTGCTCATCGGATTCCTGTTCGGCGCCCTCACCGCCGGCACGCTGGGCGACAAGCTGGGCCGCAAGAAGGTGATGCTCGGCTCGCTCGTCGTGTACACGAGCATGACGCTGGTCGCCGCGTTCGCCCCCAACTACTGGGTGCTGTTCGCCTTCCGCGTCCTGGCCGGCGCCGGCATCGGAGCCGAGAGCGCCATCATCTCCCCGTACCTCTCCGAGTTCGTGCCCGGGCGCTACCGCGGCCGGTTCATCGGTGCCGTCGCCGGGTTCTTCTCCTTCGGCTACGTCCTGTCCGCACTGATCGGCCGGTACGTCATCTCCCCGTTCGACGACGGCTGGCGGTACGCCCAGCTCATCCTCACCGTGCCCATACTCGCCGTGATCTGGTGGCGGCGCTCCATGCCCGAGTCCCCGCGCTACCTGCTGTCCAAGGGGCGCGTGCAGGAGGCTGAGCAGGTGGTCGCCGCGCTGGAGGAGTCGGTGCGCAAGGAGACCGGCGGCGTCCTGCCGCCGGTTCCCGCCGAGCCGGACGCCCCGTCCGCCACCAGCCACCTCGCCCACGCCTCGATGGGCAGGAAGCTCGCCGTGCTGTGGAGCGGCCCCTTCGCCAAGCGGACCTTCGTGGCCTGGGTGATGTGGTTCTGCCTGACCTTCGCCTACTACGGTTTCTTCACGATGATGCCCAAGCTCCTGGCCGACAGCGGCATGACGGTCGTGAAGTCCTTCAGCTTCGTGCTGTACATCTACCTGGCCCAGATCCCGGGCTACTTCAGCGCCGCTTTCGTGTCGGAGTACCTCGACCGCAAGCGGGTCATCGCCCTGTACCTGTCCGGCGCCACCCTCTCCGCACTCGGCATGGCACTGTCCCACTCCGAGGGTGCGATCATCGGCTTCGGTGCAGCCCTCTCGCTGTTCATGAACGGTGTCTACGCCCTCCTGTACACCTACACGCCGGAGACCTACCCGACCGAGATCCGCACCACGGGTCAGGGGACGGCCTCGGCCTTCGGGCGCATCGGCGGCATCATCGCCCCCTTTGCTTTCACGGCCGCGGCAGCCCAGGGCGGACTGAACGCCGTTTTCGGTGTCACTTCGGCCGTCCTTCTGGCGGGTGTGCTGACCGTGCTGGCACTGGGGCTCGCGACCAAGGGACGCACCCTGGAAGACCTCAGCCCCAAGAACCGGCACCGCGTGACGGACCCTGCTCCTGACGGTGCTCACGTGGGGAGCCCAGCCTCACCCTGATCCGCAGTCCCTTGATGCGCCCCGGAAATGCACGATCGGGGCGCATCAAGTACGTCCGGATACCCGATATCGCGGATGTGTCAGACTGTGTGACAACTTGCTCGCTCGCGAGCCGGAGTAAGGGGATACGCCGTGCTGCAACGCGTCACCGCCGTGCAGGCACTGACCGAGGAACTGCGTCGGCGGATCCTGAGCGGTGATCTGCCGCCCGGCTCGAAGCTGCCGGAGGTGGAGCTGGCCGAGCGGTTCAACGTCGCTCGCCCCACCGTACGTACCGCGGTGCAGCACCTGGTCGAGCGCGGAGTACTGCGCCGCGACATAGGCCGCTCGGCCGTCGTGCCGGAGCTGAGCAGCGCGGATGTACGGGACGTCTACTTCGCGCGGGAAGCCGTGGAACTGCACGTGGTCGACCATCTGTCGGCGACGGACCGATCAGCGGAGCGCCTGCACCCGGTGGAGCAGGCCATGGAGCATCTGGAGAACCTTCCCACCGACGCTCCGTGGAGCGAGGTGGCGGAGGCCGATCTCGCCTTCCACACGGCGCTGGTCGAGGCGGCGGGAAGCGAGCGGCTGGACCGGCTGTTCCATGGTCTGCTGGAGGAGGTGCGGTTGTGCCTGGTGCAGTTGGAGGCCCACTATCCGCGCCGGGCCGACCTGGCCGACGAGCACCGACGGATCCTTGACGCGCTGGAGGCACAGGACGCGGCTGAAGCGCGGAAGTTGATGCGCGCTCACCTGGGCAGCGCGGTCCGGGCGCTCACAGACGACTGACCGCCGCCTCCTGAGGAGGCGGCGGTCAGTGGACAGGAATGTCAGCGGACCGGCTCCCGCTGCTGGTCCGGAAGGTCGACGGGAGCGGCACCGTGCCGCGTCTGCTGTACCCATGCGCACACCAGCACCAGGGCCGCTACGCCGACCGACCAAAGCAGCTGCGGTCGTGCGGAGTCGTCGAACAGCATCGTGACCAGGACGGCGAGGATGCCGATGATGGCGACCCACGTCAGGACCGGAAAGCCCCACATGCGCAGGACCAGCCGTTCCGGAGCCTCCCGCTCGTAGCGACGACGCAGCCTCAGCTGCGATACGGCGACCACGAGCCAGACGAACAGCGCCACTGCTCCTGATGAGTTGAGGAGGAAGGTGAAGGCGAGGTCGGGGGAGTAGTAGTTCAGGCCCACGGCGAGGAATCCGAAGACCACGGAGGCCCAGATCGCCCGGCGCGGGACGCCGCGAGAGGTCACGCGCGTCCACGACCGGGGAGCGTCGCCGCGCTCGGCGAGGGAGAAGGCCATCCGGGAAGCGGTGTAGATACCGGAGTTGAGACAGGACAGCACCGCGGTCAGCACGATGAAGTCCATGGCGGTCGCGGCCCCGGGGATGCCGATGTGCTCCAGGACGGCGACGTACGGGCTGGCGCCCGTCTTGCTGCTGTCCCAGGGCAGCAGCGTGATGACGACGGCGATCGAGCCCAGGTAGAACACCAGGATGCGCCAGATGACGCTGGCGATGGCCTTGGCGACGGCGCGGCCGGGATCCTTGGACTCGGCGGCGGCGATGGTGACGATCTCGCTGCCCATGAAGGCGAAGACCACGCTCAGCATGCCGGTCACCACCGCTCCGCCGCCGTGCGGGAAGAATCCGCCGTGGCCGGTGAGGTTGTCCGTGCCGACCGCCTCGGTGCCGGGCAGCAGACCGAAGACGGCCAGGCCGCCGAGGACGATGAAGACGACGATGGCGCCGACCTTGATGGCGGAGAACCAGAACTCGAACTCGCCGAAGGAGCCGACGGAGTAGAGGTTGGTGCCGGTCAGTACGGCCATCACGAGCAGGGCGACGAGCCAGGCGGGGATCGCCGGGATCCAGTTGTGCACGATGGTGGCACCGGCGGTCGCCTCGACAGCGAGGACCACCACCCAGAACCACCAGTACAGCCATCCGATGGTGAAGCCGGCCCAGCGGCCCAGGGCCTGGTCGGCGTACGAGGAGAAGGAGCCGGTCGAGGGGGCGGCCGCGGACATCTCGCCCAGCATGCGCATCACCAGGACGACCAGGATCCCGGCCAGGGCGTACGAGACGATGATGGCCGGACCGGTGTTGCGGATACCGGCGCCCGACCCGACGAACAGGCCGGCGCCGATGACCCCGCCGATGGCGATCATGCTCAGATGGCGGCCTTTGAGGCCGGGTTGCAGTTGTTGCATGAAGGGTCCCTTTCACGGCTCGGGAAAGGACCCGCCGACTGGCGGGGCCATGGACGGGCCGGAGCCCGAGGAGGGGAAGACGGGGAGGATCAGGCCGAGACCGGGCCGCTGTGCCGCGGTCGCATCATCAGGGCGAGCCCGCCCAGGACGAGGACGATCCCGGCCCAGCGCAGGGCGGAAAGATCCTGGTGCAGCCATACGGCGGCCAGGACGGCGGCGGTGGCCGGTTCCAGCAGGGAGATGGTGACCGCGGTCGGGGCGCCGAGTCGGTCGACGCCGTGGGCGAAGAGGGCGTAGGCGACGGCGGTGGTGAACACGCCGAGGTAGAGCACGCCGGTCAGACGCCCGTTGTCGGCCATCGCCCAGGTCACGGCGCCGGGCAGCCAGGGGGTCAGGGTGAAGGCGCCGCCCGCGAAGATGGCGGCCACCGCGGTGGCGGGCCCATGCCGGCGGGCCACCACCTGGATCGTGTCGGCCTGCGCCGCGTACAAGGCTGCTGCCAGGGCCGCGAGGGCGATGCCGGGCAGGCTGAAGGAGCGGGCGCCGCCCGGCAGGGACACCAGGGCGATGCCGGTGACGGCCACTGCAGTGGCGACGGCCCAGGTGCGGGTGACGGGCCGCCGGGTGACGAAGCGCGCGGTGAGGCCTGAGAGGATCGGGGCGCCGCCGATGGCGATCACCGTGCTCGTGGCCACCCCGGACAGGTCGACGGCGTGGAAGTAGCACGCGGAGAAGCCCGACACGGCCACGGAACCGAGGGCGACGGCCCTCAACTCCCGCCGCTGCCAGGACACATGACGAATACCGCGGCATCGGGCCAGGAAGTACAGGGCCGCGGCGCCGATCAGCAGGCGCAGCTCTGCCACGTGCAGCAGATCCCCGGCCGGGAACCGGGACGTCACGGGACCAAGGGTTCCCCAGATGACCGCGGCGCCGGCCGTCGCGGCGGCGGCACGGCCGGTCGGCGAGCGCTGCTGTGCCGAAGGGGGGTGGAAGGTGCGAGCTGGGACAGCCTCGCGGGAGCGGGCATGGGGCGGCATCGCGGGGATCTCCGAAATGTTCGGGGAGAGCGGATTGGGGCGGCTTCGCGAGGTGCCGCTGGTGCCGAGGACCGTAGAGCGCGCATGCGACGGCGAACCATGTGCAGGTGTCGAAAGTCGGTGCCGCCTTTTCTGAACGGCTGACGAAAGACGCGCGGCGTCGAATCGTAGACGATCCGACTGTTGGCAATGCCGGTCGGCTTGTGGTCACGACCCCGCCCCGGCTCCTCCCTTCCGAGAACCCGGAGAAAGATCAATGAGCGAGAAGCGTTGGGTCACTTTCGACTGTTTCGGCACCCTCGTGGACTGGCGCCACGGCATCGCCACCGGCATCGAGCTCGTCGCGCCCGGCAAGGGCTGGGAGCTGCTGGATGTCTACAACCGCCACGAGCCGCAGGTGCAGAGCGAGCACCCCGGTATGCGCTACAGCGACGTGCTGGCGGAGGCCCTGAAGCGCACGGCCGGCGAGGCCGAGCTCGACCTCGTGGAGGACCAGTTCCGGGTCCTGACGGCCGGCATCCCGTTCTGGCCGGTCTTCCCCGAGACCCAGCAGGCCCTGCGTGAGCTGCAGGAGGCCGGCTGGAACCTCGCCCTGCTCACCAACTGCGACCGCGTCGTCATCGGCGAGACCCAGCGCCGCCTCGGGATCCAGTTCGACGCGATCGTCACCGCCGAGGACTCCGGCGCCTACAAGCCGGCCCACAACCACTTCGAGTACTTCGAGAAGTCCCTCGGCGTCGCCCGTGACCGCTGGGTGCATGTGGCGCAGAGCTACTTCCACGACATGGTGCCGGCCAGCGAGCTCGACATCACCCGTGTGTGGATCAACCGGCTCGACGAGAAGGACGACCCGTCGATCGCGCATGCCGTCCGCCGCGATCTGACCGACCTGGCGGCCACCGTCAACGAGGTCCACCAGAAGTTCAACGGCTGACCTTCGCCCTCGATCCGTGCCGGGCGCCGTCCACGTGTCCCCGGCGCCCGGCACACCGCCCCACAGCTCAACCCGCACGAGGAGTCGCCCCGTCATGACCAGCCTGTCCCCCCACCTGCGCCAAGCCACCCCCGTCACCGCCGAGCGCGGCGAGGGCGTGTACCTCTACGGCACCGACGGCCGCCGCTACCTGGACTTCACCGCCGGCATCGGCGTCACCAGCACGGGCCACTGTCACCCGCGCGTGGTCGCCGCCGCGCAGGAGCAGATCGGCAAGCTCATCCACGGCCAGTACACGACCGTGATGCACCAGCCGCTCCAGCAGCTGGTCGAACGGCTCGGGGACGTGCTGCCTGCCGGTCTGGACAGCCTGTTCTTCTCCAACTCCGGCAGCGAGGCCGTCGAGGCGGCGCTGCGACTGGCCCGGCAGGCCACCGGCCGCCCCAACATCGTCGTCTTCCACGGCGGTTTCCACGGACGCACCGTCGCCGCCGCCTCGATGACCACGTCCGGTACCAAGTTCCGCACCGGCTTCTCGCCGCTGATGTCGGGTGTCGCCATCGCCCCGTTCCCCACGGCCTTCCGCTACGGCTGGGACCAGGAGACCGCGACCCGCTTCGCGCTCAGCGAGCTCGACTACCTGCTCCAGACCGTCACCGCCCCGCAGGAGACGGCAGCCTTCGTCGTCGAGCCCGTGCTCGGTGAAGGCGGCTACATCCAGGCCGACCCCGCCTTCCTCCGCGGCCTGCGCGAGCGCGCCGACCGCCACGGCATCGTCCTCGTCATGGACGAGATCCAGACCGGCTTCGGCCGTACCGGCCGCTTCTGGGGCCACGACCACGCCGAGGACGTCCGCCCCGACGTCATCACCATCGCCAAGGGCCTGGCGAGCGGCTTCCCCCTGTCCGGCATCGCCGCCTCCCAGGAGCTGATGAGCAAGGTGCTCCCGGGCTCGCAGGGCGGCACCTACGGCGGCAACGCCGTCGCGTGCGCGGCCGCGGTCGCCACTCTGGACGTGATCCGGGAAGAGAAGCTGGTGGAGAACGCCAACGCCATGGGGCAGCGGCTGCGCGCCGGCCTGGAGGAGATCGCCCGCACCACGCCGGGCATCGCCGACGTCCGCGGCCTGGGCCTGATGCTCGCCAACGAGTTCGTCACGGATGACGGCTCCCCCGACCCGGCCACCGCCGCCCGGGTGCAGCAGGCCGCAGCCGAGGAAGGTCTCCTTCTGCTGCTGTGCGGCCCCTGGAACAACGTCGTGCGCATGATCCCGGCGCTGGTCATCGACGAGACCGCCGTCGACGAGGGCCTCGCCGCCTGGCGCGCAGCCGTGGACAAGGGCACGGCCGCCACGTCATGACCACCGTGGAAGAGCTGGTCGCTGCCCTGCGCCGGGAGGTGCCGTCCCTGCGGGTCGACACCTCCGGCGGGCGGCGCGCGCAGTACGCCTACGACGCGTCCAACTACCGGGTGCCGCCGCTGGCCGTGGCATTCCCCGCTGACGCTGACGAGGTCGTGGGCGCGCACCGGGTCTGTCACCGGCTTGGTGTGCCGGTCACCTCCCGCGGCGCGGGCACGAGCATGGCCGGCAACGCGGTCGGCACCGGCCTCGTGCTGGACCTGTCGCGCCACATGCGGCGTGTCCTCGACATCGACGCCTCCGGGCGGACCGCGCGCGTCGAGGCCGGCATCGTCCTGGACGACCTCCAGGACGCCGCCGCCCCGCACGGCCTGGTCTTCGGCCCCGACCCGTCTTCGCACAGCCGCTGCACCATCGGCGGCATGATCGGCAACGACGCGTGCGGCAACCACTCCGTGCGCTACGGCCGCACCGGCGAGCACCTGGTCGCCCTCGACCTGGTCCTGGCCGACGGCACCCGTGTCGTCGCCGACCGCGACGGGCTGCACGCCGTGGACGAGGCGGGCCGGGAGCGGGTGGCCGAGCTGACGGCCGCCCTGCGCGGCATCGTCGACACCAACCTCGCGGCGATCCGCCTGACCCTCGGCCGTATCCCGCGCCAGGTCTCCGGCTACCAGCTCCAGCACCTGCTGCCCGAGAACGGCTTCGACGTCGTACGAGCCCTCGCCGGCACTGAGGGGACCTGCGCCACGGTGGTCTCCGCGACCGTACGGCTGATGCCGAAACCGCCGACCGCGCTGCTGGTGGCACTCGGCTACGACGACGTAGTGGACGCGGCCGAGGACGTCCCGCTCATCCTGAAGTTCTCCCCGGCCGCGGTCGAGGGTCTGGACGAAGCGATCGTGGCCACCATGCGCCACCGCCGGGGCGCCGCCTCGGTGACCGGACTGCCCGAGGGACGTGCCTGGCTGTACGTCGACCTCGACGGGGACGACCCGCAGCAAGTGGCCGCGGAGGCCGAACGTCTCCTGGACGAGCTGAAGGCGGCGGGCCGGATGGTCTCCGGCCGCCTGATCACCGACCGCTCCGAGCGGGCCTCCCTGTGGCGGGTGCGGGAGGACGGCGCTGGCCTGGCCGCCCGGCTGACCGACGGCAGCGCGTCGTGGCCCGGCTGGGAGGACGCGGCGGTCGCCCCCGACCAACTGGCGAACTACCTGCGCGACTTCCGGGCGCTCATGGCCGATCACCGGCTCACCGGCGTCCTGTACGGGCACTTCGGCGCGGGCTGTGTCCACGTGCGGCTCGACTTCCACCCCGACACCGACGAGGGTCGCGCCGTTATGCGCGCCTTCCTCACCGAGGCCGCCCGACTCGTCGTACGGCACGGGGGAACCCTCTCGGGCGAGCACGGCGACGGACGGGCCCGCAGCGAGCTGCTGTCCGTGATGTACGACCGGCCGATGCTGGACGCCTTCGCGGCGTTCAAGCACGTGTGGGACCCCGGGGGACTGCTCAACCCGGGCATTCTCGTCGACCCCCGCCCGTTGGACGCGGACCTCGCCCTCGACACGGGCCGGTCCACCGCACCCTCGACGGTGTTCGCCCTCCTGGAGGACCCCGACGGCATCACCGCGGCCGCCAACCGATGTGTGGGCGTGGGCCGTTGCCGCAGCCACACCGGCGGTGTCATGTGCCCCAGCTACCGGGCCACCGGCGACGAACAACACTCCACCCGCGGCCGCGCACGCACCCTGCAGGAGATGCTGCGCGGCGCGCTGCCCGGCGGCTGGCGCTCCCGCGAGACCCGTGAGGCACTCGACCTGTGCCTGTCGTGCAAGGCGTGCTCCAGCGACTGCCCGGTCGGCGTCGACATGGCGACGTACAAGTCCGAGTTCCTGCACCACCACTACAAGTGGCGGCTGCGCCCCCTGTCGCACTACTCGCTCGGCTGGCTCCCGCTGTGGACGGCGCTCGCCGGACGCATGCCGAAGCTGGTCAACGCGGTGATGGGCAGCCGTCTCGGGCCATGGATCGCCCGCCTGGGCGGAGTGACGCCGAAGCGGAGCCTGCCCGCGTTCCATGGACGGCGCGCATGGCGGCGCGGTCTGGCGGAGACGGCGCAGGCACCCGGGGCGGTCCTCGTGGTGGACTCGTTCACCCAGGCCTTCCGTCCCGAACTGGCCGGAGCCGCTTCCCGCGTCCTTGCCGACGCCGGGCTGCCCACGCAGGCGCGCGGTGACGTCTGCTGCGGCCTGACCTGGATCACCACCGGGCAACTCGGCATAGCCCGACGCGTGTTGGCCCGTACGGCCGCGACCCTCGACGCGACCGAAGGGCCCATCGTGGTCACGGAACCCAGCTGCGCCGCCGCCCTCGCCAAGGACCTGCCGGAACTGGTGGACAGCGACGCGGCCCGCCGGGTCGCCGCGCGCGTGCGGACCTTCACCGGGGCGCTCGCCGAACGCGTCGCCGCAGGGTGGAAGCCCCAGCACGTACCTGACGAAGTGGTGCTCCAGACCCACTGCCACCAGTACGCCGTCTTCGGCGCCGGACAGCAGCGCGACCTGCTGCGCGATCTGGGCGTCGAGAAGGTCACCGAGGCCACCGGCTGCTGCGGTGTGGCTGGCAACTTCGGCTTCGAGAACGAGCACTACGACATCTCGCTCGCCGTAGCTGACCAGGCCCTGCGTCCCCGGCTCGAAGCCGCCGCGCCCGAAACGCCGGTCCTGGCCGACGGGTTCAGCTGCCAGATGCAGATCGAGCACCTCGTCGCAGACGACCGACCCGGCGCCACCCACCTGGCACAGCTGCTGGACGCCCCCCAACCCCCTTCGCCTTCCTGAGTTTTGGAGACACGAGCATGGCCGACACCAACGACACGAAGACGGACGTCATCGCGGACGTTCCCCGGCAGCTGTTCATCGCGGGCCAGTGGGTGCCGGCGGCCGACGGCCGTACCTTCGCCGTGGAGAACCCCGCCACCGAGACACAGCTGTGCGAGATCGCCGACGGTGGCGCGGCCGACAGCGCCCGCGCCGTCGAGGCAGCGGTGGCCGTCCAGGGCTCCTGGGCGCGGACCGCGCCGCGGGTACGAAGCGAGATCCTGCGCCGCGCCTACGAGCTGATCATCGAGCGCACCGACGAACTGGCGATGCTGATGACCCTGGAGATGGGCAAGCCGCTTGCCGAGGCACGCGGTGAGGTGGCGTACGCCGCCGAGTTCTTCCGCTGGTTCAGCGAGGAGGCCGTCCGCATCGACGGCGGGATGACGACCACGCCCGACGGACGCAACCGCATTATGGTCATGCGGCAGCCGGTCGGCCCCTGCATGCTGATCACGCCGTGGAACTTCCCCTTGGCGATGGGCACCCGCAAGATCGGTCCCGCGGTGGCCGCCGGCTGCACGATGGTCCTCAAGCCAGCCCCCCAGACCCCGCTCTCTACCCTCGCGCTGGCCCGCATCCTCCAGGAGGCCGGGCTCCCCGATGGTGTCCTCAACGTCGTCACCACCACACGCGCCGCGGAAGTGGTCGAACCGGCCCTGCGCGGCGGCCACATCCGCAAGCTGTCTTTCACCGGCTCCACCGGGGTGGGCCGGCTGCTGCTCGCTCAGTGTGCGGACACGGTGATCCGGACCTCCATGGAGCTGGGCGGCAACGCCCCCTTCATCGTCTTCGAGGACGCCGACCTCGACGTCGCAGTCGAAGGCGCGATGATGGCGAAGATGCGCAACATGGGTGAGGCGTGCACGGCGGCCAACCGCCTGTTCGTGCACCGGTCCGTCGCCGACGAGTTCGCCGAGCGCCTCGCCTCGCGCATGGCCGCCCTCACCGTGGGGCCGGGCACTCGCGACGGCGTCCAGGTCGGCCCCCTGATCGACGCCGCGAGCAAGCAGAAGGTCGTCTCCCTCGTAGAGGACGCGATCGCCAAGGGCGCCAAGGTCGTCGCCGCCGGCGCCGTGCCCCAGGACGCCGGTCACTTCTACCCCCCGACCGTGCTGGCCCAGGTCAGTCCGGACAGCGACATGCTGACCACCGAGATCTTCGGCCCGGTCGCCCCGGTCATCGCCTTCGACGACGAGGACGAGGCCGTACGGCTGGCCAACGACACCGAATGGGGACTCGTCGGCTACCTCTTCACCCAGGACCTCGACCGCGCCCTGGACATCAGCGAACGCCTGGAGGTCGGCATGGTCGGCCTCAACACCGGCCTGGTCTCCAACCCGGCCGCACCCTTCGGCGGGGTCAAGCAGTCCGGCCTGGGCCGGGAAGGCGGACGGGTCGGTATCGAGGAGTTCCTGGAGTACAAGTACATCGCCACACCTGTGCGGGACCGTTCCGCGTCATGAGCGCTGTGACTCCTGCCAGTCGAGGCGGTGCACCGCAGCCGGGGCTCGACGAGCTCACCCCCGTGAAGCTGCGGAGCACTCCCGCACTCATCGCGGACCGGCTGCGGGAACAGATCGTCTCCGGCGCGTTCGCGCCGGGCAGCAGGATGATCGAGCCGCAGCTGGGGGCCCGCCTGGGAGTCAGCCGTGGCCCGGTCCGTGAGGCACTCCAACGCCTTGTCCAAGAGGGCCTGTTGAGGAACATCCCCAACCGGGGCGTGTTCGTCGTCGAGCTGGACGCCGCCGACATCAAGGACATCTACACCGCGAGGCGGGCGATCGAGCGCGAGGCGGCGACCCTGTTGCACCGCGGTAAGTCCCGGCTCCACCTGGAGCGGCTCGGCGCCGTGGTCGAGGAGATGCGCGCCCTGGCCGGCCAGGGCGACACCCGCCTCATCGCCGAGCAGGACCTGGCCTTCCACAGCGCCCTCGTCGAAGCCGCCGAGAGCCCCAGGCTGAGCAGGATGTTCACCACCCTGCTCGCCGAGACCCGGATCTGCCTGGCCAACCTCATGGACCTCTATCCGGAGCAGGACCTGCTCGTCGCCGAACACCAGCAACTACTGGTCCTGCTCCAGGGCGAGGACGAGCAGGCCCTCCTGGACGCCGTCAACGCGCACCTGGACTCGGCGGTGCGTGATCTGACGCCTCCCGCCGAGAACTGACTCCTCTTCCCGTGTTCCCCTCGACCTCTTCGGAGAGAACCTGCATGCCCGATCAGCCCACCGCCAACGCCCGACTCCAGGCAGCCGCCCGCGATCACCTGCTCCTGCACTTCGGCCAGCACGCGAACCTGCGCAACGGCCAGGAAGTGTTCCTGCCCGACCGAGGAGAAGGCGTCTACCTCCACGACGCCGCCGGAAAGCGCTACATCGACGGGCTGTCGGCTCTCTTCTGTGCCCAACTCGGCTACTCCTACGGCCCCGAGTTCGCCAAGACGGCGGAACAGCAGCTGAACCGCCTGCCGTTCAGCACCCTGTGGAACACCGCGCACCCCGCCGCCATCGAACTGGCCGAGCGTCTGGCCACCTTGGCCCCCGATGGCATCAACCGCGTCTTCTTCACCTCCGGCGGATCAGAGTCCGTGGAGTCCGCGTGGAAGCTCGCCCGCATGTACCACGTGGCGAACGGCCAGCCTCAGCGCACCAAGGCCATCGCCCGTCGCACCGCGTACCACGGCCAGACCATGGGCGCCCTCGCCCTGACCGGCATTCCGGCACTCAAGGAACCCTTCGGAGCCCCGGCGCTGGACGTCACCCACGTCCCCAACACCAACCGGTACCGCACCAACGACGGCGACGAGGACGCCTTCACCTCCCGGCTGCTGGCCGAGACCGAGGCGGCGGTGCTGGAGGCCGGCCCGGAGAACGTGGCCCTGCTGATCGCCGAACCCGTGCAGAACGCCGGCGGCTGCTTCACGCCCCCGGCGGGCTACTGGCCGGGGCTGCGGGCAATGGCCGACCGGTACGGCTTCCTCCTGGTCGCGGACGAGGTCATCACCGGGTTCGGCCGTATCGGCGAGTACTTCGCCGTGTCCAAGTACGGTGCCGTACCCGACATGATCACCACGGCCAAGGGGCTCACCTCGTCGTACGCCACTCTCGGCGCGGTCATGGTCTCCGACAAGGTCGCCGAGCCCTTCTACGGCGACGGAGTCACCCTCCTGCACGGGCTGACCTTCGCCGGCCACCCGGTCGCCGCCGCCACCGCCCTCACGAACCTCGACATCTTCGAGCGAGACGGAGTCCTGGACAACGTCCGGTCCCTGACCGGCCATCTCCACAAGCGCCTCACCGAACTGACCGAGCTGAACATCGTCGGCGACGTGCGCGGCGACGGCTTCTTCTGGGCCGTCGAACTCGTCGACGGACCGGATGGCGCGCGCTTCGCCGTGGACCGCAAGAACGAACTGGTCAAGCGCTTCCTGCCGACGCGCATGCGCGACCTCGGCCTCCTGGCCCGGGCGGACGACCGCGGCGACCCGGTCGTACAGATCGCACCGCCCTTGATCGCCACCCAGGAGGAACTCGACGAGATCGTCGACCTGCTGGGCCAGGCCCTGGCCGACGCGGACCGTCACTTCCTTCAAGACCGCTGACCCACCCTGCCCTCCGAAGCCCTCCGAAACATCAAGGACCAGCACATGCCGAACGCTTCCACCGCATCCGCCGCCCAGCCCGCCGCCAAACCCCAAGCCTCTCCGGACCAGTTCTTCGCGGTGGACATCCGCGTGGGCCGTATCAAGGACGTCGAGGCGTTCCCCGAAGCCCGGCGGCCGGCATGGAAACTCACCGTCGACTTCGGAACCGAGATCGGCACCCTGCGCACCAGCGCCCAGGTCACCAACTACAGCCGGGAACAGCTCCAGGACCGCCTCGTCGTCGGCGCGGTCAACCTCGGTGCCAAGCGCATCGCAGGATTCAAGAGCGAGTTCCTCGTGCTGGGCGCGCAGGACAGCGACGGCACCATCCACCTGCTCGATCCCGGTACCGAGGTCAGCCCCGGCGACATCATCTGCTGACTTGCCGACTGGAGCCGCGGTGGCGTCCAGGTGGCGGCGGGACGGCCCCCGGGAAGGTCTCCTCGCTCACCGGCTCTGCTCCGGCGCGCGGTAGTGGAAGCCGCCCGAGGCGTTGATGTCGCCACCCGAGATGACGACCATGCTTTCGTTGTTATGCTGCACGCTCGTCCGCGCGCCATCACCGTCGTTCGCGCCCTTGACCTGGTCAACCAGGTGCTGAAGCTCCTGCGCCGCGTCCGGATGCTGTTGCAGGGATGCCGCCCAGCTGGATCATCAGCTCGTTCCGCAGCCGGTCCTCCACCGACCCGCGCTCGCGCTCCGAGCTGTCGACAAGCCGTTGCCGTGCAGCGTCGATCAGTTGCAGCTCCTGCGGGGCGTTCTCCTCCCCGCCCCGGCGGAAGAGCCGGGCCACCCCGAGCCGCATGGACTCCCACGTGCTCTTTGCCATCTCGGTGACCAGCGCACCGGCCCCCACACCCGCGACCTGCGTGATGTCCGACGCGTCCCCCGTGATCATGGTCGTTTCCCCTGCTCGGCGAGGCGTGCAGGGGCGGTGGCATATTCGACACATCAGGGTGGATGCCGACGTGAGAGTCGACAATCGAGAGTATTTGCCCCATACCGAAATGAGTAACTATCAAGCGGGAAGATCCGGCCGGTTCGTATCCGTGTCGCGGAGTGCCACGCTGAGCAAACTCTGTGAAGCCCAGGACGGGCGGCAGGTCAAGATTCAGTTACGGCGTAACTCGCCCAAAGCGCCACTTTGGCCGATTGATCGGAAGTAGGTAGAGCGTAGTGATGTGAGCACCGTGAATCCGGTAAGCGGGCGGTGATGGAGTGGCCGGTGGGGTGTTCGATCCCGCCGGGCGTTGTGCGCCCCGGGTCCGGGTGGGACCGGCCGCTGATGATGCCTCAGTCATCGTTGCTGCGGCTGATGCGTTCGCGCAGTCTCAGCAGGCCGGTGCGCTCGGTGCGGTAACCGACGGCCTTCAACGCCCTGATGCCACGCTCTTCGAGGTTGCTCCACTTCTTGACGCTGGCCTCGACCGCCTCACGTATGACCTTGACTATCCCCTTGGGGACGGATTCCATGAGTTGCGGAAGATAGGACAGCGCGAACTCGGCGGCTCCCTGGTTGACATCGAGCATGGGCAGGAGAATCGCCTGTATCAGGTCGCGGCGGGCAGTCGGATGTGTGACGTTGGCGGCCTTCCACAGGTCGAGTACGGCACGGCGGTCGGGATTCCGGGATGTGCGGGCGTACCTGTCGATCAGCAGCTCGGCCGCGAGAGCGTCCGGGAGCGAGGGCCATCCGGCTGCGGTCAGCATCTGCTCCGGCAGGTGAGTGCCCAGGCCCCCCAGCAGATCCTTCCAGAAGCCGGCCTGGTCCTGCGAGGGCAGGGCGGCCAGCCGTGAGGCCACTGCCTGCAGCAGCGTCACGTTGGTCTGCAGCGGTGATGGTTGCCGCAGTCCTGCCGTGACGGCCGTGAGCAGCTCCGATGCCGAAGGTTCCTCCACAGCGATCCACGCGGCCAACGCTTCGCCGGCGCCCTCGGGGTGGTTCCGGGCGTGTCCGGCTATGGCCGTGGCCGACGGCAGGGGGTCAAGACCGGCCCTGTCGGTGCCGCCGGTCATCAGCAGATGGTGCGCATGGACCCGCAGCCGGATGTGCTCGCGTTCGGGGAACCAGCCGCAGTTGTCGAAGGCCTTCACCAGAGCTCGGGCTTCGTCGGGGGACAGAGCGGCTAGGCCGGGAGAGCTCAAGTCACGCAGGCAGTCGTTGAGGAGGGACTCGACGTAGGCCATGAGCGCGCTGTCGTGCGCAACGACGAGGTCATCGCCGTCGACGAGCAATTCGATGAGAGCCGCCGCCTGGTGGTGGACGAAGACTGTCCGGTGGAGCAGGCCGCTGTTCTCCAGTGGCCGCAGCGCTTCGAGCAGCCGCAGTTGCTCGGTCGCTTCCTCGTCGCTTGAGGGTCGGAACAACGATGCAAGGACGAACGGTGTGATGTGTGGATGCCGGTCCGGGGGCCGGTGGTCGAAGAGCTGTGTGAAGCTGTCCGCAGCACGAGCGACAACCTCGGGGGCGTCGGCTTTGGTTCGATTACTTGCTCTCGCCCACAGAACTTCGAGCAGGGCGTCGAACTCGGAGGCCATGTCCTCGACGGCTGATCGAGGGTCCAACAGCCCCAGCCACGTCGGCCACTGGGGGGTCGTGCGCGGGCGAGTGCTCGACAGCACTGCCCGTGCCAGGGGTGTGTCCCGCACTGGGGGAATCGCGTCCATGTGCTGCGCCACGATGTCGCGGCCGAGCCTGCTGTCTGAGGCGAGCAGTAGTCCCACGACGGCGTGTGCCGCGTCGGGGCTCTCGTCACACCAGCGCTCCAGGAGCCCCTCCAGCCTGCGTAGCGCGTCGTCGGGCGACGCAGGCTCCGGTGTGGAATTCGACCCGGCGGGTTCCGGCTGAGCTTGCGCTTTCGTCCACTCCTGGTGCTGCTCGATCAGTGCCCGCAGATCTTTTGCAGCTTGGGGGGCGACCTGCGTCATAAGGGCTGCGGCATCCGAAGAGGAGAGTTCGGCGACCATCTCTGCCATGTCCTCCTCCTCGTCCAGCAGATGGCGGGACACCAGCTGTTGTACGAGATCGGGGGCCGCTGCCAGGGCCGGCCCAACATGGCGCATCACCACTGCGGCCGCCGAAGCACTGTCTCTGACTGAGGAGTGCTGAAGGACGATCATGCGCATCTCGAGAGCTGCCGGACGCTCGCTCGCAAGGGCCAGCCGCCAGCATCCGGGCAGTACCTCGGCCGGCAGTGCGTGCGGGGAGTTCGCCAGGATCGGTGTGAGGGTCTCGACCGCGGTGTCCGCCGTGCCGTTCAGAGAGACGGTCGTGTCGCCGCAGACCGCCAGGACAGCATGAGCGACGTTCTCTTCTTCCAAACCAATCGCATCCCGCGCCTGCTGCGTCAGTAGGGCCAGCGCGGCCGGGCGGTCGTCGACGGAAAGACCGCCGACCGACGACAGCACCTCATTCAACTCGGCGTTCTGAGCCTGCTGCTCCAATATCTCGGCCACGGCGGCGGGCAGTCCGAACACGCTGCCGCTGGTCTCCATGAAGATCAGGTCTTGACCTGGTCCCGGTATCTTCCGCGTCTTCTTGAGATAGGCCACGAGCTGCTGGCCGTGGTGCTTTCGGACATCGGCCGCCTTCTCCTCCCCGTGCTCACCTTCGTCAGGCTCCGGGGGGTCGCTGAGATGCTGGTCGACGGCGGCATCGAGGTTCGCGTACCTTCGCGCGGCCTGTCTGACCGGCTCAGACACGTTGAAGCCGAGGTCGGCCTGAGGATCGGCGACCAGCGTCAGTACGTACTCGCACAGCCGGTGGTCGGGTAGCAGATCCCTGGCGAACAAGGGGAACTCGACCCGGAGACAAACCAGTTTAGCGATCTCCGCGACCCGGGGGGCCGGGTCGGTCTCCAGCAGTCCGTCCGCCGCCCTTTGTTGGGCCAGCCGGTAGGTCAGGGCGAATGTGTTCAGCAGCGCCTTCACCCGGCGGGGGCTCCGGACATGCGAGGGCACAAGAACGCTCACCACCAGGTTGACGTCCATCGTCGCCCACAGTCCGCCGCGCTCGCGCACCAGATCGGCGGCGAAGTTGGTCACCTTCGGCACCAACAGTGGCGGGAGGCTGATCTGGTATTGGAACACCTTGTCCAGGTAGCCGCTTCCGCTGCTGTAGTACGGGTTGACGGCGTCAGCGGGCGTTGCCTGCTCCAGAGCCCGAGTCAGTGCCTCTTCAAGGACCTGCTGGTCGGCGGCGACGACGAATACGCACCCCTCGACCCCAAGGAACGTGCGCAAGGCGTCGAGCGTTGCCACGACGTCGGAGGGCTTGCACCTGTCCAGTTCGTCCACGAACACGATCAAGCGCTTCACGCCGGAGCACGCGACGAGGTCGGCGAAGAGATTCTCGAACTGCTCGTCGCTGTCGGCAGCTTCCGACTTGTGCTCGCGTGTGAGGGTTCGCGAGACCAGGACCACCAGGGACGTCAGCAGGGCCGCTGGAGCGATGCCCGCCTTCAGCGCTCCAGCCGCCATGGTGGCGAACGTGGGCCGGAAAGGACCTCCGTGCAGCCAGGCAAAGAGCGCCATGGCGGTAGCGAAGAAGCCGACGACAGAACCGAACATCCAGCCGAACATCTTCAGCAGACGCTGTACGTCGCCCCCCGCGAACTGCACCTTCACGGCGACCCGTCCGCCGTACAACTCGTCGTGGAACCTCGCGTCCTCGATCTCCAGCGCCGTGGCGACCGCGATGATGAAGTTCCTGCGCAGCGGATTCTCCGCGTACTTGAAGGCGTCGAATCGCACGAATCGAACGTCCCGCTGCTTCTCAAGCAGCCTCTTCAGGAGGTTGGCCACACCCGACTTGCCGGAGCCCCAGGGGCCCCACACCGCGATGTTGGTCGGGGCGGGAACCGACAGCACCACATCGTTGAGCTGATCGGCGATGTGGCCGTGAGCCAGCCGGTCACCTTGGGCGTTGTCGACCTCACGGTCCTGAATCAGATCGTCCCGCTCCAGTCGACTGCCGTCTTTTTGCGTCACTGCTGCCCCGCTTTCGGGCTCTAGCGCCCACGCCCCCCTGAAGTCCACGGTCTGTACCGTTACTTCACCTCAACCACACGATAAACGGCACCACTGACAACGGGATGTTTCTGCCTTCACCATGGTCTGCCGGGTCTCAGGAGGGGACCGGTTGGTGCCGTGCAGCTGGGGTCTCGTGATCGTGAGGTCATCTTGTGGTGCGCTGAGCAACGGCCAGTCAGGTAGTTCATCGGCGGATCTGATGCGGAGCGGTTGACCAGCTGTTATCAGGCCACGCAGGGCTGACCCACGGCCAACGGACCGACCGAACCAATGCTTTGGGAACGGCCGTCGCCCGGTACGAGGCCCTTGAGACGTTCGCACTGGCGGCCATCCGCGTCACATCGCCCCAAGCAGCCAGAGCGGCCGCGGTAGCCGCTGCCACTGGCGTCATACGAGGATCTCGGCACCAGCTCCCACGGGCGAAACCGCCTACGATCCTCTATTCGGTCTCCGTGGCGTCGTTGCCAGCTTGTTTTGCGAGCCAGGACCCGCAGGGTCACATCAAGATCGTGACGCACACGTCCCCTGCGCCACCGGGAGAACTCGTCCAGCAGTAGCCACTGGCTGGAACACCAACCAGGAGACCGCGCAGGCACATGTCCAAAGTGCCTCTGGACTCCGGGGTCAAGCGGGGGTGGCAGGCGACGACGAACCGTGGGTGCTCCCCGTAGCAGCATCCGAGTGTTCCGCTCGGGTTCGGCCGTCCGCCAAGCCCTCGGTCTCGCTCGTTGCTCGGCCTGCCAGTCCACCGGGTGGCAGCGGTGTCGGTCACTGTCGAGTCCGTGCCGTTCGCACCAGAGGTCCGCGGCGCGGTCGGCACCAGACGCGGCAGCCTCGTTCACGACGAGCCGATCACCGTGACGCGCTGCCAGACGGTCCAACACCGCGACAACCGTGCCGGGTCAGGCCCACCGACGGTGGCCGCACGCAGGCACGCGGGGATCAGCCAGTTCCATGATGCTCCCCGTCTTCCGTGGCCTCATCGTCGGCTGGCCTCTCCTGAACCGCTTCGTCGTGCGGCATGAAGGATGAGGAGCGGGCCTTCCGCTCCTCGCATTCCGCAATCGCGAGCGTGTCTTCGAGTTCTCTCAGTTCCCGCTCGCTGATCAGCGAGGCGATCGGCCCGGTGATGTCGGTGAAGACGATGCGTGTTCTGGAATTGGAGATCCTTCGGATGAGTTCTCCGAGTGACGCCGGAAGTCTCGAAACAGGGACGCGGTCCGTGTCACTCAACGGTGAATCCAGCCAAGCGCAGGTATGGAGCATGAAATTCAGCGTACATCCCTGACGAGCGGCTTCCGTGGAACGGTTGCGAGCCAGTGCTGACTTGATCGCCTGACTCAAGAACTCCTCCGTGCTCTTTCCTGATTCTTGGGCCCAGGTGCGGATTCTTCTCTTTACTCCAGGCGCGAACGGAATGCTCATCCGCAACATTCCGTCCGGTCCTGGGAAGAGAGTGCACAGTACGTCAATGGGGAGGGAGTCCTGGAGACGTCTCCATACCTTCCTGATAGCAAGCTCCTCGTCTCGTGCAGATACGAGAACGGCGATGCTCTTTCCGTCGTTCGACGATGCCATCGGCATGCCGCTGATCCGCTGCGCGGCCTTCAGCTCGACTCCGCGTACGGTCCGAGTCAGGATGATCTCAATTGCGTACATAGACATGGGGACTCCAGGTGGCTAGAGCGAAATTGGGCCGTCGGGAAGCCAACCTTCTACGTATCCGGAGACTAGAAGGGCCACGCCTTCAGGTGAGACATCACGGTGGTGAGTTCTCAGCTCGCTGATTTTCCATCGGGTATGTGACGGAGACATCCCCTGGAATGATTCTGACTCTTCCGCGCTGATCCGCACGATGAAAACGCGGGAAACGGTTCGCTGGTCGTGTTCCCAGCAATCGGACTCCCGTGTTTCGTGAACTCCATAGATGGATCCGAAGCGTGGCTTCGAGATGCGAAATCGCTCGGCGAGATACTGAGCGGCCCCGCCCTTGAAATCGGCGTCGGCGGCGAGCAGCGTCTGCGGGACCGTCCAGCCGGCGCAGCATCCGCCGCACAGCATCAGGCGATCCTGGTCGTCCAGGAGGAGCAAGAGGACGCGGCGGTCGGCGACCGATGGGGCGTGGGAGGTTGCCATGCGGCCAGGCTGTCGCCTAGCTATTCAAGTAGCAATCGCGGTGCCGCCCCATGGGTGACAGGTTCACTCGGGCAGTGCCAGGTGCACGCCGCGTGCCGTGGCCTGCCTGCCCCCGCAGGTGTGCACAGGTTGCACCGAATTCGGGCGTTGCACTGCACCCTGCTCACACGTCATGAGCTGCGAAAACGCTGCAAAGGCGTTTGGGATTCGGGGCTGCCGCGTTTTGGGGCGTCGCACACCACCAGACCTGACCTGCGGCGACGGAATTTCCCACACATCCCACGAAGGCGGGGATCTGTCGGAAAGTGGGTCTGTAGGGGGGTGGCCCTGGTGGGGCGGTCCCTTTGGACTGGTTTCCGGCAGTGTTGTGGTGGCAGGGCTGGAGTGCAGCTGTGCCACCGCCCACAGTGTAGCGGCTGGCGCGGTGGGGGCCGGGGCCTTGTCGTACCCCGTGTGCTGATCGGGGGCGTCGCCGGCCGGCCGGGGTCAGTCGGTCCTGTGGCGTCGGTAGTGGCGGGCGACCCGGATTCGGTTGCCGCAGCGGGTGGCCGAGCACCAGCGGCGGCGTGGGTGGGTGGGCAGGAACAGCATCACGCAGTCGTCGGCTTCGCACTTCCGGATGCCGGTGACCGCCGGGTCCGTCAGCAGTTCGGCGGCGGCCTCCGCGAGGTGCGCGGCCAGGCGTCGGCCGGGTGAGCCGTCCCGTCGGCGTGTGGTGACGACCGCCGAGCCGTTCCAGGCCAGTTCGTCGATGGCCGGTGCGGCGCGTTGTGCCTGGTTGAGCGCCTCCAGGTCGGCGGTCGACGGCTCGGCGCCGCGGCGGACGTGATCGAGGGCGCGGGCGGTGTGCTCCCGTACGGCCCGCACGGCGGCCACGTCCGCCTCCGTCACTTCCTGCGGCACCTCGTCCGGAACGCGGTCCGCCTCAAGAGCCCACCAGGTTCGCAGGTCGGCCGGGGTCACCAGCAGGTCGCCGGCGGTCTGACGGGTGTTGACCAGGTCCAGGGCGAGGGGTTCTCCGGTCAGAGGCGCGAGTTCGCTCATATGGCTAATGGTACATAGGCGGATTGACACGTTAGATGGGCGGGTGCACGCTGGTGCTAATGCAAGAAACGGCGAAGAAAGGGTTAGGTATGTCTGCCTCAGTAGCCCGCACCGTCCATCGCCACCTCGATGTCGACGGTGTCGACGTCTTCTACCGGGAGTCCCTCCCCGAGCGGCCCGACGCGCCCGTCCTGCTGCTCCTGCACGGGTTTCCGTCCGGCTCCCACCAGTTCCGCGGCCTCATCGACGCCCTCGGCTCGCACTATCGGCTGATCGCCCCGGACTACCCCGGCTCCGGCCACACCCGGGCCCCGGACGGGTTCACCTACTCGTTCGACCGGCTCGCCGACATCACCGAGGGTTTCGTGCAGCGCCTCGGACTCGACCGGTTCGTGATGTACGTCTTCGACTTCGGCGCGCCCGTCGGTTTCCGTATCGCCGAACGCCACCCCGGACGGATCGCCGGGCTCGTCGTGCAGAACGGCAACGCCTACGCCGAAGGGCTCTCCGACACCGCCCGCGGCCTCCTCGGCCTGACCTCCGAGACCCCCGGCGCGCGGGACGCCGTCCAGGCCGTGCTCACCCTCGACGCCACCCGCGGCCAGTACGAGACCGGTGTCCCCGCCCCCGACCTGGTCGCTCCGGACGGCTGGACCCTCGACCAGCACTTCCTCGACCTGCCGGGCCGCAAGGAGGCCCAGCAGGCGCTGATCTTCGACTACCACTCCAACGTCGAGCGCTACGACGCCTGGCAGGAGTGGCTGCGCCGGCACACCCCGCCCGCCCTCATCACCTGGGGCAGCAACGACCCCTTCTTCACCGAACCCGGAGCCCGCGCCTACCTTCGCGACCTGCCCGACGCCGAACTCCACCTCTTCGACACCGGCCACTTCGCCCTCGAGACACACCTGCCGGAGATCGCCCCGCTGATCGCCGACTTCCTCGACCGCGCCTGGAAGTAGTCAGGAGAAGGGGTTCAGGAGGAGTGGTTCGGTGGAGGGGTTCAGGAGGAGGGGTTCGGCGGGTGGGCTTCCGCTGTCCGTCAGGACAGCGGCACTGCGCTGAAGCGGGACGCGGTCCGCAGGTCGTCCTGGATTCGGTCGGCCGTGGTGCGTAGTTCGGGGAGGACGTCCGTCACCAGCTCCTCCAGGCTGCGGCGGGCCGCGTGGGCGGCCACGTTCAGGGCGGCGACCGGGCGGCCCGCGCGGTCGCGCACCGGGACCGCGATCGAGCGCAGACCGGACTCCAGTTCCTCGTCCGCCAGGGCGTGGCCGTGAGGTCCGTCGAGTTCCAGGAGCGCCCGGCCCAGGGCCGTGCGGCTCGCCGGCAGCCGGGTACCCACCGTGATGTCCACCGTCAGGACCCGGCTCGCGGCCGCCACCGCGATGTACTGGATCTCCGCCGGGTCGGTCCCCGGGACCAGGACCGCCAGCGCCGTCGGCTCCTGGAGGCGGTCCGCCAGGGTGCGCAGGTGAGGGGTCGCCAGCCGGGCGAGGGTGGTGCGGGACAGCGGGGGGTAGCCCAGGGAGAGGACCCGGGGGGTGAGGGTGAAGGCGCGGTCCGCTGCTCTCACCAGGCCCAGGTACTCGTACGTGATCAGGGCCCGGCGGGCCGTCGCCCTCGCCAGCCCCGTCGCCTTCGCCACGTCCGTCAGGGTCAGCGCGGAGCGGCCCTCCCCGAAGGCCGTGAGGACGGTCAGTCCCCGGGCCAGCGATTCCACGAAGTCGCGGCCCAGTTCGTGCTTGGAGGCCGTGGTCCACACCGCGAGGCCCGCGGGGGGCGGGCCCGGTTCTGCGGGGCGGGCCTCGCGCAGGTCCCGCTCCATCGCCGCCACCGCCGTACGCAGCCGGGGGAGGAGCGTGTCGCGCAGGTCCGCCGCCGTGTGGCGGCTGGTGTGGCTGACGACGTTCGCCACGCACGCCACCCGGCCGGTGTCCGGGTCACGTACGGGGACGGACACCGCGACCAGACCCGGTTCGATCAGCTGGTCGTCCAGGGCCCAGCCCTCCCGACGGGCCCGCTCCGCCCGCGCCTCGAAGTCGTCGAATCCGTCCAGGCCGTCGGCGACAACACCGACACCGGCGTCGTCCGCGCCGCCAGGATTCCGCGGCGGTACGGCCGGGAAGCCCGCGTCCGTCGGGTCCGCCGCGCGCCGCGCCCGCCAGTGCGCCCACTCCGTCTCCGTCCACTCGGCCGCGAACAGCGGGCCGGGGGCGGTGCGTTCGGCCGGCAGCAGGTCGCCGATGCGGAAGCTCACGGACATCGCGCGGCGGCGGGTCGCCTGGTGGATGAAACGGATGCCGTCCTGGTCGGCGACCGCGAGGGAGACGGATTCGTCCAGTTCGTCGGCGAGGGCGTCCGCGTGCGCGTCGAGAAGCGCGGGCAGACGGAGGGCGGCCAGGTAGGCGTTGCCCAGTTCCATCACACGGGGGGTGAGCACCGCGTCCCGGCCGTCCTGGCGGACGTATCCCATGCGGGCGAGGGTCGCGGTGATCCGGTCGACCGTGGAACGGGCGAGGCCGGTACGCCGTTCCAGCGCGCTCGCGCTCAGCGTCCCGCCAGCCTCGGTCAGCGCCGCCAGCACCGCCACGCCCCGGATGAGCGGCGCGACCGCCTCGGCGGGCGGCTCGCCCGGGACGGCGGAGGAGGAGAAGGGGGACGGGAAATGGGACGAGAAAGGGGACAGGGAGGCGGTCATCGGCTCTCCGGTACGGCGATCAGGGCACTCTTACCGTAAACCGTGGCCGACCTGGCCATCCCGTGTCACCCGCACCCCGTACCCGTAGTGGCCACCCCCGTGTCACCCGCACCCCGTACCCGTAGTGGCCATCCCCATGTCACCCGCACCCGTGCCCGTAGTGGCTATCCCCGTGTCACCCGCACCCGGTAGTTCCCCTCCAGGTCCGCCGACAGGACCTGTACGTCGATCCCGTGCTTGGGGTCCTTGAAGCTCTCGCCCGGGCCGAACGGGGCGTCGGAGAGTTCCGCCTGGACGTTGGGGCTGCGGGTGCAGCCGCCGGTGTCGCGGTGGGCGTCGTACACCTTGATCGGTCCGCGGCCGGTGTCGACGTTCGCGTCGACCTTGTAGATGAGGACGCCTGGGCGGCACACCTCCTCGTCGTTGCCGCCTTTGGTCCGCACCTCCAGGGCGTAGCCGGTGCGGGCGTCCAGGGGGACGAAGACCAGTTTGCGGCCGCCGGGGCGGGAGAGCGGGGTGAGGGTGTAGTCGGCGGTGCCGTGGGTCCCCGCGCAGCTGACCTGGGCGGCGTCCAGCCAGCCCAGCTTCCACTTGTGCCAGGCGAGCAGGTCGTTGTCGGCCCCCCAGTCCTCGCTCATGATGTCCCAGTGCCCGACCGTGCCCCCGCCCTCCTGGGTGTAGAGGTCGGGCAGGCCGAAGACATGGCCGTTCTCGTGGGGGAGGACCCGGTAGCCGGTGCGGTCGTAGGAGCCGGAGCCGTCGTCCTGGCGGGAGTAGACGAACGAGGCGTTGGCGACCGGGACGCCGTCGGCGACCGGGGCCTCGCTGTTGCCGGCGAAGGTCACGGACAGCACGGTGTCCAGGGCGGAGGGGCCGGCGTTCGGGGTGACCAGCACGTTCAGGAGGTCGTACGAGCGGAAGTCCACGTCCGGGTCGGCGGCGGCCACGATGTCCTGGACCAGTTGCCGGTAGCCGGGGTCGAAGGGGGCGCCGCGTTCTATGCCGTACTCCTTGAACGGCTTGGGCATCCGCAGCCAGTGGTCGATGGGGGCCGCGGGCTCGTAGTCGAGCTTGCCGTAGGAGGCGGTGCGGAACCATTCCTGGGTCTGCGGGAAGAACTCGCGGTAGCGGTCGAGGGCGCTGCCCTGACCCGGCGCGTCGGAGAAGTCGACCATCAGGGTCAGGGCGTGCACGGTGCCGGTGGAGCGGGAGTAGCCGCTCGGGGTGGGGATGCCCTCGGTCATCTGGACCGTGTGGTTGCCGCTGATCAGGCAGGGGCCGTAGACGGAGGAGCGGGCCAGCGCGATGGGGCCGGCGCCGGCCGGCGAGGGGGCCGTCGTGAGTCGCCCGGTGCCCGCCGAGGTGCCGACCGCGAGGAGCAGCGCGGCCACGGCGGCGAGGCAGAGCGCACGGCGGGGGCGTATCCGACCGCGGTCCGGACGTATCCGGCGGGTCGCCGGCGTACGGCGGCCCAGGGTCCTGCGGGGGGTACGACGGCTCGCGGGCGCACTGCGGCTGGGCTGCGGCTGCATGCATGGACCTTTCGCTCCACGGCAGCCGCCGGTCTCCGGCTGCACCCTTTCGATCACCCTGTGTCGGCGGGGCGGCGGGCGCGCGCTGGAGGGGCCGATCGTGGGACGACCCCGGAAGGGGTGATGTGACCCAGGTCACGTGAAATCCGTGGAAGGCGCGGAAATAACCGGGGACCCTCTCCCCGTTTAGACCTGTGTCCGAGCGAAACGGGGAGCAGCTCCCCGGATCGCGGAAGCCGAGACCGAAGTCCGAAGCCAAGACCGAAGCAAAGACCGTCGACAGACCAGGAGTGCGCCGTGCAGACCGCGACCGCCATCCCCGCCGTGCGCAAGGCACCCCGGCCCCGCGCCGACGCCCTGCGCAACCGGGAGCGGATCGTCACCGCCGCCCGGGAGATGTTCACCGAGTACGGCCCCGACGTGCCGCTCGACGAGATCGCCCGCCGGGCCGGCGTCGGCAACGCGACGCTGTACCGCAACTTCCCCGACCGCGACGCACTGGTCCGCGAGGTCGTCTGCTCCGTCATGGACCGGACGTCGGAAGCGGCCGAACTGGCGCTCGCGGAGACCGGCGACGCCTTCGAGGCGCTGGAGCGCTTCGTGCACGCCTCCGCCGACGAGCGGGTCAGCGCGCTGTGCCCGATGGTCGCCAGCACCTTCGACGAGAACCACCCCGATCTGGAAGCGGCACGCGAGCGGTGTGAGCAGCTCATCGAGCAGCTCATGGACCGCGCCAAGGCGGCCGGACAGCTCCGTTTGGACGTGGGCGTCGGCGATGTGATGATCGCCGCCGCCCAGCTCAGCCGGCCCCCGGCCGGTACCGGCTGCCTGGTCAACGACCGCTTCGTCCACCGCCATCTGCAGCTGTTCCTGGACGGACTGCGGGCCCCGGCCCGATCCGCCCTGCCGGGCACGGCCGTGACCATGGAGGACCTGCGCCAGGCCTGACCCAGCCGCGAACCGTCGATCAGTTCCCGATCAGCGATCAGTTCCCGATCAGCGATCAGTTCCCGATTAGTTCGAGACCGCCGACCGGTCCTTCATCCGACACATCTCGCGTTCGTCTCACCCATCACATCTCACCTACGTCGCCGATCCCGATCCGTCGCCGATCGGCCGTCGCACACCTCACGCATCGCTTTTTCCGTCACGAAGTCACGAAGTGGGTACCCCCATGTCCGAAACAGCCGCCAAGGCTCCCGGCGCACTGGCCCCGGCCGGTGACGCCAACCGCTGGAAAGCGCTCGTCTTCATCGCGCTCGCCCAGCTGATGGTCGTCCTCGACGCCACCATCGTGAACATCGCACTGCCCTCCGCCCAGACCGACCTGGGCATCTCCGACGGCAACCGGCAGTGGGTCGTCACGGCCTACGCCCTCGCCTTCGGCGGTCTCCTCCTCTTCGGCGGCCGGATCGCCGACCTGTGGGGCCGCAAGCGGGCCTTCGTCATAGGCCTGACCGGCTTCGCCGCCGCCTCCGCGCTCGGCGGTGCGGCGACCTCCGGCGCGATGATGTTCGGCGCCCGCGCCCTCCAGGGTGTCTTCGGCGCCATGCTCGCCCCGGCCGCGCTCTCCCTGCTCGCCGTGATGTTCACGGACGCCAAGGAGCGTGCCAAGGCCTTCGGTATCTACGGCGCGATCGCCGGTGGCGGCGGCGCCGTCGGCTTCATCCTCGGCGGTGTGCTCACCGAGTACCTGGACTGGCGCTGGACGTTCTTCGTGAACATCCCGTTCGCCATCGTCGCCGCGCTCGGCGCGTACTTCGTCATCCGTGAGCCGGAGGGCGGCCGCAACCGCAACCCGCTCGACATCCCCGGCGTGCTGCTCTCCACCCTCGGCCTGGTCTCCCTGGTGTACGGCTTCACCCGCGCCGAGTCCGACGGCTGGGGCGACGTCACCACCGTCGGCCTGTTCGTCGCCTCCGCGGTGCTGCTGATCGCGTTCGTCGTCACCGAGACCCGGGTCAAGGCCCCGCTGCTGCCGCTGCGCGTGGTCCTCGACCGCAACCGCGGCGGTATCTACCTCTCCCTCGGCATCGCGATCATCGCGATGTTCGGCACCTTCCTCTTCCTGACCTACTACCTCCAGGTCATCAAGGGCTTCTCGCCGATCAAGACCGGCTTCGCCTTCCTGCCCATGATCGCGGGCATGATGGTCGGCTCGACCCAGATCGGCACCCGGCTGATGACCCGGGTCCCGGCCCGGCTGCTGATGGGCCCCGGCTTCCTGGTCGCCGCGGCCGGCATGCTGGTCATGACCCAGATCGAGATCGGCTCGTCGTACGCCTCGACGATCCTGCCCGCGATGCTGCTGCTCGGTCTCGGCATGGGTACGGCGTTCATGCCGGCCATGTCCCTGGCCACGCTCGGCGTCGAGCCCCGGGACGCCGGTGTCGCCTCCGCGATGGTCAACACCTCGCAGCAGGTGGGCGGCGCCATCGGCACCGCCCTGCTGAACACGATCGCCGCGTCCGCGACGACGTCGTACATCAAGGACCACATCGCGACCGCGACGTCCAAGTCCCAGCAGCAGCTGGTCCAGATGGAGGGCGCGGTGCACGGCTACGCCAACGCGATCTGGATCGCCGCCGGCATGCTGGTGCTGGCCGCGGTGGTCGTGGTGGCCTTCGTCAACGCGGGCCGGCAGGACACCACGCCGGTCGCCTCCGGTGAAGGCGCGGAGGACGAGGTGGCGATCCCGGTGGTCGCCCACTGAGCCTCTGAGCCACCCCTGGGTACCCGCATCGCGGACCTGCCCCGGCTCCTCAGCGGAGCCAGGGCAGGTCCGCGCCCGCTTCGTTGGGCTGCAGGCCCTCGGCGACGATCTGCATGATCTCGCCGAGGGCCTGCTGCTGTTCCGGGGTCAGCCGCTCGAACAGCGCCTGCCGTACGGCGGCCACATGGCCCGGCGCGGTGCGCCGCAGCACCTCGATGCCCTCGTCGGTCAGCACCGCGAACTGGCCGCGCTTGTCGGAGGGGCAGTCCTCGCGCCGCACCCAGCCGTTCTTCTCCAGGCGGGCGACGGCGTGCGAGAGCCGGGACCGGGTGATCTTCGCGTTCATGGCCAGCTCGGTCATCCGCAGCCGGCGTCCGGGGGCCTCGGCGAGGCCGACGAGCAGGCCGTAGTAGATGTGCGGCATCCCCGCGTCCCGCTGCAGCTGACGGTCCAGATGGTCCTCCAGCAGGGTCGTGGCGTGCAGATACGAACGCCAGACATGCTGTTCGTCGTCGGTGAGCCAGCGGTTCTGCACGGAGGCGGATGCGGATGCCGAATTCATGTGTCCCACTGTACGAGCCTTCTCCTTGAAGGTTAAACAAGTAAGGCGTAAGGTGTTGAACAGAAAGCTTGAGAGTTAAAACATCAGGGTCGAAGAAGAGGGTCGGGAAGAGGCCCGGAGGGAGCTGCCGTCATGTCCGCCGCCGCCGAGGAGCGCATGCCCGCCCTCTATCTGAGCCACGGCGCGCCGCCGCTCGCCGACGACCCGGTCTGGCCCGGTGAGCTCGCCGCCTGGAGCGCCGGCCTGCCCCGCCCCAAGGCGATCCTGATGGTCTCCGCCCACTGGGAGGAGGCACCCCTCGCCCTCGGCGCCGTACAGCCCGTGCCCCTCGTCTACGACTTCTGGGGCTTCCCCGAGCACTACTACCAGGTCCAGTACGGGGCCCCCGGCGCACCGGAGCTCGCCGAGTCCGTGCGCAAGCTGCTGCGCGCCCCTGGCACCCCCGTCCAGGACATCCCGGACCGCGGCCTCGACCACGGCGCCTATGTGCCCCTGGTGGAGATGTTCCCGGCCGCGGACATCCCGGTCCTGCAGATCTCCATGCCCACCCTCGACCCGGTCCGCCTGATGGAGATCGGCCGCAGGCTCGCCCCGCTGCGCGACGAGGGCGTGCTGATCGTCGGCTCCGGCTTCTTCACCCACAACCTGGCCGCCCTGCGGTACACGGGCAACGGCGTGCCGTCCTGGTCCTCCGAGTTCGACGACTGGGGCCACCGGGCGCTGGAGAACCGCGACTGGGACGCCCTGCTCGACTTCCTCGACAAGGCCCCGGCCGGCCGCTACGCCCACCCGCGCACCGAGCACTTCGCGCCGCTCTTCGTCACGATGGGCGCGGCGGAGGCCGGTGGCGAGCTGGACGCGCAGAAGTCGGTGATCGACGGGTTCTGGATGGGCATGGCGAAGCGGTCGGTGCAGTTCGGCTGAACAGCCCCGGCGGTGGCCTACAGAGGCTTCTCGTACCAGGCCACGTCCCAGTAGCGGCCGAACTTGCGGCCCACCTCGCGGTACGTGCCGACGTACCGGAAACCGAAACGCTCGTGCAGCCGGGCGGACGCCTCGTTCGGCTGCGCGATGCCCGCGTAGGCGCGGTGCAGGTCCTCGCCCGCCAGCGCCTCGAAGAGGGCCTTGTAGAGAAGCGTGCCGACACCGCGCCGGCCGGCGTCCGGGGCGACGTACACCGTCGTCTCGACAGAGGTCTCGTAGGCCGGTTTCACTCGGTAAGGGCTGGATGTGGCGTACCCGAGAATCTGCTGTGAGTCTGCCGATACGGCAACCTTCAGGCGGTACGGGCCGTCTTCCGGGTGGGAGAGCAGCCAAGGACGTCGCTCTTCCGGCGTGAAGGCCACCGTGTCGAATGTGATGGGCGTCTCACGTACGTAGTGGTTGTAGAGCTCTGTGAGGGCTTCGAGGTCCGCCTCGACTCCCGGCCTGACCTGCACCTCAGTACGTTCCGACGGCATTCGGTCTCCTCACGTGGTCGCGCAGGATACTGCATGATCAGAAAAATCGGAGGACGGCGTGGGAATTCTGTCCGGATTCCAGTCGTTGTTTCCATCAGATGCAGGGCACTCGGCGAGAGTCCGAGGAGTTCCAGGAGTGGAGTTCCGCAGGGCGTCGAGTCGAGAACCCGGCAGCTGAAGCACCGACAGGACCACCCGCCCGCCCACCATCGCAAGGGAGCACGCATGGCAACCCGTGCCGTCGCCCGTCGTAAGACCGCCACCGGCGAGGCGGCCGACTCCACAAGCAGTGTTCGCGCCCGTGCCGTTCGCGGCCACACCGGCGAGATCGCCGACCGCGATCTGGTCGGCATGTATCTCGACGAGATCGCGCGCACACCGCTGCTCGACGCCGCCAAGGAAGTCGAGCTGTCCCAGACCGTGGAGGCGGGTGTGTTCGCGCGGCAGGTCCTCGACGGCGAGGAGGAGTCCGCTTCGGACGCCACCCGCGAGGAACTGGAGGCGCTCGTCGCCGCAGGCGAGCGGGCGAAGGACGTCTTCATCCGCTCCAACCTCCGCCTGGTCGTGGCCGTCGCCCGACGCTACCCGCGCAGCGGTCTGCCCCTGCTCGACCTGATCCAGGAGGGTAACGCGGGCCTGGTGCGCGCCGTCGAGAAGTTCGACTACCGCAAGGGCTTCAAGTTCTCGACGTACGCCACCTGGTGGATCCGCCAGGCGATCACCCGTTCCATCGCGGACCAGTCCCGGACCATCCGGCTCCCCGTCCACCTGGTGGAGGAGCTCGGCCGGATCCGTCGTGTCCAGCGCGAGTTCAACCGGGAGAACGGCCGCGACCCGGAGCCCGCCGAGATCGCCACCGAGCTCGGCTCCACACCGGAGCGGGTCGTCGACGTCCTCGACTGGGCTCGTGACCCGGTCTCCCTGAACATGTCGGTGGACGACGACGGTGACACCCAGTTCGGCGACCTCCTGGAGGACACGTCGGCCGTCAGCCCCGAGCAGTCCGTCCTCACCCTGCTGCGCAGCGAGGAGCTGGACGACCTCATCGGCCGTCTGGACCAGCGCACGGCCTCGATCATCAAGATGCGGTACGGCATCGAGGACGGCCGCGAGCGCACGCTGACCGAGGTCGGCAAGGAGCACGGGCTGACGCGTGAGCGGATCCGTCAGATCGAGAAGCACGCGCTGCTGGAGCTGAAGAAGCTGGCCCGCTCCACCGGGTTCGAGCCGGCGGCATAAGAGGGTTGTGAGGGGGCTGCGGGGGGAGTTCGCGCAGAGGAGGATCGCGCGCTTGGGGGCGCGCGAGACTCCGTTCGCACCGACCGCGTGCGCGGGGTGGCGGAAGACGGCGCAAACATGGCGCGGTACCGTCGCTTCAGCGCTCCGCGTGTAGGGAACAACCATTCAGGGCCGGGGAGTTGAGAGCCTCGGCCGTGACGGTCGGCCTCCTCGACCGGACCTCTGACGACCTTGTGGCGACCTTCTGACGATCCCTCGATGAGCCACGTCCCGACGCACCATCCCCCCGGCGCCGGGACTTTCCCAGAGCCGGGCTTCGGCGCCCATCCCCCCCCGGGTGCCGGAGCCCGGCTCCACGTTCCGAGCGTCCCGCGCCGCGCGTCCGCTCTGTTCCTCGGCCCGGTGCGTCTGCCAGGTTCGCCTGCTTCCGGACATGCTGGAACGGTGGTTCACCCCGTACCTGAACCACGGGGTGAACCACCGGATGGCAGATTCTGCCACAGCGGCATAGCCTGCCGAGGTGAGCACCCCCAGCACCGCCGGCAACACCCCCGAGCAGGCCGCCGCCCCTCTCTCCCTCATGGAACGACGCAAGGCGCAGACCCGCATGGAGATCGCCCGAGCGGCCGCGGGCCTCTTCGTACGGCAGGGACTGCGGGCCACCCGTGCCGAGGACATCGCGCAGGCCGCCGGTATCGCCCCCCGCACGTTCTACCGCTACTTCGCGACGAAGGAGGAGGCGGTCGCCCCGCTCTACGCGGCGGGCGCCCGGCGCTGGGCGGAGGCGGTGCGGTCGGCCCCGGCGGCCCTGTCCGTCCCCGAGGCCCTGGAACACGCGGTCCACCACACCCTGACCCCGGGCGCGGGTGTCTCCGCGGCCTCCTGGGAATGGGTCCGCACCCTGATCCACCTGGCCGACACCAGCCCGGCCCTGCGCAAGGTGTGGGCGGAGGTGTGCCAGTCCTCGGAAGACCTCCTGGCGTCGATCCTGGCGGAGCGCACCTCCGAGGACAACGTCGCCCCGGCCCCCCGCCTCCGCTTCACGGCGGCGGTGGCCGGTGCGGCCGTACGGGTGGCGGTGGAGTCCTGGGCGGCGAGCACGGCACCACCGTCGGGGGAGCAGGGGCCGAAGGCGCTGGCGCTGCGGAACCTGAGGGCGTTGCGGGGGTTCGACTGGGCGGGGGAGCGGGCGTAACCACTTACGAGCCCCCGCCCGCCCGATTCAACCGTCCCCCCAACTCCCGTACGCACCGCATGAGTTCCGGGGGTTCCCGGACCGCGAACTCACACCCCGTCATCGCGAACCGCACCGCCAGCCACTCCATCGGATCCCCGGTGGTCCCCCGGACGACACACCAGCCCTCGTCGCCTTCGGCACCTTCGTCGACCGGTGTCCCCAACCACCCCGGGACCCGGGCCGCCACCTCCGCCACCGTCCCGGCGAACGCGACCACGAACGCGTAGGTCTCCTGCTGCCGTTGGATCGAGCGCCGCAGAAATTCCGCCGCACTCCCGGCCGGCAGCTCCCGCGGAGCGAACCGTGCCCCGGTGGCGAACGGCTCGCTCACCCGGTCGACGCGGAACGTCCGCCAGTCGTCGCGATCGAGGTCGTACGCCACGAGGTACCAGCGCCGTCCGGTCGACACCAGCCGGTACGGCTCCGCCTGCCGCCGTGTCCCGCTCCCGTCCGCCGCCCGGTAGGCGAACCGCAACCGCTCCCGCCCCGCGACCGCCGAGGCCATCACGGTGAGCGTCTCGGGCGCGATGCTCGCCCCGTCCCCCATCGTCAGCGGTGTGGTCGCGGCCTGCAGCGTGGCCACCCGGTGCCGCAGCCGGGCCGGCAGCACCTGCTCCAGCTTCGCCAGCGCCCGTACGGACGCCTCGTCGACCCCCTCGACCGCGTGCCCGGCCCCGGCCCGCAGCCCGACCGCGATGGCCACGGCCTCCTCGTCGTCGAGGAGCAGCGGCGGCATCGCCTTCCCGGCGACCAGCCGGTACCCGCCGTCGGCCCCCTTGCTGGCCTCCACGGGATAGCCCAGTTCCCGCAGCCGGTCGATGTCCCGCCGCACGGTACGCCGGGACACCCGGAGCCGCTCGGCGAGTTCGCCGCCGGGCCACTCACGGGGCGTCTGAAGAAGGGAGAGGAGCTGAAGAAGCCGAGCCGGAGTGTCCGTCGTCATGCATCCGAGGATGCCGTACGACTAGGACGGGATCTGTCCTAATGGGCTCCTAGATTGACGTCATGACTTCCACCGACGTCGACACCGACGCCCGATCCGTACCCGACCGAACCCGTTGGCTGGCCCTGGCCATCGTCATGACCGCCGCCTTCATGGACCTCGTCGACGTCACCATCGTCAATATCGCGATCCCCTCCATCGAGCGGGATGCCGGTGCCTCCTTCAGCCAGATCCAGTGGATAACCGCCGGCTACGCCCTCGCCTTCGCGGCCGGTCTGATCACCGGTGGCCGTCTCGGCGACATTCACGGCCGTAAACGGCTGTTCCTCTTCGGGGTCGCCGGCTTCACCCTCGCCTCGGCCCTGTGCGGCTTCGCCGCGAACCCCGGGATGCTGGTCGCCTCCCGCGTCCTGCAGGGCGGCATGGCGGCGATGATGGTCCCGCAGGTCCTCTCGATCGTGCACGCCACCTTCCCGGCCCATGAACGCGGCAAGGTCTTCGGCCTGTTCGGCGCGATCGTCGGCCTGGGCGCGGTCTCCGGCCCGCTGCTCGGCGCCCTGCTCACCGAGTGGAACCTCTTCGGTCTCGAATGGCGCCCGATCTTCCTCATCAACCTCCCGGTCGGCATCGCGGCCCTTCTCCTCGGCCGCCGTTACATCAGCGAATCCAAGGCGCCGCACGCGCTGAAACTGGACCTGGTCGGCGTGGCCCTGGTGACCCTCGGACTGCTGATGCTGCTCTACCCGCTGACCCGCGGCCGCGAGCTCGGCTGGCCGCTGTGGGGGTACCTGTCGATGGCCGGGTCGCTCGTCGTCTTCGGCGTGCTCGTCGCGTACGAACGCCGGAAGGCCGCCCGCGACGGCTCTCCCCTCATCGAACCCTCCCTCTTCAAGGTGAAGAGCTTCGCCGCCGGCATCGCCGTCCAGACCGTCTTCGGCGTCGCGCTCGGCGTGTTCTTCCTGGTCTGGACGCTGTACATGCAGATCGGCCTCGGCTGGACCCCGCTGCACGCCGGCCTGACCGGGGTGCCGTTCTCCATCGCCGTCTCCGTCGCGGCCGGCCTGTCCGTGCAGAAACTGGTCCCGCGCTTCGGCCGCAAGGTGCTCCAGGCCGGCGCCCTGGTGATGGGCCTCGGTGTCCTGCTCTACGTCTGGGAGTCCGACCGCTACGGCCTCGCCATCGCCTCCTGGCAGATGGCCCTGCCCCTGGTCGTGATGGGCCTGGGCATGGGGCTGATCGTCGCCCCGCTGACGGACGCGGTGCTGTCGGAGGTGCCGCGCGAGCATGCCGGTTCCGCCTCCGGTCTGATCAACACCGTGCAGCAGATGGGCAACGCGCTCGGCCTCGGCCTGGTCTCGGTCGTCTTCTTCGGTGTCATCGGGGACCGGCTCACCTCCGCCCAGGTCGGCCCGGCCTTCGCGCACGCCTTCCGGCACGCGCTGCTCTGGGTGGCCGCCGTCATGGCCGTGATGTTCCTGCTGATGTGGGCCCTGCCCAAGCGCCCGGCGCAGCATCTGGAGGGCGGCGACGGTACGGACGAGCCGCTCCCGGCGCCGGAGGCGGAACCCGAACTCGTCCACTGACCAGCGGCGAAGGGCCCGGTACCGGAAGGTGCCGGGCCCTTCCGTATGCGCCCGGAAGTCCGATCGTGCCCGATTGAGGCCCGAACCTGTTTACTTTCCGGAAATCCGGGCGTAGCCTCCCAGCGAAACCACAAGTTCGGGCACAAGTCAGACGCAGTCGGACATCGGCCGGACGACGGACGGACTCGGTCGGACATCGGCCGACGTATCGTGAAGCGGAGGCGCAGGGGCATGTACGCACCGGAGCGGCAGCAGGAGATCCTCCGGCTCGCCCGTGACGGCGGCCGGGTGGACGTCGTGTCGCTCGCCGAGGAGTTCCAGGTCACCGCGGAGACGATCCGCCGCGACCTGAAGGCCCTCGACCGCGCCGGCCTCGTCCGCCGGGTGCACGGCGGTGCCATCCCGGCCGGACGCCTCGACTTCGAGCCGGACCTCGCCGAACGCGAGTCCACCTCGGCCGACGAGAAGGACCGCATCGCCAAGGCCGCCGTCTCGGAACTGCCGACCGAGGGCACCCTGATCCTCGACGCCGGTTCGACGGTCGCCCGCCTCGCCGCGGCCATCCCGCTGGAGGCGGAGCTCACCGTCGTCACCCACAGCCTTCCGATCGCGGCCCGCCTCGCCGACCACCCGGGCATCCAGCTCCACCTGGTCGGGGGGCGCGTACGGCACCGTACGCGCGCCGCCGTGGACGCCTGGGCGCTTCGCGCGTACAGCGAGATCCGCGCGGACGTCCTCTTCGTGGCCGCCAACGGCTTCTCCGCCGAGCAGGGCCTCACCACCCCCGACCTCGCCGAGGCCGCGGTCAAGCGGGCCGCCGTCGCCGCGGCCCGCCGGGTGGTCCTGCTCGCCGACTCCGCCAAGCACGGCCAGGAGCACTTCGCCCGCTTCGGCGACCTGGGCGACGTGGACCTGCTGATCACCGACAGCGGACTGAGCCCCGAGGACGCCGCCGCCATCGAGCGTGGCGGCACGGAAGTAGTACGAGCATGAGCACCACGCACAACGCGAGCGCCACGAGCGCCGGCGCCACGAACGGTACGGGCGTGATCCTCACCGTCACCCCCAACCCCTCCCTCGACCGCACCTACGAGGTCCCCGCCCTGGAGCGCGGCGAGGTCATCCGCGCCACCGGCGAACGCATGGACCCCGGTGGCAAGGGCGTGAACGTCTCCCGCGCGGTCGCGGCCGCCGGACGGCGCACGGTCGCCGTACTGCCCCTGGGCGGTGCGCCGGGGGCGCTGATCGCCGACCTGCTCGACGCGCAGGGCATCGAGGTCGCGCCGGTCCCGGTCGCCGGCGCCACCCGCTCCAACATCGCGCTCGCGGAGTCCGACGGGGTGCTCACCAAGATCAACGCGCCGGGTCCTGAACTCTCCGCGGAGGAGCAGGAGCTCCTTCTCGACACGGTCCGCGAGCAGTCCCGCGACGCCGACTGGATCGCGTGCTGCGGTAGCCTGCCCCGCGGGCTCGCACCCTCCTGGTACGCCGATGTCGTCGCGCAGGCACATGCCGGAGGCGCGCGCATCGCGCTGGACACCTCGGGACGCGCGCTGCTCGAAGCGCTGCGCGAGCGGCCCGACGTGGTGAAGCCGAACGCCGAGGAGCTCGCGGAAGCCGTCGGGCGCCCCCTGGCGACGGTGGGCGACGCGCTCAAGGCGGCCGAGGAGCTGCGCGGCATGGGCGCACGCGCCGTGCTCGCCAGCCTGGGCGCCGACGGCCAGCTCCTCGTCGAGGACGCGGGCACCTGGTTCGCGAGCGCCCGTGTGGACGCCGTCCGCAGCAACGTCGGTGCCGGCGACTCCTCCCTCGCCGGCTTCCTCATCGCCGGCGGCAGCGGCCCGAAGGCCCTCGCCTCCGCCGTCGCCCACGGCGCCGCCGCCGTCCAGCTGCCCGGCAGCGTGATGCCCACCCCGGCCGACCTGGACCCCACGGCGGTGACCGTCACCGACCGCGTCCCCGTCGACCGCGAACTGACGGAGCCGGTGTCATGAACGCCCAGACCGTGGATACGACGACCCGTGCGGCCGCGCTTCTCCCCGGCGCCGCCCGCCGACAACCGGCCCAGAAGCGGCGAGTTCCCTCGTTACTCGCCGCGCCGACGGGCCGTCGGGGCACCCTGAGCCGCCCCGCCGTCCCCGGGAGGCGGGGCTTCCCCGGCCCCGTCTCCCACCCCGCCCCCCACAGCACCCCCGTCCCCACCCCCGCCCACCCCACACTCCGGGCGATACGCGTGCATAGGAGCCCGCGATGAGCGACATGATCACCGCGGACCTGGTCGATCTCGACCTGTCCGCCGACTCCAAAGAAGCGGCGGCGCGCGCCCTCGCCGAGCGCATGGTGGCCCTGGGCCGGGTGACCGACCTGGACGGCTTCCTCGCCGACGTGGCCGCCCGCGAAGCCCAGATGCCCACCGGCCTCGACGGCGGCATCGGCATCCCGCACTGCCGCAGCGCCCATGTCACCGAGCCGACGCTCGCCTTCGGGCGCAGCGCCGCCGGTGTCGACTTCGGCGCGGCCGACGGCCCCGCCGACCTCATCTTCCTGATCGCGGCCCCCGCCGGCGCCGACGACGCCCACCTCACGATCCTCTCCTCGCTGGCCCGCCAGCTGATGAACAGCGAGTTCACGGACGCGCTGCGATCGGTGGGCGACGCGGAGACGGCGGCGGCGCTGATCCGCGGCGACGAGACGCCGGCGACGCCCGCGAAGGGCGCGGAGGGCGCCGCGGGCTCCACGGGCGCCTCCCAGAACACCGCTGCGGCGCCGGCGGCGGCCTCCGCCGGCACCGCAGCGGCCAGCACGAGCACGGGCGCAGGTTCGGGTGCGGGTTCGGACACGGGTTCGGGTGCGGGCTCGGGTGCGGGCGAGCGCCCCTTCCGTATCGTCGCCGTCACCTCCTGCCCGACCGGTATCGCCCACACCTACATGGCGGCCGAGTCCCTGGAGAACGCGGGCCGCGAGGCGGGCGTCGAACTCGTCGTCGAGACGCAGGGCTCGGCCGGCTTCACCCGGCTCGACCCCGAGGTCATCGCGGCGGCGGACGGCGTGATCTTCGCGCACGACGTCCCGGTGCGCGAGAAGGACCGCTTCGCCGGCAAGCCCACCGTCGACGTCGGCGTGAAGGCGGGCATCAACCGCCCCGCCGAGCTGATCGGCGAGGTCCGCGAGCGGGCGGCCCGCGGTGAGGTCACCTCCGGTTCCGCGCCGTCCACGCCGGTCGAACGCGCCGGTGACGCCGGCGAGGGCTACGGCACCAAGCTGCGCAAGTGGCTGATGTCCGGCGTGAGCTACATGGTCCCGTTCGTCGCGGCCGGCGGTCTGCTGATCGCCCTCGGCTTCGCCATCGGCGGCTACAAGGTCAACAAGGCGCCGTCGGTCATGGACCACTTCGTGTGGACCCAGGGCGACAGCTGGGCCGCGCTGCTCTTCCAGATCGGTGTCGTCTCCTTCGGCTTCCTGGTCCCGGTCCTCGCGGGCTACATCGCCTACGGCATGGCGGACCGGCCGGGTCTGGTCCCCGGTTTCGTGGGCGGCATGATCGCGTCCACCATCAACGCGGGCTTCCTCGGCGGCCTGGTCGCCGGTCTGCTGGCCGGTGGCGTGGTGATGGGGATCCAGAAGATCAACATCCCGGCGGCGCTGCGCGGCATCATGCCGGTGGTGGTGATCCCGCTGATCTCCTCGGCGATCGTCGGGTTCCTGATGTTCGTCGTGGTCGGCAAGCCCATCGCCTCCGCCCAGAAGGGCATGACCGACTGGCTGAACGGCCTCTCCGGCTCCAACGCCATCCTGCTCGGCGCCCTGCTCGGCCTGATGATGTGCTTCGACCTCGGCGGCCCGGTCAACAAGGTCGCGTACACCTTCGCCACCGCCGGTATCGCGGTCTCCAACCCCAGTGAGTCCGCGATGAAGATCATGGCGGCGGTCATGGCGGCCGGTATGGTCCCGCCGCTGGCGATGGCCCTGGCCACCACCGTGCGCGGCAAGCTCTTCACCCAGACCGAGCGCGAGAACGGCAAGGCCGCCTGGGTCCTTGGTGCCTCCTTCATCTCCGAGGGCGCCATCCCGTTCGCCGCGGCCGACCCGCTGCGCGTCATCCCGTCCTCGATGGTCGGCGGCGCGATCACCGGCGCCCTGTCGATGGCCTTCGGCGCCACCCTGCGCGCCCCGCACGGCGGCATCTTCGTGGTCCCGCTGATCGGCAACCCGTTCCTCTACCTGATCGCCATCGCCGCCGGCGTCTGTGCGACCGCGGCCCTGGTCGTCATCCTGAAGGGCATGCGCAAGCCGGCCCAGCAGACCACGGCGGGCGGCTCCGCGGCAGGTGCCGCCGCCGGCGCGAAGGAGGACAGGCAGCCGGTCGCGGCCTGATCGACCGCACCCCTCTTGTCCCTTTAATTCGCTGTGAGTTGTTCACGGCACCTGCGAGATACGTCACGGTCCGGGGCCAAAGTCCCGGACCGTGGTGTGTACTGGGATGTATGCCTGAGCACGCATCGACCTTCCAGCTGATCGGCTTCGCCGCGCTCACTCTGGCGACCGTCGCCTGGGCGGTCGTCGTGACGCGTCTGCTGCGCCGCAACCGCCGCGAGGCCATCGCCTGGCACGCCGCGCGTGCCGTGCCCGCCTTCCCGCACCAGCACCCGGAGGCCGGCCCCTCACGGGAGTCCGTCGAACTGACCCCGGCCGAACAGGACGCCTTCGCCGGCCTGGTCCGGCGCCTGGGCGGCCGCTGACCGGCCACCGCGCCGACAGGTCCTGGGCCTGCCGCGCCGGCGGCTCCTAGGCCTGCCGGGCCGCCCGCCGCTCCATCGCGTCCCGGGCCGCGTCCTCCGTCGGATACACCTCGCACATGTGCCGGCCGTCCTCGGTCGCCGTGTGCTCGACCTCCCACAGGGACAGCTCCCGGCCGTCACGCAGCAGGAACGCGTGCTCGTAGAGCGAGAAACTCAGACCCGCCCGGCCCGCCCGCCCCGGACGCCCGAACGCCTGCGTGATCTGGTGCGCGAACGCCGTCGTCAGTGCCTGGGCCGTCGCCGTGTCCGGCCGGTCGGCGTTCTCCGCGCGGCGCAGCAGCCGGCGCGCGTGGTCCGCCGAGTCGTCCGGCACATACACATGCCGGGGCTCGGGGACCGGCGCCGCCGTCGTGATCAGCACCGGCAGCTCGAAGTCCGGGGCGTCCGGCGGTAACGGCAGCCGCGCGGTCGCGGCCCGCAGCTCCTCCTCGTCGACGTACACCTCGTGCTGCGGTTCGCTGCCCGGTGCCGTGTTGTGCACGAGCTCCCACAGGGTGACCGCCGAGCCGTCGGCGAGCAGCCAGGTGTGCCGGTACGTCTCCCGGTGCAGCCCCGCGCTGTGGTGCGCGGAGTGCAGTGAACTGTCGTGCGCCAGGGCGCAGTCCAGCTGCCTTATGGCTTCGTCGGGCAGCTCGAAGGAGTTCAGGGCACGGCCGAGAAGCCGCGCGAGGTGCTCCTCCGGAGACTCGGGCGACTCGGCTGGTTCGTACGCTGCCGTCTCGTACGGAACGCTCAAGGTTTCTCCCGGCGTTGCTGCATGTCACCTTGTGGGTGCATACCGTAGCCCCTCGGTCGGACATCATGTCCGGGAACCGAGAAAACGTACGCCGGGAAAACGCGCGGGCCGCGCGGGAAGTTCCCGCGCGGCCCGACGAACCGTCAGGACCGGCCGGTCAGGCGGCACTTCCCGCGGTCCACTCGCTCCACGACAGGTTCCACCCGTTGAGCCCGTTGTCCGGCTGCACGGTCTTGTCGGGCGAGTTCTTCACGATCACGACGTCCCCGACGAGCGAGTTGTCGTAGAACCACTTGGCCGTGGTGTCGCCCTGCGCGCCCTGCACGTCCGCCATGCCCACACAGCCGTGGCTGGTGCCCTGCTGCCCGAACGGCGGGTTGGACTTGTTGTACCAGTAGTTGCCGTGGATGAACGTCCCCGACGTCGTCAGCCGCATCGCGTGCGGCACGTCCGGGATGTCGTACTCCCCGCCGAGGCCGACCGTCTGGCTGTTCATCCGGGTCTGGGTGAACTTCTCGGAGATCACCATCTGCCCGTTGTACGTCGTGTGCTCCGGGCTGCCCGTGGAGACCGGTACCGACTTGAGGAGCTTGCCGTCCCGCATCACGGTCATGGTCTGGGTGTTCGCGTCCACCGTGGAGACCTGCGAACGTCCGACGGTGAAGGTCACCGTCTTCTTCTGCACCCCGTAGACGCCGTTCGCGCCCTCGACCCCGTCCAGGTCGATCTTCATGGTGACCTCGGAGCCGGCCTTCCAGTAGTCCTGCGGCCGGAAGTCCAGCCGCTGCGACCCGAACCAGTGCCCCACCACCTGCTGGCCGCTGCTGGAGGTGACCGTGATGTGCGACTGCACGGCCTTCCTGTCGGTGATGGCCTTGTCGAAGTCGAACGACACCGGCATCCCCACACCGACCGTCGTCCCGTTGTCCGGCGTGTACGTCCCGATGTAGCTGTTCGCCGAGTTGACCGTGGTGAAGATGGAGTTGGCCGCCGCCGTGAGCCCCTTGGCGTCCTTCGCGGTCGCCGATATCTCGTACTTCGTGCCGCGCTCCAGCTGCTCCTTCGGCTTCCAGGTGCTGCCGTCCGCCGAGACGGTGCCGGCCACGGCCTGCCCCGACCCCGACACGGTCATCTTCACGTCGGCCAGCTTGCCGCCGCTGACCTGCACGCCGGTCGAGTTGATGGAGGCGCCGGTCGAGCCGTCCTTCGCCGAGATCGCGATCTTCGCCGTGGACGTCTTGGCGGCGCTGTCCTGCCCGCTCTTGCCGTCGTCGGTCTTGGCGTCGGCGTTGCCGCCGCAGGCGGTGAGGGTGAGGGCGCCGACCAACAGGGCGGCACAGGCCCCCAGTGCGCGCCGCGCTGAAATGTTCGGCGTTGTCACGGGCTGCTCCAGGTTCTTGTGATGTGCGTGATCCGTTCCAGTGCGTGGGGAAAGAGGCCGGAGGCCCCCGTCGGGGTTCCCTCCGGCGCTCGCTGACGCCATCACGTGACAGAACCAGGACAATCGACAGGTACCCGCAAGGATTTGGGCGGGACCCGCGCCGCCGTCACCGCGTGCCGTACAACTCCCCGTACGACGGCCACACTCCGCCCGGCCCGGCCACCGGCTCGGCGGCCCGCACCGCCCGCACGATCGCCCGCGTCACCAGGTCCGCGCCAGCCGCGAGGATCTCGTTGAGCGCCAAGGGGCTCGCGTCCAACGGGCGGGCGCCCGTCGCCAGCGCGAACACCGTGTCCCCGTCGTGCAGCAGGTGCACCGGACGAACGGCGCGCGCGATCCCGTCGTGCGCCGTCCCGGCCAGCTTCTGCGCCTGCGCCTTGGAGAGTTCGGCGTCGGTCGCGACCACCGCGAGGGTGGTGTTGAGCGGCGGGAGCCCGTTCCCGGCGGCGGCCTCGGCGAGCCGCCGGCGCGCGGCCTCGTGCACGCGCTCCTCGGGGTACTCCACCCGCCCCTGGAACAACTCCCCGTACAACACACCCGTTTCGGGATCCAGCACCTCGCCGGCGGCGTTGGCCACCACCAGCGCGGCCACCGTGATCCCCGAGTCCAGCACGGTGCTCGCGCTGCCCACCCCGCCCTTGAGCCCGCCGGCCACCGCGCCCGTACCGGCGCCCACGCACCCTTCCCGTACCGGCGCCCCCAGCGCGCTCGCCGCGGCCTCCTCGACCGCCGTCCGCCCCGCAGCCGCGTCCGGCCGGGCCCGGAAGTTCCCGCCCCGCCCCAGGTCGAAGACGCAGGCGGCGGGCACCACCGGCACGACATGCGCCGGATCCGGCCCCACTCGCACCCCGCGCCCCCGCTCCTCCAGCCAGGCCATCACCCCGGACGCCGCGTCCAGCCCGTAGGCGCTGCCGCCCGTGAGCACGATCGCCTCCGCCCGCTGCACCAGGTTGCGCGGGTCGAGCGCGTCCGTCTCCTTGGTGCCCGGACCGCCGCCGCGCACGTCCACGGCGGCGACCGCGCCGCCCTCGGGAGCGAGCACGACCGTGGTGCCGGTGAGCCGGCCGTCGCCCCTGAGGGTCGCGTGCCCGACCCGCAGCCCGGTCACATCCGTCAATGCGTCAACTGTCATGACGGCCAGTCTGCCCAGCCCGCCACGGTTGCGAAGGGCTCAGGAGGCGGCCGTGGCGGCGTTCGCCGGGTGCTCGCGGCCGACCGTGCGCGCCGTCAGGGTGGTCCCGGTCACCACCGCGAGTACCGACACGGCGCCCGCCGCCGGTACCGCCCAGTCGCCCAGGAAGGTGCAGCAGATCACCAGCAGCGCCGTGACCGGCAGCACCAGCTGCTGGGCGATGCCGATCTTGAAGTGGCGGGAGTGCAGCGCCCACACGGTCAGCAGGTACAGCGCCGTGGGCAGGGTCACGGCCGCCGAGGCGGCCTGCGTCGAGATGTGCGCCTTGCCGACCACCTCCTCGACGGCCACTTCCAGGCCCGCGCCGATCGAGGCCGCCGACGCGAAGATGAAGTAGTGGCCGTAACCCCACAGGAACGACTGTCTGTTGGAGCGCAGGTGGCCGTGGATCGGCACCACGAAGTAGATCCACCACGCGGAGAAGACGATCAGCAGGCCGCCCGCCGCGATCGGCAGCAGCTCGCCCAGCGCGTCGTGTTCGGCCACGGCCGACTTCACGGCGGCCGTCGCCGCCGCGATCGTCTCGCCGAGCACGATGATCGTGAACAGCCCGAAGCGCTCGGCGATGTGGTGCGGGTGCCAGGAGGTGTTGTGGTCCTTCTCCGCGTACACGGGCACGCACAGCTCGGCGATCGCCATCACCAGGAACACCCAGGGGCGCGCGTGTTCCGGCAGCACGACCAGCCCGACCCAGCCGACCTGGCACAGCAGCACACCGCCCGCGTACCGGAGCGCCATGGTCCGCTCCGGGCCCTCGGTCCCCAGCGCGGCTCTCAGCCACTGCGAGGTCAGCGCCAGCCGCATGATCACGTAGCCGAGCAGGACCAGTGCGAAGTCGTGGTCCGCGAAGGCCCGCGAGACTCCGGCCGCCAGCACCAGCACCCCGGCGATCTGGACCAGGGTGACGACCCGGTAGAGCACGTCGTCGTTGTCGTACGCCGAGGCGAACCAGGTGAAGTTCATCCAGGCCCACCAGATGGCGAAGAAGATCATCGCGTAGTTCAGGATGCCCTCGCCCGCATGGCCCGCGGCGACGGAGTGCACCAGTTCCGCACCCGCCTGCGCGATGGCCACCACGAAGCACAGGTCGAAGAAGAGCTCGAGCGGTGAGGAGACGCGGTGGGCTTCCTCGCGCCCGCGAGCGGTGAGCCGGCGCAGCGGCCGGAGGGGCTGGGGCGCGCCATGGGAGGCGGGCGCCGGAGTGGAACTCGACGTCATGCCCCCCAGCAGAGCAGAAAGCCGCAGCGATATCGCGTGCGGGGGCCGGTAGCGGGGTCTGCGGAGGCGGCTCGCCCGGGGCGGCGCCGGGTGCGCCGTACCCTTGAGCCATGAGTACCGCCCCCGAGCCCGCCTTCGAGCCTGTCTCCGAGCCCGAGCCGCGTGACCCGAAGGCCGCGCTGATCTTCGACGACCCGCTGGACCGGCAGTCCTCGGACGACACGGACCGCGGGTGGGGCGAGCGCCCGGCGGGGGACTCCGCGGCCGACCTCAAGCGCTTCCTCGACGAGAAGCCGCCCCACCACCTGTGATCCCGCCCCGGCGAGGCCTTGGTCAGCGTTCGTAGCGGCCCTGCGTACCCCGCTGCGCGACCAGCTCGTCGCGGATCTGCTTGAGCACCTCCAGCTCGGTCACCTCGATGACCTCGTGCGTGCCCTCGCGCGCCTTGCGGCGGGCCTCCACCCGGGCCAGGTACTTGGCCATCGGCAGCACCATCAGGAAGTACACGACCGCCGCGGTGATCACGAAGTTCAGCGCGGATCCGAGGACCGAGCCCCACATCAGCTGGATGCCGTGGCTTCCATGGCAGGACGAGCTCAGGCATGAGCTGTAGTTGTCGAGGCTCGTCGTGCCGATCGCGCCGACCAGCGGGTTGATGAGCCCCTTCACCACCGAGTTGACGATGTTGGTGAAGGCGGCACCGATGACCACCGCGACTGCCAGATCGACGACGTTGCCGCGCATCAGGAAGGCCTTGAAGCCGTTCCAGATGCTCGGTTCGTTCTTCGCGCTCACCTCGGGGACTCTCCTCGTGTGCACAGGGTGTGGAACAAAGTGCTCCGCAACCTACGTCACCGTGCCGCCATTCGGCCCCATCCGGTAGTTCGAACGAGCGACTTGACAGCATTCGGCCGATAAATCTCCCCAGGCTGTTCAGCACAACGTCACCGCCAGCCGGGTCGTGGCGCTCGCGCCGACCAGCCGCGCCGCCGTTGCGCGCGGCACCGAGAGCACGACCAGTGCCCCGCTCTCCGCGCTCCCGCCGGCCGGCTCCGGCAGTTCCGTGACCCGCACCCCGCGCGCGACCACCCGGGCCTCCCCGCCCGAGGCGGGATCCCCGGCGGCGATGACGTCCACCCGGTCGCCGGGGCGCAACAGCCGGACGGTGGCCGCGTCGGCGATCCGCACCGGCGCCGTCACCATGTCCGTGGGCGGGACGTGCCGTCGTACCGGCTGGGCGGCCGGATGTCCCCGGGCCCGCTCGGCGTGCGGGGGATCCGGGGCGGCACGCGGCCCGGCCGCGACGAGCGCCGCCGCCGTCACCGCCAGGCCGGCCGCGAGGGCCCGCCCGCGGTGGCGCAGCAGCCGTTGCAGCCGATACCGCGCGCCGCGTACCCGCACCGGGTCGAACTGCGGGACCTCGCAGGTGGCGGGGGCGTCCGTGCCCGGCGGGCGCGGGGCACGGAGGGGATGCGGAAGGGCGGGGGAGAGGGACGGGGGAACGGACATGTGGATCACCGCCTGCGACGAGGAATCGGCTTGCGGGACCACGATGAGGTCTCGCGCCGAAACGCGTCGGAGCCGGTGCGCTACCGACCGGTTGTGGAAAACTCCGTCACCCGAAGGGCCAGGGGTGCCCCAGGGCACCCCTAGGGCAGCTCGAACCCCGGATCCATGCCGCCGAGCGCGCTCGTGCACAGACAGTCCCGTGCCGTGTTCTCCGGCAGGGCCGCCACCGCGTCGAACAGCACGCCCCGCAGCCGGTCCACGTTCGCCGCGAACACCTGGAGCACCTCGTCGTGCGAGACGCCCTCGCCGGTCTCGGCACCCGCGTCCAGGTCGGTGACCAGCGTCAACGACGTGTAGCAGAGCTCCAGTTCGCGGGCGAGCGCCGCCTCCGGGTGACCGGTCATGCCCACCACGGACCAGCCCTGCGCCCGGTGCCACAGCGATTCGGCGCGGGTCGAGAAGCGCGGCCCCTCGATCACGACCAGGGTGCCCCCGTCCACCGGCTCCCAGTCCCGGCCGCGGGCCGCCTTGAGCGCCGCGGCCCGCCCGGCGGGGCAGTAGGGGTCGGCCAGGGACACGTGCACCACGTTCGGCACGGCGCCGTCGGGCAGCGGGAGCCCGTCGAAGTACGACTGGGCCCTGGATTTCGTTCGGTCCACCAGCTGGTCCGGCACGAGCAGCGTGCCCGGACCGTACTCGGGGCGCAGCCCGCCCACCGCGCACGGGCCGAGCACCTGGCGCACACCGACGGAGCGCAGCGCCCAGAGGTTGGCCCGGTAGTTGATGCGGTGCGGCGGCAGATGGTGGCCGCGGCCGTGACGGGGCAGGAAGGCGACCCGGCGGCCGGCGATCTCGCCGAGGAAGAGGGAGTCGCTGGGCAGCCCGTAAGGGGTGTCGACCTGGATCTCGGTCACGTCGTCGAGGAACGAGTAGAAGCCGGAGCCGCCGATTACGCCGATCTCTGCGTTCACCATGCTCAGCACACTAGCTGGCCGCCCGGGCGCGCAGGAGCCGATGCCGGGGAACACCTCGGACCCCGCCGTCGGGCGACGGCGGGGTCCGGGAGGAGGAGTCTCAGGCGGCGGAGCTGCTGGCCGAGCCGGAAGACGAGGACGTCGAGGACGACGACTTCGAGTCGGACGAGGCGGAGCCCGACGAGGACGACGTCTTCGAGTCCGACGACGCGGAGCCCGACGACTTCGACGCGGGGCTGCTGCTCGACGAGGAGCCGCGGCTGTCGTTGCGGTAGAAGCCAGAGCCCTTGAAGACAATGCCGACCGCGGAGAACACCTTCTTCAGGCGGCCACCGCAGTTGGGGCACTCGGTCAGGGCGTCGTCGGTGAACTTCTGCACCGCCTCGAGGCCCTCGCCGCACTCGGTGCACTGGTACTGGTAGGTCGGCACTGTCTTCCTCCTGGCACTCTCACTCGATGAGTGCTAACGACGATCCATAGTGACGTATTCCGGGGGATCAGTCCACCGTCACCGGCACTCGGTGACCGACGCCACGTGCGACGGTACGGTTCCGGGGCCGGGTGAGCAGCCGTGAACGCAGCGCGAAGAGGGTCACCAGGGCGAGCAGGGTGCCGGCCATCGGCACCAGGAACCCGGCACCGCCCCACAGGCGGTCCTCCAGCTGTCCGGCGACGGTCACCGCGGCCGCCTGGCCGAGCGCCACCGCGCCGGTCAGCCAGGTGAACGCCTCCGTGCGGGAGCCGGCCGGGACCAGGCTCTCGACCAGCGTGTAGCCGGTGATCAGCGCGGGCGCGATGCACATGCCGACCAGCAGGCCGAGGCCCGCCAGGACGAGCACCGAGTGCGACGTCCACAGCGCCGACGCGGTCAGCGCGAGCGCCGTGTAGCCGACGAGCAGGCGCCGGTGCGGGGCGGCCTTCCAGGCGATCGCGCCGCAGACGATGCCGGAGAGCATGTTCCCCGCGGCGAAGGTGCCGTACAGGACGCCGTTCAGGCCGGGCTCGCCGATCGACTCGGTGAACGCCGCGAGGGAGACCTGCATCCCGCCGAAGACGGACCCGATGCCCAGGAAGGCCACGACCAGCACCCGCACGCCCGGGACGCGGAGCGCGGAGGCGTGCTGCACGCGCGCGTGGCCGGCGCCGGACACCTGCGGCTGGGTGCTCTTCCGTGCGGCGAACAGCAGGCCGCCGACCAGCGTCAGCGCGGCCTCCGTGACCAGGCCCGCGGCCGGTGCGACGGTGGTGCACAGGGCGGTCGCGAGCAGCGGGCCGAAGACGAAGGTGAGCTCGTCCGTGACGGACTCGAAGGCGGCCGCGGTGGACATCAGGGGCGAGTCCTGGAGCTTGACGCCCCAGCGGGCGCGCACCATGGGGCCGATCTGCGGCACCGAGGCGCCGGTCGGCACGGCCGCCGCGAACAGTGCCCACAGGGGCGCGTGCGCCAGCGCGAGCGCCGTCAGACCGAGGCCCGACAGCGTGTGCACGAGGACTCCGGGGAGCAGCACCGCGCGCTGCCCGTAGCGGTCGGCGAGACGGCCGCTGTAGGGCGCGAACAGCGCCATGGAGACGCCGGTGACCGCCGCGGCGGCGCCCGCGGCGCCGTAGGAGCCGGTGGTGTGCTGGACGAGCAGCACGATGGAGATGGTGAGCATCGCGAACGGCTGGCGCGCCGCGAAACCGGGGAGCAGGAACGTCCAGGCGCCGCGGGTGCGCAGCAGCTGTCCGTATCCCGGGCGGGGCGGCGCCGCCGGGTTCTCCGACGGCTCGGTGGTGACCGTGGACTCCACGGCCCGTGCCTTTCTGCCGCCTGGTAGCGCGCCCGTGCGGGGGGCGCCGAGAGCTGTCCTCTTGCGCGGAACTGCGGTAGATACCGGCGCCCACTGCGAGGAGTGATCCGGCCGCCATACGGTCGCGCCAGCTCTGCGTCAGGCAGAGTTGGTTCGATCAGGGTGCTTTCATCGTACAGGCGGCAAGGCCTTGTCCACCTGTGAAAACGGGCACCACGGGTTCGTTCACCTGGGATTGAGGGTGGTGTGAATCCCCCGAAACACACCCTTAACGCGTGTTCGCGCTCGGCTAACGCGTGTTCGCGCCCAGCCAGCCCGCCAGCTTGCCGCCGTGCCCGACCGCGCGCAGGCGCTGTTCCGCCGCGTCCCGCACCGGGTCGGTGGCGACCACGAGGAGTTCGTCCCCGAGGCGCAGCACCGTCGTGGGCAGCGGGACAAACGATTTTCCTTCGCGGACGACCAGGGTGACGGCGGCCCCGGCGGGCAGCCGCAGCTCGTTGACCTCGACGCCGTGCATCCGCGAGCCCTCCGGGATCGAGACGGACAGCAGATGTCCGCGGAGCCGCTCCAGGGGCGCGGACTCGATGCCGAGGTCGGCGGCCTCCGGCCCCTCGCCGAGCCGCAGCTTGCCCGCCAGCCAGGGCAGCGTCGGCCCTTGGACGAGGGTGTAGACGACGACCAGGACGAAGACGATGTTGAAGATGCGGTGGCTGGTGTCGACGCCGTTCACCATCGGGATCGTCGCCAGGATGATGGGGACGGCGCCGCGCAGCCCGGCCCAGGACATCAGGGTCTGCTCCCCCCAGGGCACCCGGAACGGCGCGAGACTGACGATCACACTCAGCGGCCGCGCCACCATGGTGAGCACCAGCCCGATGATCAGGGCGGGCAGGAAGTCGTCGCCGAGCTCGTGCGGGGTGACCAGCAGGCCGAGCAGCACGAACATGCCGATCTGGGCGATCCAGCCGAGTCCCTCGGCGAAGCCGCGCGTGGCGGGCCAGTGCGGCAGCCGGGCGTTGCCCAGCACCATGGAGGCGAGGTAGACGGCGAGGAAGCCGCTGCCGTGCGCGAGCGCGCCGGCGGCGTAGGCCGTGACCGCGATGGCCATCACGGCGATCGGGTAGAGGCCGGAGGCGGGCAGGGCGACGTGCCTGAGGCCCCAGGCGCCGAGCCAGCCGACCGCGAGGCCGATGGCCGCGCCGATGGCCAGTTCCGTGGCTATCTCGCCCAGCAGCACGTACCAGTGCGCGACCGGTCCCGCCGTGGAGAAGGCGACGACCAGGATGACCACCGGGGCGTCGTTGAAGCCGGACTCCGCCTCCAGGGTGCCCGTCACGCGCGCGGGCAGGGGGATGCGCCGCAGCACCGAGAACACCGCCGCCGCGTCCGTCGAGGACACCACCGCTCCGATGATGAGCGCCTGCCGCCATTCCAGCCCGACGAGATAGTGCGCGCCCGCCGCGGTGACGCCGACGCTCACGCCGACCCCGACGAGGGCCAGCATGGAGGCCGACGCCAGGACGGGTTCGACCTCCTTCCACTTCGTGCCGAGGCCGCCCTCGGCGAGGATCACGACCAGGGCCGCGTACCCGATGACCTGGGTCAGCTCGGCGTTGCTGAAGTGGATGTTCCCGATGCCGTCCTGGCCCATGAGGACGCCGATCCCCAGGTAGACGAGCAGGCTGGGGAGCCCGCTGCGCGAGGAGATCCGGACCGCCGCGACGGCGACGAGCAGGACCAGGGAGCAGACGAGCAGGAGCTGGTTGAGGTGGTGGACGGTCAGGCGCGGTTCCCTTCCTTGGCTCCCGGGCGGGCGGCGCGGAAGCTCACGTACACAAGACCCGAGGATGCGGCACTCCGCACCCTAGTTACTTCGTTACCTTACCTAACTCTTGACGCTTTCTTGACGCTTCCCCGGGCAAGATCGAACGCCCGTGCGCGCCGGTTCCCGACTCCGCGTCAAGTGGCTCGGGGCCCTGCGCCTATGGTTGCTCCAGCACTCCAGGACCGCCTGCCGCTCGCGTTAGGACAGCAAGGACAGCGATGCCCCCCAACACCACCGCCACAACGGGTGACAAGCCCGGCAAGTCCGGCAGGAAGAAGGGGCGCAAAGCCCGTCTGATCGTGCTGGTGCTCGTCCTGGCCATCATCGGAGGCATCGCCTACGGGGCTTACTGGTCGATCAGCACGGTCCGCGCGTCCTTCCCGCAGACCAAGGGTTCGATCACGCTCAAGGGCCTCTCCGGACCCGTCACCGTGAAGCGCGACGGCTACGGGATCCCGCAGATCTACGCCTCGACCGACGCGGACCTGTTCATGGCGCAGGGCTACGTCCAGGCGCAGGACCGGTTCTACGAGATGGACGTGCGCCGCCACATGACCTCCGGCCGCCTGTCGGAGATGTTCGGCAAGGGCCAGGTGCAGAACGACGAGTTCCTGCGCACCATGGGCTGGGACCGGGTGGCGAAGAAGGAGTACGACACCAAGCTGTCGGCCGCCACGAAGAAGTACCTCCAGGCCTACTCCGAGGGAGTCAACGCCTACCTCGCCGGCAAGGACGGCAAGGACATCTCCCTGGAGTACGCGGCCCTGGGGTTCGTCAACGACTACAAGCCCGAGCAGTGGACCCCCGTCGACTCGGTCTCCTGGCTGAAGGCGATGGCCTGGGACCTGCGCGGCAACATGCAGGACGAGATCGACCGCGCCCTGATGACCAGCCGCCTGTCCGCGCAGCAGATCAAGGACCTCTACCCCGACTACCCGTACAGCCGCAACAAGGCGATCGTCCAGGAGGGCCAGTACGACGGGCTCACCAAGACGTTCCAGCAGAGCGGCTCCGGCTCCAGCTCCAGCTCCACGAGCGGCTCCGCGACCTCGACGGGCACCAGCGGCTCCTCGACCTCGTCGTCCGCCGGTTCGGCGCTCACGAGCCAGCTGGCGGGCCTCTACAACGTCCTGGACGACGTCCCCACGGCCGTCGGCGTGAACGGCCAGGGCATCGGCTCCAACTCCTGGGTCGTCGGTGGGGACCACACCATCAGCGGCAAGCCGCTGCTCGCCAACGACCCACACCTGTCGGCCTCGCTGCCGTCCGTCTGGTACCAGATGGGCCTGCACTGCACCACGGTCTCCAGTAAGTGCCAGTACGACGTCACGGGCTACACCTTCGCGGGCATGCCGGGCGTCATAATCGGCCACAACGCGGACATCGCCTGGGGCATGACCAACTCCGGCGTCGACGTCACCGACCTCTACCTGGAGAAGCTCTCCGGGGACGGCTACCTGTACGACGGCAGGGTGAAGCCCTTCACGACCCGTGAGGAGACCATCAAGGTCGCCGGCGGCACCTCCAAGAAGATCGTCGTGCGGCAGACCGCCGACGGCATGCCCCTGCTGTCCGACCGCGACGACGAACTCGTCCAGGTCGGCAAGAAGGCCACCGTGAACACCGCCGCACCCGACCGCGGCGACGGCTACGGCATCGCCCTGCGGTGGACCGCCCTCGACGCCGGCACCACCATGGACGCCGTCTTCGCCATCGACAAGGCGGCCGACTGGAGCGAATTCCGTGACGGCGCCGCCCAGTTCGACGTGCCCTCGCAGAATCTGATCTACGCCGACACCAAGAACAACATCGGCTACACCCTGCCGGGCAAGATCCCCACGCGCGCGTCGGGCGACGACGGCTCGATCCCGGCGCCGGGCTGGAACTCCAAGTACAAGTGGACCGGCTTCATCAAGCAGGACGAACTGCCCTACGAGTACGACCCGAAGCGTGGCTACATCGTCACCGCCAACCAGGCCGTGGTCGACAAGGACAAGTACCCCTACACGCTCACCACGGACTGGGGCTACGGCACCCGCAGCCAGCGCATCACCGACCTGATCGAGTCGAAGATCAAGGACGGCGGCAAGATCTCCACCGACGACATGCGCCAGATGCAGATGGACAACAGCAGCGAGATCGCCAAGCTGCTGGTGCCCAAGCTGCTGAAGATCAACCTCGACGACAAGGACGTCCGCGAGGCGCAGAAGCTCCTGGAGGGCTGGGACTACACCCAGGACTCCGACTCCGCGGCGGCCGCCTACTTCAACGCGGTCTGGCGCAACATCCTCAAGCTCGCCTTCGGCAACAAGCTGCCCAAGGAGCTGCGGGTCAAGGGCCAGTGCCTGTGGGTCGACAAGATCGACAGCACCGGTCCGGTCGACGACGACACCAAGGTGCGCGAGTGCGGCGAGCGCGACGCCGACCAGGCCCAGCCGGACGGCGGCGACCGCTGGTTCGAGGTGGTCCGCAACCTCATGAACCAGCCGAACAGCGACTGGTGGAAGACGCCGGCCGGAGTGGGCGACCGCATCAAGGCCGACAACATGAACCAGCTGTTCGAGCGGGCCATGATCGACGCCCGCTGGGAGCTGACCGCCAAGCTCGGCAAGGACATCGACACCTGGAGCTGGGGCCGGCTGCACCGCCTGTTCCTGAAGAACCAGACCCTCGGCACCGACGGCCCGAGCATCGTCCAGTACATCCTCAATCGCGGCCCCTGGAAGCTCAGCGGTGGCGAGGCCACCGTCAACGCGACCGGCTGGAACGCGGCCGGCGGCTACGGCGTCGTCTGGGTCCCCTCCATGCGGATGGTCGTCAACCTCGACGACCTCGACAAATCCAAGTGGATCAACCTCACCGGAGCCTCCGGCCACGCCTTCAGCTCCCACTACACCGACCAGACGGGCAAGTGGGCCGACGGCGAACTGCTCCCGTGGTCGTTCTCGGACAAGGCGGTCGACAACAGCACCAGCGACACGCTCGTCCTCAAGCCCTGAGGCGGCTGACCGCACGCTCCTGAAACGGCCCTCCACGCACGCGTGGAGGGCCGTTTCGCACGAGGGCCGGATCAGGAACCCGCGAACCGCCGCGCGCCCGACGGCGTCACCACCGCCTGGACCGGCCGGTCGTGTTCCTCCGCGGGCACGTGCTCGACGACCTCCGTGTCGTACAGCAGCACCACGAGCGCCGGGTGCGCACCCGCGCGCTCCAGGCGGGCCAGCACGCGGTCGTACGACCCTCCGCCGCGCCCCAGACGCATCCCGCGCGCGTCCACCGCGAGCCCGGGCAGCAGCACGACGTCGGCGCGGAGCACGGCGTCCGGCCCGAGGCGTTCACCCGAGGGTTCGAACAGCGCCATCTTCCCGCTGTGTTGGACGCGCGCGAGGGATCCCTCCCCGGCGTAGGCGCCCCAGTCCAGGTCGTTGTCCGGCAGCAGCGCGGGGAGCAGGACGCGTACCCCCCGCGTGAGCAGGGCATCCAGCAGCACCAGCGTGCCCGGCTCGTTCCCGACGGAGACGTACGCCGCCACCGTGCGGGCCCCCGCCAGCTCGGGAAGCTCCAGCGCGTGCCCGGCGAGCGTCTCGGCCGCCTCCCTGACGACATCCGTCGTCAACCTGTTCCTCACCCCGAGGAACTCTCGCCGCAACATTCGCTTGTCACCCTCGGCCTCTGATCCCTCGTGCACCACAGGTCGTTCCCGCACCCTTCTCAATCGGCTCATATGAGTGCCTATTAACCGGAGCCTCAGATTCTTCACAAAGGCACCGGATAAGGTTGCGGACATGACTCAGTCGCACCCCAGGATCAGCAAGGCTGTCATTCCCGCGGCCGGCCTCGGCACCCGGTTCCTGCCGGCCACCAAGGCCACTCCCAAGGAGATGCTGCCGGTCGTCGACAAGCCGGCGATCCAGTACGTGGTCGAGGAGGCCGTGTCGGCGGGGCTCGACGACGTCCTCATGATCACCGGACGCAACAAGCGCCCTCTGGAAGACCACTTCGACCGCAACTACGAGCTGGAATCGGCGCTCCAGAAGAAGGGCGACGCCCACCGGCTCGCCAAGGTCCAGGAGTCCAGCGACCTGGCCACCATGCACTACGTGCGCCAGGGCGACCCCAGGGGGCTCGGCCACGCCGTGCTCTGCGCGGCCCCGCACGTCGGCCACGAGCCCTTCGCCGTCCTGCTCGGCGACGACCTGATCGACCCGCGCGACCCGCTGCTCCAGCGCATGATCGAGGTCCAGGAGCAGCACGGCGGCAGCGTGATCGCGCTCATGGAGGTCGCCCCCGAGCAGATCCACCTCTACGGCTGCGCGGCCGTGGAGACCACCGCCGACGGCGACGTCGTCAAGGTGACCGGCCTGGTCGAGAAGCCCGACGCGGCGGACGCCCCGTCCCACTACGCCGTCATCGGCCGCTACGTCCTCGACCCGCACGTCTTCGACATACTGCGGCGCACCGAGCCGGGCCGCGGCGGCGAGATCCAGCTCACCGACGCCCTCCAGCAGCTCGCCCAGGACGAGAAGGTCGGCGGCCCCGTGCACGGCGTCGTCTTCAAGGGCCGCCGCTATGACACCGGCGACCGCGGAGACTATCTGCGTGCCATTGTCAGGCTCGCGTGCGAACGTGAAGACCTGGGCCCGGACTTCCGGACCTGGCTTCGCAGTTACGTAGCCGAGGAGATGCAGCAGAGTTGAGCAGCGCCGCGACCCGCCCCGCCGGCCCGGACCACCTGTGGTCGGTGGACGAGCACCTGGAGGACATCCTCGCCACGGTCCGCCCCCTGGAACCCATCGAGCTGCAACTCCTCGACGCCCAGGGCTGCGTCCTGGTCGACGACGTCATGGTGCCGGTCTCACTGCCGCCCTTCGACAACAGCTCAATGGACGGGTACGCGGTACGGGTCGCGGATGTGGCGGGCGCGAGCGAGGAGTTCCCGGCCGTCCTGGAGGTCGTCGGGGACGTCGCGGCGGGCGCCGCGGAGCTCACCCCGGTCGGCCCCGGCCAGGCCGCCCGGATCATGACGGGGGCCCCGCTGCCGCCCGGCGCCGAGACCGTCGTCCCCGTGGAGTGGACCGACGGCGGACTCGGCGAGGGACCCGTCGGCGGGATGCGGGCGCGCAGCATCGCGCCCGAGGGCGCCGCGGGGCACGTGCGCGTGCACCGGCCGGCCGAGCCACGCGCGCATGTGCGCGCGAAGGGCAGCGACGTGAAGGCGGGCGATCTCGCGCTGGAGGCCGGCACCGTCCTCGGCCCGCCGCAGATCGCGCTGCTCTCCGCGATCGGCCGCGGCACGGTACGCGTACGCCCGCGCCCGCGCGTGGTCGTCATGTCCACCGGCAGCGAACTCGTCCAGCCCGGCGAGCAACTGGGCAGCGGCCAGATCTACGACTCCAACAGCTTCGCCCTCACCGCCGCCGCCCGGGACGCCGGCGCCATCTCCTACCGGGTGGGCGCCGTCGTCGACGACGCCGACACCCTCCGCTCCACCATCGAGGACCAGCTGGTCCGCGCCGACCTGCTGGTCACCACCGGCGGGGTGAGCGTGGGGGCGTACGACGTCGTCAAGGAGGCGCTGTCGCACGTCGGCGACGAGGACGAGGCGGGCAGCGGCATCGACTTCCGCAAGCTCGCCATGCAGCCCGGCAAGCCCCAGGGCTTCGGCTCCATCGGCCCCGACCACACCCCGCTGCTGGCCCTGCCCGGCAACCCCGTGTCGTCCTACGTCTCCTTCGAACTGTTCGTCCGCCCCGCCATCCGCACCCTGATGGGCCTCGACGACGTCCACCGCCCCCGCACCACGGCGACGCTCAAGGCCGACAAGGCGCTGAGCTCCCCGAAGGGCCGCAGGCAGTTCCTGCGCGGGGCGTACGCCGACGGCGAGGTGACCGCCGTGGGCGGCGCCGGTTCGCATCTGGTCGCGGCACTCGCACACGCCGACGCGCTGATCGTCGTACCCGAGGACACGGAGTCCGTCGAGCCCGGCAGCGAGGTCGAGGTCGTCCTGCTCGGCTAGGACAGGCCCCTGGGGGTGTCCGGCGGTCCTGCCCGGTGGCGTGCGCCGGCTTGGCGGTACCGTGTCGCGCACAGCAGGCCCGAGCGCCGCACCGCCACGGGCCCGGACCGGGAGCGCCACACAGCATGACTGAGCCCTTCCGGGGGGAGACCCCCGGACCCTCTGCGCCGGAACGACTGACGCACATCGACGACGCGGGCGCCGCCCGTATGGTCGACGTGTCCGGCAAGGACGTGACCGCACGTACCGCCCGCGCCAGCGGACGCGTCCTCGTCTCGCCCCGCGTGGTCGAACTGCTGCGCGGTGAGGGTGTCCCCAAGGGCGACGCCCTGGCCACCGCGCGCATCGCGGGCATCATGGGCGCCAAACGGACCCCGGACCTGATCCCCCTCTGTCACCCCTTGGCCGTCTCCGGTGTGAAACTGGATCTGTCGGTCGCGGACGACGCCGTGGAGATCACGGCCACCGTGAAGACGACGGACCGCACGGGCGTCGAGATGGAGGCCCTCACGGCGGTCTCCGTCGCCGCGCTCACCGTGATCGACATGGTCAAGGCGGTCGACAAGGGAGCGGTCATCACGGACGTACGCGTGGAGGAGAAGACGGGCGGCAAGTCCGGCGACTGGAGCCGGGCGTGAACGCCGGGCCGTCCGCCGATGGTGCGCCGCGCGCGCCGTATCGCGCGCTGGTCGTGACCGCCTCCAACCGGGCCGCCGCCGGTGTCTACGAGGACAGGGGCGGCCCGCTGGTCGCGGCGGGGCTGGAGGGCTTCGGCTTCAGCGTGGACGGGCCGCGGGTCGTACCCGACGGGGATCCGGTGGCGGCCGCGCTGCGCGCGGGTGTCGAGGCCGGGTACGACGTCGTCGTCACCACCGGCGGCACCGGTATCTCGCCCACCGACCGCACGCCCGAGGCCACCCGCACGGTGATCGACTACGAGGTGCCGGGCATCGCCGAGGCCGTCCGGGCGTTCGGACGGGAGAAGGTGCCCACCGCCGCGCTCTCCCGGGGACTGGCCGGGGTGGCGGGCCGGACACTGATCGTCAACCTTCCGGGGTCCACCGGCGGGGTGCGGGACGGCCTGGCCGTCCTGGAACCGCTGCTGGCGCATGCCGTCGACCAGATCCGCGGCGGCGACCACCCCGGGCCGAGCAGTGGGGGTGCGAGCTGAACAGCCCGTCCTGGCCCGTCGTGCTGGCGGACGGCGATGTCGTCCTCCGGCCGATAAGGCTGCGCGACCAGCGGCCCTGGCGCGAGGTCAACCGGCGCAACCGCGACTGGCTGCGCCCCTGGGAGGCGACCATCCCGCCGCCCACTCCCAGCGGGCCGATAGCGCACCGGCCGACCTACCGGCAGATGGTCCGGCATCTGCGCTCCGAGGCGAACGCGGGCCGCATGCTGCCGTTCGTCATCGAGTACCAGGGGCAGCTGGTGGGGCAGTTGACGGTCGCCGGGATCACCTGGGGTTCGATGTGCTCGGGGCACGTCGGCTACTGGGTGGACCAGAGCGTGGCCGGCCGCGGGGTGATGCCGACCGCCGTGGCGCTCGTCGTGGACCACTGTTTCCGCACCGTCGGTCTGCACCGCATCGAGGTCTGCATTCGCCCCGAGAACCGGCCCAGCCGCCGGGTCGTGGAGAAACTCGGATTCCGCGAGGAGGGGCTGCGGCCGCGTTATCTCCACATCGACGGGGCCTGGCGCGACCATCTCGTCTTCGCCCTCACCGCGGAGGAGGTGCCCGAGGGGTTGCTCGGCCGCTGGCGGCGGACCCGCTCCCAGAGCGCGTCCGCGCAGTCACCGGGCACGACGAGCACGCCGAACGGGCCCCGGAATCCGCAGAACACCCCGGGGAATCCCGGCTAGCCGCGAAAATTGAATACATGTTCGAAATTGATCGATCGGTGACCGTCTCGGAGCATTGAATTAGCGGCTTCGGCGGTGTGCTGATCGCATCGATCACAAAAAAAGCTCGAAATATCAGCCGGATCGTGCGACACACCGACGCAATTGGCAGATGGCCCCACGCAAACCCCTCTACCGTGTGAGGCGTGAGCAGCAGCGGCCTCATCTACGCAGTCATTGTCGGGGCCTGGGCCGCCTACTTGGTGCCGATGTGGCTCCGTAGGCAGGACGAGCTGAACGAGGCCCGTCCTACGGAACGCTTCAGCACCGCCATCCGGCTGCTGTCCGGACGGGCGGGTATGGAGCGCCGGTACGCCAGGGACCTGCGGGCGCGCTCCGCCTCGGAGGGGGAGCAGGACGCCGGCGACCCGGACGCCGCCACCGACTCGGTGGACGTCCGGGCCTTCGCCATGCCTCCGACCCGCCGTCAGGTCCGGGCGGATGTCCAGGCGGAGAGGGAGCCGGAGGCACCCGGGCGCCAGGAACCGGCGCGCGACCAGACGGTCGCGCCCTCGGCCAAGTCCCCCTCCGCACCGGCACGTCAGCCGGGCGGCGCACCCGCCCCGGCACCGGCTTCCGCATCCGCATCCGCATCCACGCCTTCGCCTTCGCCTTCGCCCAAGCAGGTTCCGGCGGCCAGGCGAGCGCCCTCCGCCCAGGCGGCCGCGGCGCGCGCCCGGCGCACGAAGGCCCTCGCGCGCCGTCGGCGCACCACCGTTCTGCTCTTCATCGCGTTCACGCTGGGCGCGATCGTCGCCGCCGTCGGGGGGCTCGCCTTCCTGTGGGCGCCGGGCGTGCCCGCGGTCATGCTCAGCGGGTACATCGCCTACCTGCGCACGCAGGAGCGCCGGCGTTTCGCCTACCAGATGGACCGGCGTCAGGCCGAGGCCGCCGCGCAGCGGTTGCGGGAGCGCCAGCCGCGCCGGCGCACCCCCCTCGACACCGGCGCCGTCGCGGACGAACCGGACGAGGGACCAGCGGTCGAGACCGACCCCGGCCTGTCCGCGCTCGCCGCCGACCGGCGCGCCCTCGTCGAGCAGACCGACCACGCGGAGTGGGTCGACCAGCAGCGCGAGCGGCAGCGGCGCCCCGGACACGGCGACAGCTGGGACCCGGTACCGGTGCCCCTGCCGACCTACGTGACCGCCCCGGTCGCGCCGCGCGCCACCTCCGACGTGGACCTGGGGGCACCCGACGCGTGGAGTTCGGCACGGTCCAGTTCCGTCGCGCCCGAGCAGGAGACCAAGCCGGTCGCGCCGGAGGCCGAGGCCGAGGCGGAGGAGCCGCTGCCCGCCGACGACGACAAGCCGGGCGACGGCAGGAGCGACGCGCGCCGGGCGGCCTCCGCACGCCGGGCGCGCGAGCGCGGCCGTACGCCGCTCTTCGACCAGTACGAGGACGGCGACCGCCCGCGCGCGGCCAACGAGTGACCCGCACACGACGCGAGGCGCCCCCGGGACCCCGGTCCTGACCAGTCAGGGAACGGATTTCCAAGCACCCCGACGGGGATGCTAGAGTTTCACTCGTTGCAAGGGCCTGTGGCGCAGTCCGGTAGCGCACCTCGTTCGCATCGAGGGGGCCAGGGGTTCAAATCCCCTCAGGTCCACTGCAAACCGTTCCCGACTTCGGTCGGGAACGGATCACGAGATCCCCTTCAGCTCATCGAGCTGAAGGGGATCTCGTCGTTTCGGGGTTCGCTCCGGCACGGATGCCACAGTGAGCAGGCCCTCGGTGCCCATGAGCGGGTGCCCATGAGCGGGTGCTCATGAGTGGGTGATCGCCCTGTGGGTGAAGGTGGGGGTGGTTCCCGGGTTGGCCCAGGAGGCGGTCAGTTCGCTGGAGGGGAAGAACTGCAGGAAGCGGGGGTCGGCCTGGGAACGGTCGACCAGGGTCTTCTCGATGATCAGCGAGTTGTACTGCTCGGCCGTGGTCTCGATCGTGTTGGCGTTCAGCACCACCTCCTGGCCCCAGGCGCGGGACCAGCGGGCGAGGCCCGGCATACGGGAGTGCTCGGGGGTGAGGCACTCGGCGGCGATGACGTTCTCGCTGGACGCCCAGACGCCGGTGGAGGTGTTCAGGACCAGGGTCTGGTTGCCGAGGACGTGCCCCGGGGTCTCCACCACGGCCACGCCCGGCCCGAGGAGCAGCGAGCCGTCGACGGCGAGGAACGCGTCCGGCCGTACGTCCTGGTAGGTCCCCGGCTGGTACCAGGGCTGCTGGAGCGGGTGCAGCTGGGACATCGCGAGCAGCTCGTGGCGCTGCACGACGACCTTGGCGTTGGGGAAGGCGGGGGTGACGGTGGCGCCGCCGAGGTCGGACTGCGGCCGCGTCGTGCCCACCCAGCGGCGCAGGTCCTGGGTGTGCAGGTGGTCGAAGAGCAGGTAGTCGACGTCGGCCGGCTGGATGCCGAGGCGGGCCAGGTGGCCCAGGACCGTGCCGTGTTCGGTGGTGAGCAGCGACTGCAACGGTTTGGGGGTGCGGCGGATCAGGGCGGCGAAGTACGGCGTGTTCTGGCCGAGTTCGTGGTCGCTGGGCTCGAACAGCAGCACCCGCCCGCGTCCGTCGCTCTCCGTCCACCGCACGACCAGCATGCGGTTGGTGATCGACACGAACGGCGCGATGGCCCGACTGGCCCGGAACAGGCCGAACCTGGTGGGGTACGGCAGTGTGATCAGGTCGCAGGTGGCGACGCTGTCGGGGGTGCCGGTGGCGGTGAACTCGGACCGGAACACCTTGGCCTGACTGCGGGCCCAGGCGAGCTTGGCGCCGTATCCGCCGGGGACTTCGTCCAGGCCGTCGAAGGCGGGGACGCGGGTGCCGAGGGTGGGCATGTCGAGGACGTCGGAGTCCTGCCAGGCGAGCTTCATTGGTCCTCCCGGGACTCGGTAAGGGGCGTCAGTCGTCGGTGACGGGCGTCGGTGGCGGGCGTCAGTAGGGGGCCTTCTCGCCCTCGGTCGTCACGCCGAAGGTGTTGAGGAAGTTGCAGACCAGCTGGTAGAAGCCGACCGTGAGGACCAGGTCGGAGAGCTGCCCCACCGTGAGGAACGCCAGCGCCTCGGTGCGGTCGGCCTCGGTGAGGGTGTGCTGGGCGAGCAGCCGGTCGGTGAGGGAGAGGACCGCGGCCTGTTCCGCCGTCAGGTCCACCGCGGAACCGGACCCGGCGGCGGCGATGCCGGCCTCGTCCAGGCCGAGGAGGCGGCCGATGTTCTCGTGGTGGTGGATCTCGTACGGCGCCCGGTAGGTGTGTCCGACCCGGAGGATGGCGAGTTCGCGCAGCGGGTGCGGAAGCGCGCCCTGGAAGATCGCGTCGGCCATCTGCAGGAAGGCGGGTGCCAGGGCGGGCGAGTGGAACGCCATGCGGTAGACGTTGACGGCGGACCGCTCGGCCGCGAGCTTCTGCAGCTCGGCCGGGAGCGCGGTCAGGTCGGGGTAGTCCATGCTCATCGGTTCGCTCCTTCGCGCGGTGGTGTCAGCCGACCTTGTTGATGGGATTGGTGCCGTCCCACGTGGCAGCCATCTCCCGCAGCGCGGCGAAGAGTTCGCCCTTGGCGCCGCCGATGTCAGAGATCTCGATGACCGTGCCCGGGTGCGTCTCGGTGTCCAGGTAGGCGAACCGGCCGCCCTGGATCGCGCCCTCCTGGGCGACGGTGTAGCCGAGGGACAGGGCGCGGTCGTAGAGCTCCTGGTAGTCCTTGCTCCAGTAGGCGACGTGCTGCGCGCCCTCGTGCCCGGAGTCCAGGAAGTCCTTGTAGAGGGACGGTTCGTCGTTGAGCGGCTGGATCAACTCGATCTGTATGTCACCGGAGTTGGCGATCGCGGCAGCCATCTGCATATCGGACTCCACGCCCCGGTAGGTGAACCAGTCCGTCTGCACCGGCTCCTGGTAGAACCACGGACCGACGCCCTGCGCGACCCAGAACTCCATCGCGGCGTGCAGGTCGCGGACGACGTATCCGATCTGCGCGATCTGCCCGAAAACACGGCTCATGCTGCGGCTCTCTTCTCTTCTGGGTTTTCTCTTGAAGGGGCCGGGCGGGAAGTGCCCGGCGGGGTCAGGACGCCGGCAGTGCCAGGACGATCTTTCCGACGGCCTCGTCGGAACGCATGCGGTCGGCCGCCGCCTTGGCGTCGTCGAAGGCGAAAACACTGTCGACGACGGCGCGGACCCGGCCCTCCGCCACGGCGGGTACGACGTCGGTCATGAGGGCGGCGCAGACGTCGGCCAGCTCGTCGGGGGTGCGCACGCTGAACGTCGTACCGATGACACGCAGGCGGCGGAACGACAACTGGTCGAGGTCGATGGTCGACTCGGCTCCGGCGAGCCGGCCGACGTTGACGACGGTGCCGCCGATCCGCGTGGCCGGGAAGGTGTCCGCGAAGAGCTGCCCGCCCACGTGGTCGAGGGTGAGGTCGGCTCCCTCGCCGCCGTTGGCGGCTGCCACGGCCTCGGCGAGGTTCTCGGACGCCGTGTTGACGACCGCGTCCGCGCCGACCGCCTTCAGGGCGTCGGCCTTGCCGTCCGAGGTGGTGGTCGCGATGACCCTGGACGCGCCGAGCGCCTTGGCCAGTTGTACGGCGACGAGGCCGACGGACGAGGTGGCGCCCACGACGAGCACGCTCTGCTTCAGGCCGAACCCGCCCTGGGTGAGGGCGTCGTGCTCGGTCGCCAGGGCCACGGGCAGGGCCGCCGCGTCCGTCCACGACAGGGACTCCGGCACCGTGATCACATGCCGGTGGTCGACCAGTGCGTACGGGGCGAAGGCACCGAGCGTGACGCCCATGACCCGGTCACCGACGGCCGCATATGGCACGTCGGCGCCGATCGCGTCGACCTCACCGGCGAATTCGAGGCCCGCGGTGAACAGGTCGCTGGTCTTCGCCCGGGGGCTGTAGGTGCCCTGGAGCATGTACAGGTCCGCCCGGTTCACGGCGGCTGCCCGCACCCGGACCCGGATCTGCCCCGGCCCCGGCTCGGGGACGGCGACGTCACGGGCTTCCCATTCGGGGCCGGCGCCGCCCATGAGCGCGCGCATGGTGCTGGTCATGAGTGTTCTCCGATGCGAGATGGAAGGCGTGGAAGGCATGGACGGGCTTCGCTCGTCTGGTGATGTCCGAGTGGCGAGCCGCTAATACTTATGGTGTATGTCCACTGTTTCCTCAAGCTAGACTTACGCAATAAGTGATGTCAAGACTCCGATGCGGGAGGGAGGAGTGCCGCGATGGAGGTCCGGGGCACCGGCCGGGGCAGGCGGCTCGGCCTGACGCGGGAGAAGGTGGTCGACGCGGCGCTGGCGATGATCGACAGGGACGGCGCCGAATCCTTCTCCCTGCGGAAACTCGCCGGTGAGCTGGGCGTCGAGGTGATGTCGCTCTACAACCACGTGCCGAACAAGGACGCCCTGCTGGACGGTGTCGCCGAGGTGCTGCTGGGCGGTGTCGACTTCTCCCGGGCCGGCCTGGGCACCTGGCAGGAGCGTGCGCGCGCCCATGCCGCAGCCTTCCGCGCCGCCGCGCTGCGCCACCCCAAGGCGTTCACGCTGGTCCTGACCCGGCCCACCCAGTCACCGGCGGCCCTGGAAAGCATCCGCTGCGCCCTGGCGGGCTTCCCCGAGCTCGGTCTCTCCCCTCAGGAGCTCGTCCACGTGGTGCGGAGCTTCGCCGGGTACACCGTCGGCATGATCATGAGGGAGCTCGGCTCGGCCATCACCGCGGGCGCGGTCGAACCCGACCAGGTCGAGCGGCGCATCGACGAGATCGTGGCCGTGGCCGACCCCGTGCTGACCGCCGCCGCGCCCTATCTGGCGGTGAGCGACCACGAGGCCGAGTTCCGGCACGGCGTCGAACTGCTCATCGCCGGACTGGCGGCGCGGGTGGGTGTGCCGTACGACGGGGGTTGGGAACAGGTGGCGGCTGACGACACTTGAGTGCGTTCTGACACGCGTGAGTGAGCCTTCCGGCAGGGACAGGCACACTCCCGCCCAGGGGAACGAGAGTTCTTGCATCGAATGCGTGACCTTCTGTGGTGATGGTCGTTGGGCGTGGTGACGGATTTCTGCAACATGGGCCCGGAGGTGACAGGGGGTGGGTGGACTGCGGGAGGTGGCGGCGCCGTTCGTGGTGCCCGGCCCCTCGGGAGTCTCCGTCCGGACCCGGCTCAAGGACCTGACCGGCGGGGACGAGAAGGTGCTGCGCCTGGTCGGTGACCACCTCGGGTCGCTGGCTTCCCGTGATCTGAGGGCGCGGTGTGCGGCCGGGCTGGACCACGACAGCGGGCAGTGGGCGCAGCGCAAGCGTGTCCTGACCGAGGAGTCCTCCTCGCGCTGGGCCGGGTCGGTCACGAAGGCCACCCACGACCAGTGGGCCCTCGCCCGGCGCGGCCTGCTCGCGTACATCCACAGTCTCCAGGCGGGTGTGCGCACGATCGCACACCGGCTGTCCCTGCCTGTGGGCGAGAAGGGCACCAAGCACGCGCCCGGCGGCTACCGCAGCAGGCAGCAGTGGTTCGCCAAGTCCCGCCGCCTGCACGTCCTCGAAGACCGGCTGAAGGCGGCGCAGGCCGACTGGCAGGCCGGTGTCGTGCGTGTGGTGCGCGGCGGCAAACGGCTGCTGAACACCCGCCACCACCTGGAAGCCGCCGGACTCACCCACGAGCAGTGGCGTGCCCGGTGGCAGGCCGGGCGCCGGTTCCTCCAGGCGGACGGAGAGTCCGGGAAGCGGTACGGCGACGAGACCATCCGCGTCGCCCCCGACGGCGAGGTCTCCCTCAAGCTCCCCGCGCCGCTGGCGCATCTGGCGAACGCCCCGCACGGCCGGTACGTCCTGGCCGCGCGGGTGTCGTTCGCGCACCGGGGCGAGCAGCGGGCCGACCGCGTCAGTGCCAACCGGGCCGTCGCCTATCGCATCCACGAAGACGTGCAGCGTGGCCGTTGGTACCTGACCGCATCCTGGACCATCCCACCGGTGAAGACCCTGCCGCTGGAGACGGCCCGCGCAAGCGGCCTGGCCGGCGTCGACACCAACGCCGACCACCTCGCCGCCTGGCGCCTCGACAGGCACGGCAACCCCCTCGGCGAACCACTCCGCTTCGCCTACGACCTCACCGGCACCGCCGGCCACCGCGACGCCCAGGTGCGGCACGCCCTGATCCGCCTGCTGCACTGGGCCAAGCACCACGATCTCGCGATCGCGGTCGAAGACCTCGACTTCACCGCGGACAAGACCCGCGAGAAGCACGGCCGCCGCAAGAAGTTCCGCAACCTCATCTCCGGCATGCCCACCTCCCGGCTGCGGGCACGGCTCGTGTCCATGGCGGCCGGACTCGGCATCCCCGTCATCGCCGTCGACCCCGCCTACACCAGCAAGTGGGGCGCCCAGCACTGGCAAAAACCTCTTACCAGCAAGACCAGGAAGGCGACACGCCACGACGCGGCAGCGGTGGCGATCGGAAGACGCGCCCTGGGACACCCGATCAGGCGTCGGACGGCACCGCCCCGCACCCACCAGAGCGATGGATGCGGGCATCGGACCGTCCAGGCCGGACCGGTGGCCCCGGGGCGTGAGGGACACCGCCCCCGCATCCCCGGACCACGGACACGATCCGTCGGCGCCGGACGCGGAGCGAACGCGGTCGACCAGAACGCCCAACACCGTCCGGGGCGTTCGGCTGAGCACGAGCCCTGGCAACAGGACTCATTCCCGCTCAGTCTTTAGGAACGGTCCGCGGGAGACGCGCCCGTGACCGGTACGGGCTCTGGCGCCCGAGGTGCTCCGAAGCCGGTGGGCGGAAGCCGACAGCCGCGTGGCCTGCGTCGCGCCGAGCAGATCCTGGAAGCGGCGGAGGAACTCGTCGCGTCCGTCGGGGTGGCCGCCGCCGGGATGAACGCGCTGGCACGGCACGCGGGCGTGTCACCCGGCACCCTCTATCAGTACTTCCCGCACCGGCGGGCCGTGGTGGACGCGCTGCTGCGGCGGTTGGCAGCCGAACTGCCGGGGCGGGCCGAGGCGAGGGTGGGGGAGGTGTGCGAAGCGCTGGCCGCACTCGCTGAGCGCCGGCCGGCCCTCCTGCCCCTCCTGTGCGGTGCGGAGCCGCAGGACGAGCCGAACGTGCTGCTCCAGGCCCTCTCGGCCTGTCTGGCCCGCGCCCTGGGGTCCGAAGCCCACGACAGCCCCGAGGGAGCGGTCGGTGGGCTCGCCGCGCGCATCCTCGTCCAAGGCGTCGCCGTCGCCCTGCGGTGCGGCACTCCGGACGCCCGCGCGGTGCTCCTCGACCGAACCCGGGTGGCGATGCTCGCCGCCGGTGGGCCCCCCGGGGCGGCGCCGTCTTCGTCCCACTTGAAACTTATGAGATAAGTTGATAGCCGCTGCCAGGCACTACGGCTGACCGGAGGAGGGGCGATGGCACAGCGGATGACCCGTCGTGGGCCACTGACCAGGACGGAGATCGTGCGCCAGGCCCTGGTCGTGGCCGAGACGGAGGGCATGGAGAAGCTGTCGCTGCACAAGATCGCGGCGGCGGTCGGGGTGCGGACCATGTCGCTGTACAACCACGTCGACGACAAGACCGACGTGCTCGACGCCATGGCGGACGTGATCCTGGGCGGGATCAGGATTCCCGAGGTCGACGAGATGCCGTGGGAGGACGGACTGCGTGCGCTGGCCCGGTCCTTCCGCCTCGCCGCCCTGGAGTACCCCCGCTCCGCGTCCCTGGTGCTGACCAGGCGCCTGAACGCCCCCGCGGCCATGCCGGTCGTGGAGGCCGCGCTGCGGGTGCTGAACCGTGCGGGGCTGGAGGGCGCCGCCGCCGTCCATGTGCTGCGTGCCTTCATCGCCTTCCTGATCGGGACGCTCTCCCGGGAGGTGGGTTTCGCGCCGACCTACGCCGGCGCCATCCCTGGCGTGACGGCCATGCGGGAGAGGGAACTCGTCGACAGCGGACTGCCGGCGGTCGCCGCGGCGGCCTCGGAACTGTCGGTCTGCGACCACGAGGCGGAGATGGAGTTCGGGCTGGAGATGCTCCTCGACGCGATCCGCCGCCGCGTCGAGACACACTCCTGACCCTCGGGCGGGCGCCCGGGCCGAGTTCCGCGGAGACGCCGGTGACGACGGAGACGCTGGGACTCCGGAGACGACGGTGACGCCTCCGGCGCGGCGCGGTCCGCGGAAGCGCCGTCGGCCCGCGCCACCGCTCGTCAGGCGTGGTGCCGTGGCTTCCAGCCGGTCTCGGTCGTGATGAGCAGCCGCTGCTCGGAAGGGTCGTTGCTCGTCACGATGTCGAGCAGCGCGGTCGCGACGTTCGCGAACGGCAGCGTGGGCAGGCCGGGGACCTTGGCCACATGGTCGAGGCGCTTGACGGCGGCCGAGGCGGCCGCCGGGGCGTCCTTGAGGTTGACCGGGTAGACGGTCGTCCAGTTCAGGCCGGTCGAGGGGAGGATCTCCTCGGCGAGTTCCTTGTCCTTGAAGATGGGGGCCACGACGGTGCGGTAGACGAGCCGGGCCAGGAACGAACCCTTTTGCGCCGTGTCGCCGACACCGAACGCGGAGACCAGGACGAAGCGCTGGATGCCGGCGTTGCGCGTCGCGCGGGTGATGACGGGCAGGGTGCGCTGCATCAGGTCGACCGGCTTCTTCGCGCGCAGCGGGACGCCGATGCACGAGACCACGGCGTCCGCGCCGGCGAAGGCCTCGGACAGGGCCGCCTCGTCGTCCAGCGATCCCTGGACGACCGTCAGCCCGGCCCGTGGGGCAACCGCATCGGCACGGCGGACGTAGGCGATGACCTCGTGCCCGCCGGAGAGGGCCTGTTCGAGGAGGCGGGTGCCGATGTTTCCGGTGGCACCCAGGACGGCGATCTTCATTTCTGTCTCCTGACGGGGGTGGGGTGGAGGGTCTTGTCAGCCGGTGCCGGGGTCATCCCACAGCCGCTTTCTCCGGCTCGTCGTTCCGCTCCCGTGCGGCGCGCTCAGGAAGGTTGGCGCCCTCGATGTCGACGTCGGGCAGCGCGCGGTCGAGCCATCGGGGGAGGCTCCAGGCGCGGCGGCCGAGGAGGGCCATGGCGGCCGGGACGAGCGTCATGCGGACGAGGAACGCGTCGATGAGGACGCCGACGGCGAGCGCGAAGCCGATGGACTTGATGACCGGGTCCTCGTTGAAGATGAACCCCGCGAAGACCGCGGCCATGATGAGCGCCGCCGCGCTGACCACGCGTCCGCTGCGGGCGACGCCGTGCACGACGGCCTGCTGCGGGTCGAGCGTGTTCTCGTGGTGCTCGCGCATCCGGCTGACGAGGAACACCTCGTAGTCCATGGCGAGTCCGAACAGGACGCCGATGAGGAGGACCGGCAGGAAGCTGGTGACCGGTCCGGCCGAGGGGATGGCGAGCGGGCCGTCGAGGTGGCCGTACTGGAAGACCCAGACAGTGGTGCCGATGGCGGCCGCGATCGAGAGCAGGAAGCCGAGGGTCGCCTTGAGCGGCACCAGCAGCGACCGGAAGGCGAGCGTGAGCAGGATCAGCGCCAGGATCACGATGATCGCGACGAAGAGCGGGAGGGCGCCGGAGAGTTTGTGGGCGACGTCGATGGCCGCGGCGGTCTGGCCGGCGATGTAGAGGGTGCCGCCGGCCCTGGCGACAGCCGGGGCGTTGTCGCGGAGGCGGTGGACCAAGTCGGTGGTGGCCTGGGCGTCGGGTCCGGTCTTCGGTACGACGGCCATCACGACGAGGCTCTTGTCGGAGTTGGGGACCGGCTTCGACACGGCCGCCACGTCGGAGTCCCCGGCCAGTGACGTGCGCAGGCGGGTGACGGTGGCCGTGACCTTCCCGGCGGGTATGTCCCCGGTCTCGACGACGGCGACGAGGGTCGCGTTGAAGCCCGCGCCGAAGCCCTCCGACAGCAGGTCGTAGCTCTTGTGCTGGGTGCTGGAGGTGGGGGAGGAGGCGTAACTGGGCAGTCCCAGGCGGAGGTCGCGGGCGGGCAGGGCGAGCGCGAGGAGCGCGGTCACGCCCGTGAGGAGGACGATCAGCGGGCGGCGGGTGACCGCGCGGGCCCAGGCCAGGCCCCAGGAGCCGGGGACGCGCTCGCGGCGGCCGGGGCGGGGCTTCCTGGCGCGGGGGCGCAGCCGTTCGCCGAACAGGCCGAGTACGGCGGGGACGAGGCTGACGGCGATGAGGACGGCGATCAGCACGGTGGCCGCGGCCGACAGGCCCATCACGGCCAGGAAGGGGATGCCGGTCGCGGCCAGGGCGGCCAGGGCGATGATCACGGTGGCGCCGGCGAAGACGACCGCGTTGCCCGCGGTGGCCACGGCCCGGGCGATCGAGTCCTCGACGTCCATGTCGGGGTCGGTGAGCTGCTCGCGGTGGCGGGAGATGATGAACAGGGCGTAGTCGATGCCCACCGCCAGGCCGATCATGAGGGCGAGCACGGTGGACGTGCCGGTGATCGACACCCATGTCGAGACGAACTTCACGCCCAGCACGCCGATGGCCACGCCCACGACCGCGGTCAGCAGCGGCAGTCCGGCCGCCACGAGCGAGCCGAGGGTGAGGGCCAGGACGACGAGGGCCAGGACGACGCCGACGAGTTCGGCGGGGCCGCCGACACTGGTCTGGGCCTTCATCGCCGTTCCGCCGTACTCGACGTCCAGGCCCGCCTTCCGGGCCGGGGCCATGGCACGGCTCAGGGTGTCCTTGGCGTCCTGGGTGACGTCGGCGGCGTCCTGCCGGAAGCGGACGTCGGCGTAGCCGATGCGCTTGTCGGCGGAGAGCGACCCGGTCCTGAACGGGTCGGTGACCTGTACGACCCCCGGGATCCCCGCCGCCTTCACCAGCCCCTGCTCGATGGCCGTCCTGCTCGCCGTCTTCGTCAGGGCGCTGTCCTCGGGCGCCGCGTAGACCACGCGGATCACACCGCCCGCGGCGTCCGGGAACTTCTTCTCCAGGAGGTCCTGGGCCTGCTGCGACTCGATGCCCGGGACCGTGAAGTCCGAGGCCACCTTGCCGTGGACGGTGATCCCGAGTGCGCCGACCGCGGTCAGCAGGAGGATCCAGGCCGCGATGACCCGGCCGCGGCGGCGTACCGCCAGCAGCGTCCATGCGTAGAGGCGAGACGCCATGTCCGCGCCGTCCCTTCGTCGTGTGGTTCCGGGAGTGCCGTGACGGCGCCCCTCACGCGATGCAGCCTAAGGCATAATTGCAGTCGGCTGTAAATTAGCGCCCGATGGTAATATCTGGGTATGGTGACCAACGAGCCGAGGGACGGGCTCCGGGAGCGCAGTAAGGCCCGGCGCAGGGAAGCGATCCTCCGGTCGGCGTACGAGCTCTTCGCCGAGCGGGGTTTCGAGGCGACGACGATCGCCGACATCGCCGAGGCGGCGGAGGTCTCGCCGCGCACGGTCACGCTCTACTTCCCCTCCAAACTGGAGCTGGCACTGGCCCGCTCGGACGCGCTGGCGCAGCGGCTGCGGACGGCGCTGAACGACCGTGAGCCGGGCTGGCTGACCCTCGACGCCCTCGAGCACTGGCTGCGCGCCGAGATCGCTCAGCGCAGCGACCTGGACGACCTCTCGGAGCGCATGTTCGACCTCAACCCCGAGCTCAGGGCGGTCAGCAACGGCCGGCTCTCGGATGTCGTCCAGGAGGGTGCCCGGCTCTTCGCCGAGGAGAGCGGCAGCGCGCCGGACGCGTTCGGGCCCCGCATGGTGGCCGTCACGGCGGCGGCGGTGATCAGTGAGCTGTGCCATCACCCCGAGAAGGCGGACATCGACGCGGCGATGGAGTTCCTGCGGGCCGGGGCGGCCACGCTGTGAGCAGCACGGGAAGGTCCCTTACCCGATGGTGCGGTAGGCCGTCGGCAGGGTCTCGGTCACCGTGTTGCCGCTGGTGTCCACGAGGGTCGCCCTGAGGCTGACCGTGCCGGGCTCGGCCGGGTGGGTGAGGACGAGGGAGCGCCTGCCGTCGGCGGCGGTGTGCACGGGGCCGGCTTCCAGGTGCGTCCGCCGTCGTAGGAGACCTGCACGGTCAGGGACCTGACGGCGCCCTGCTGCGCGGCCGGACCCTGGAGACCGATCGGGACGGCCAGCCGGCTGCCCGCCTTCGCCGTGCTGGTCAGGCTCAGCCTGGGCATGAAGCGGACGACGGACAGGTCGTACGACTCCACCTCGCGGACGACGCCGAGGACGGTGTGGATGTCCGTGCCCGAGGCGGAGGTCGCCGTGACGCTGCCCGAGTAGGTGCCGTCGGCGGTGCCGGTACGGGTGTCGGCGGTGACGGTGGTCCGGGCGGTGCCGCCCGCCGGGACGGTCAACCGGTCGGCCGCCAGGGTGAACAGGCCGGTCGGGGCGGCCCTGCCGTCGGGGCCGGTGCCGGTCGCGGCGAGGTCGAGGGTGACGGGCTGGTCGCCGGTGTTGGTGTACGTGAGGGTCCTGGTGACCGGCCGGTCGTCGGTGTGCGGCCACTTCTGGAGGCCGAAGTCGAGCGACGGGTCGTCGGCGACGACGGTCTGTGCGAGGGCGGTGGCCACGTCGACCCGGCCCGCGCCCGCGTCGTACGGCGTGGAGGCGTCCTTGAGGGCCACAGCGGAGTCCCTCAGTGCGGCCTTGATCCGCCGGCCGGTCCAGTCCGGGTGCTGCTGGGCGAGGATGGCCGCGGCGCCCGCGACATGAGGGGTGGCCATCGAGGTGCCGCTCATCCTCACATAGCCCGCGGTGGAGACCGCGTCGCCCTCCGTGCCGTGGGCGGCCTTGGCGGCGATGATGTTCCAGCCCGGAGCGGCGATGTCCGGCTCGAGGTCGCCGTCGGCGGTCGGGCCGCGGCTGGAGAAGGACGTCAGCCTGTCGTCACCGTCCACGGCGGCCACGGTGAGCGCGGAGGCCGCCGCGCCTGGGGAGTTGACGGTGCCGGCGTCGGGGCCGCTGTTGCCCGCGGCGATGACGAAGAGCGCCCCGGAGGAGGCGGACAGGTCGTTCACGGCCTTCTCCACCGGATCGGTGCCGGGCGAATCCTCGCCGCCGAGGCTCATGTTGACGACCCTGGCGCCCTGTCCGGTGGCCCACTGCATCGCGGAGATGAGGAAGGACTCCTGGGTGCCGCCCCGGTCGAACACCTTGCCGATCAGCAGCCTGGCCCCGGGCTGACCCGCCGCGGGCATCGAAGCGGCGTGGGGTGCCGGTCCGCGCGGGGGTGTCGGGGGCCGGCACCGCTACGCGGTGGCGCGCGCCTTCTCCAGCAGGGCCGGGTCATGGGCGTTGACGATGAGGAGGTCGGGGTCGGCCCGTCGGTACAGCTCGGCGAGGCGTTCGTGGTTGTCGCGCACCTTCTTGCCGTCGTACGCGATGAGCGCCTCCATGCCCCGCAGGGAACCGGGGACGCGGGAGTGCCCGTCGAGCGTGCCGTAGTGGTAGAAGGCGTCACCGGCGTGCAGCAGCCAGCGGTGCCCGGCGTCGACCGCGACGGCGGCGTGGCCGCGGGTGTGGCCGGGCAGGGCGATCAGGACGATGCCGGGGGCGATCGCATCGAGTTCGCGTGCGGCGGCGAAGCCGCGCCACGTCTCGCCGTCGGGCCGGTGCTCGACGAGCCGGGGACCGTGCTCCCACTGGGGGCTCTGGTAGCGGATGCGCTCCCGCCGGGAGGGGGAGTGGACGGCGCCGAGCGCCTCGTCCGCGGTGAGGTGGACCTCGGCCCACGGGAAGTCGGACAGGCCGCCGATGTGGTCCGCGTCGAAGTGCGTGAGGACGATGTGCCGGACATCCTCGCGGCGGAAGCCCAGCTTCTCGACCTGGCGGGCGGCCGTCTCCTCGGCGTCGAACACCGGCCGGACGAAGTGGCGGGCGGGGCCGACGCGCCGCCTGCGGTCGGCGATGTCGTCGAGGCCGTAACCGGAGTCGACGAGCACCAGGCCGCCCGCGGCCTCGATCAGGAGGACGTGGCAGACGAGCGGGGCCCCGGGGGGTCGCATGGTGCCGCAGTTGAGGTGGTGGACTTTCACGGCAGGAGTGTCCTTGGTGTCGAGGGGGGTGGCCGGCACCGTAAGGAAATACTTACGGCATATGTCAACACTTGCTCAGACTGACTTATGACGTAAGTGCTGTCAAGGTGAGACAGGCGGGCACGAACCCGCTGTCGGCCCGCTGGTGCTATCGGCTCACCTCGATCGCCTCGCGCAGCCGGCGGACCGCCTCGTGCGGCGCGTGGTCGGCGAGGTTGCCGTAGCCGAGGACCAGGCCGTGATCGGCGTGGTCCCCGGTCGCGTGGTAGGCGGCGAGGTCGGCGACGCGCAGCGAGCGGGCGGCCGCGGCCCTGACCACGGCGGCGGTGTCCACGCTCGCCGGCAGCCGCAGGATCAGATGGAGACCGGCCGCGACACCGGAGACCGGGGCATCGGGCAGCTGTTCGGCGAGGACCCGGACGAGAGTGTCGCGGCGCAGCCGGTACCGCTGCCGACAGGCGCGGAGGTGACGGTCGTAGGCGCCCGACTCCAGCAGTGCGGCGAAGGCGAGCTGGTCGGCGGGCCCAGTCGAGCAGCGCGGCGCGCCGCTCGGGGACGAGCACGGTGCCCAGCGGGAACTGGTGCGCCGGCGCCGTCAGCACGGCCCGCAGACCCGGGCGCCCCGCAAGGTCGTCGATGCGCAGCCCGCGGCCGTCCATGCGGACGGGCACCGGCTCCAGGCCCGCCGCGCGGATCACCTCGCGCAGCCGGGTCCAGCCCGGTTCCTCGCAGCCGACCGCGGTGATGCCCTCCGGACGCACCGGTCGTACCGGACGGCACCCGCCGGGAGCGGTCAGCGCGGTGGCGGCCGCCGGCCTTGCGGCGACGGCGGGGATGGCGGGGGTGGACGCCGTCCCGACCGGGTTGGGGCCGTACCGGGTGACGGGTGACTACGGGTTCTCTCCGAGGGCCTTCGCGAAGCAGCGGCTCGACTCGTAGTGGCGGTAGTAGCCGAACTTGACGCACGGTTCGTAGCCGCTGGAGGCGTAGAGGGCGATGGCCTCCGGCTGCTTGGTGCCCGTCTCCAGGACCATGCGCACACGGCCGGCCGCGCGGGCGTCCTCCTCCAGTGCCGTGAGCATGCGGCGGGCCAGACCCCGGCCGCGCATCCCCTCGACGACGAACATGCGCTTGAGCTCGGCGTCGCCGTCCTCGTTGCCCTCGCCGTTCTCGTCCTGGCTGCGCCAGCCGCCGGTGGCCACGGGGCGGTCGGACTCGTCGTAGGCGATCAGATAGACGCCGTTCGGCGGTGCGAAGTCGGCCGCGTCGAGGACCGTGGCGTCGCCGCCGTCGCCGTAGCGGACGTGGTACTCGGCCTGGACCTCGTCATTGAGCTCGACGGCGTCGGGGTGGTCGAAGGGAACGCGGCGTATATTCATGTCAGGCATCGTATATTCGTGCAGAAGGCGGGCGCTGGACGGGCGATGGGTGGTGGGCATCCGGACGTCGTCCAGTGTGCCGGTATCGTGCCCTGGTGCTGACTGTGACCTCGGTTAATGTGAACGGGCTGCGGGCCGCCGCGAAGAAGGGCTTCGTGGAGTGGCTCGCGGAGACCTCCGCGGACGTGCTCTGCCTCCAGGAGGTGCGCGCGGAGCCGCAGCAGCTCCCCGAAGAGGTGCGCGCGCCCGGCGGGTGGCATGTCGTGCACGCCCCAGCGGCCGCCAAGGGGCGCGCGGGTGTCTCCCTCTACACCCGGCGCGAGCCGGACCGGGTACGGATCGGCTTCGGCTCGGACGAGTTCGACACGAGCGGGCGCTACGTCGAAGCCGACCTGCCCGGCGTCACCGTCGCCTCCCTCTATCTCCCGTCCGGCGAGGTCGGCACGGAGCGGCAGGACGAGAAGATCCGGTTCATGACCGAGTTCCTCGCCTATCTGAAGGACCTGCGCGAGCGGGCCGCCGCCGACGGGCGCGAGGTCGTCGTCTGCGGCGACTGGAACATCGCCCACCAGCAGGCCGACCTGAAGAACTGGCGCGGCAACACCAGGAACTCCGGCTTCCTGCCCGAGGAACGCGAGTGGCTCGGCACCGTCCTCGCCCCGTCCGACGGCGGCTACATCGACGTCGTACGCACCCTGCACCCGGACGCCGAGGGGCCGTACACCTGGTGGTCGTACCGGGGGCGGGCTTTCGACGCGGATTCGGGGTGGAGGATCGACTACCAGCTGGCCACGCCCGGACTCGCCGGCAAGGCGGTCAAGGGGTTCGTGGAGCGCGCGGCCACGCACGTGGAACGCTGGTCGGACCACGCGCCGGTCACCGTCGTGTACGACGTCTGACGGCTCCCGGCGGCCACGGCCGCTTCCGCCGCTACGGCTTCTTCCGCAGCCGCCGGTCCAGTGCCAGTGATACCTCTGCCTCCACCACGCTCCGGGCCAGGGGGCGTAGGCGTTCCATGTTCTCCTCGGGGCCGTGGCGCAGGACCAGGTCGGCGAAGAGGTCGGCCAGGGCGTCGGCGTGTTCGCGTACTCTCCGGCCGGCCGCCAGGACCTCCGCGAGCGGGATGCCCTCGCGGACCAGGGCCGAGGAGACGTCGAGAAGGCGGCGGCTGATGTGGACGATGTCGTCGCCGTCGGTGCCGAGGTAGCCGAGGTCGAGGGCGGCGGCGAGGTTCTCCGCGGTGACCTCGCCCTCGAAGCGGGCGGCGAGTTCCTCCGGGGTCAGCCGGACCGGCTCCTCCTCGGTGGGGGTGTCGATGCCGATCAGGTCGGCGACGTTGCGGCCCTGGTCCAGGGCCTCGGCCAGCTCGGCGATGCCGTTGAGCGTGTGGCCGCGCTCCAGAAGCGCCGAGATCGTGCGCAGCCGGGCCAGGTGGTGGTCGTCGTACCAGGCGATCCGCCCCTCCCGGCGCGGTGGCGGGATCAGCTTGCGCTCGCGGTAGAAACGCAGCGTGCGCACGGTGATGCCGGCCAGCCTCGCCAGTTCTTCCATGCGGTACTCGCGTGGTCCGCCCTGGTGGAGGGGCTGGTCGCGGTCCGTGGAGGTTGTTCGTCCGCCGTCGTCTGCCACGTGCGCAGCCTATGTTGTACCGCCGGTAACTTTCGTCGGTCCGACCCCTACCCATCAGTACGGGGCTGCTCTACAGTCCCATTGCGCCAGTGTTCACTGGCGTAATCGCGGTCGAGGTGTGGAGGCTCCGGGATGGCCGAGCACGAGCATGTACGGGTGGCGGTGATCGGGTCCGGGTTCGGCGGACTGGGCGCGGCCGTACGGTTGCGCCGGGAGGGGATCACCGACTTCGTCGTCCTGGAACGGGCCGGCAGCGTCGGCGGCACCTGGCGGGACAACAGCTATCCGGGGTGCGCCTGTGACGTGCCGTCCCATCTGTACTCCTTCTCCTTCGCGCCCAACCCCGACTGGCCGCGCACCTTCTCCGGGCAGGAGCACATACGCGCCTATCTGGAGCACGTCACCGATGTGTTCGGGCTGCGGCCGCACCTCCGCTTCGACGCCGAGGTGAAGCGGATGACCTGGGACACGGAGAAGCTGCGCTGGGACATCGAGACGGCCGCCGGCGCGCTCTCCGCGGATGTCGTCGTCTCCGCCACCGGGCCGCTGTCCGACCCGAAGATCCCCGAGATCCCGGGGCTGGACTCCTTCCCGGGGAAGGTCTTCCACTCGGCCCGCTGGGACCACGACTACGACCTGTGCGGCAAGCGGGTCGCCATGGTCGGCACGGGCGCGTCCGCGATCCAGATCGTGCCCGCCGTCCAGCCGGACGTCGCCCACCTCACCCTCTTCCAGCGCACGCCTCCGTGGGTGATGCCCCGGGTGGACCGTGCCATCAGCACCGCCGAACGGCGTCTGCACCGGGCGCTGCCCTTCACCACCCAGGCCCGGCGCGGACTGCTGTGGGGCATACGGGAGCTCCAGGTCCAGGCGTTCACCAAGCGCCCCGACGAACTCGGCCTGGTCGAACAGCTCGCCAAGCGCAACATGGCCCGCGCGATCAAGGACCCGGCGCTGCGCGCCAGACTCACCCCCTACTACCGCATCGGCTGCAAGCGGATCCTGCTGTCCAGCACCTACTATCCGGCGCTCGCGCAGCGGAACGTGGACGTGGTGGCGAGCGGGCTGAGCGAAGTGCGCGGGTCGACGGTGGTGGCCGCCGACGGCAGCTCCGCCGAGGTCGACGCGATCATCTTCGGCACCGGCTTCCATGTCACCGACATGCCCATCGCCGAACGTGTCGTCGGTGCCGAGGGCGGCACGCTCGCGGAGGCCTGGAAGGGCGGCATGGAGGCGCTGCGCGGTGCCTCGGCCGCCGGGTTCCCGAACTGGATGACGATCATCGGGCCCAACACCGGCCTCGGGAACTCCTCCATGATCCTCATGATCGAGTCCCAGCTGAACTACATGGCCGACTACCTGCGCCAGCTCCGCGTCCTCGGCGGGCGGGCGGCCCTCGACGCCCGCCCCGGTGCGGTGGCCGCCTGGAACCACCGGGTCCAGGAGCGCATGAAGCGCACCGTGTGGAACACCGGCGGCTGCACCAGCTGGTACCTGGACGCGAGCGGCCGCAACACCACCATCTGGCCCGGTACGACCACGGAGTTCCGGCGCGCGACCCAGCGGGTGGACCTCGCGGAGTACGACGTGATCCGCGCGCCCCTGAGCGAGGGTGCGCACGGCGCCAGGTCCGGCGCGGAGGTGGGCGCATGAGCCGGCTCACCCATGTGACCACCGGGCCGTACGCCCCACCCGTGCCGGTGCGTGAACTCACCGTCGTCTCCGCCGACGGCGCGCGTCTGCACGTCGAGGTGCACGGCCCCGAGGACGCCCCCGCCGTCGTCCTCGCCCACGGCTGGACCTGCTCGACCGCCTTCTGGGCGGCGCAGACACGTGAACTCGCCGTCGACCACCGGGTCATCGCGTACGACCAGAGGGGGCACGGGCGCAGTCCCGCGAGCCTCGCGTGCACCACCCGCGCGCTGGCGGACGACCTGGAAGCGGTGCTGGCCGAGACGCTGGCGCCCGGTGAACGTGCCGTGATCGTCGGGCACTCCATGGGCGGTATGACCGTCATGGCGGCCTCCGTGCGGCCGCGCTTCCGTGAACACGCCGCCGCCGTCCTGCTGTGCAGCACCGGCAGTTCGCGGCTGATCGCCGAGGCGCTCGTCGTACCGATGCGCGCCGGGGCCGTGCGCACCTGGCTCACGACGCGCGTGCTGGCCTCGCGCGCCCCGCTCGGACCGGTCACGCCCCTCGCGAAGCGCATCCTCAAGTACGCCACCATGGGCGCCGGTTCCGCCCCGCACATGGTGGAGGCGTGCGCGCGGATCGTGCACGCCTGCCCCCGCGCGGTGCGCCACGCCTGGGCCCGTGTCCTCGCGCAACTCGACCTCGACGACGGCGTACGGGAGTTGCACGCTCCCACGACGGTCGTCACCGGCACGTCCGACCGGCTCACGCCCCCGGTGCACGCCCGTGCGCTGGTCGCCGCGCTGCCGCACCCGCTCGGCCTCACCGAGCTGCCCGGCATGGGCCACATGACTCCGGTCGAGGCGCCGGAGCTGGTCAACGGAAAGATCCGGGAACTGGTCAGCGTCTATGTGATCAAGGAGGGCTCATGAGCAGGGTCGGTCTCGAAGGACAGGTGGCCGTCGTCACCGGAGCGGCGCGCGGCGTCGGCGAGTTGCTCGCCCGCAAGCTCTCCGCGCGCGGCGCGAAGGTCGCGCTGGTCGGGCTGGAGGAAGAGGCGCTGAAGGAGGTCTCCGGGCGGCTGCACACGGACAGTGCGCACTGGTACGCCGACGTCACCGACCACGAGGCGATGACCCGGGTGGCGCGGGAGGTCAAGGAGCGGTTCGGGAAGGTCGACATCGTGGTGGCCAACGCGGGGGTGGCGAACGGCGGTCCGTTCGCCGACTCGGACCCCGAGGCCTGGCGGCGGGTGATCGAGGTCAACCTGATCGGCTCGGCGGTGACGGCCCGCGCGTTCCTGCCGGTGCTGACGGAGAGCCGCGGCTATCTGCTGCAGATCGCGTCGCTGGCCGCGATCACGCCGGCGCCGATGATGACGGCGTACTGCGCGTCCAAGGCGGGCGTGGAGGCGTACGCGCACAGTCTGCGTGCCGAGGTCGGCCACCAGGGCGTGCGGGTCGGGGTGGGGTACCTGTCCTGGACGGACACCGACATGGTGCGCGGCGCAGACCAGGACGAGGTGATGCGGGAGCTGCGGCAGCGGCTGCCGTGGCCGGCGAACAAGACGTATCCGCTGGGTCCGGCGGTGGACCGGATCGTCGCCGGTATCGAGCGGCGCTCGGCGCATGTGTACGGACAGCGGTGGCTGCGCGGGATGCAGGGCGTGCGCGGATACCTGCCGGCGTTGATCGGGACGGTCGGGCAGCGCGAGATGAAGCGGTTCGCACCCCGCTTGCAGGGCATGCGTACGGGACTTGTCGGTGCAGGTGGGGCCGCCGATGAGGAGGCACGCGTCACGCACCGTCATTGATCGAAATGCGTGCGTTGTCCCCCCGTGTGAGTCTGGTCGAGGCCCCACTGAGGGCCGATCCCCTCACCCTCCACGGGAGTGAACCCACATGGGTATGAAGGACAAGGCCGGCAAGATGCAGGAACAGGGCAAGCAGAAGGCGCGCGAGGCCCAGGAGCAGGCCAAGCAGCGTGGTCAGCAGACCCAGCAGCAGACCCAGCAGCAGGCCCAGCAGCAGACGCAGCAGCGTGGTCAGCAGGCGCAGCAGCGTGGCCGGCAGACGCAGGACCGCGGTCGTCAGAACCTGGACGACACCGAGCAGGAGATGCAGGACCGGTTCGACCAGGACTACGACGCGTAGCCGTCGTACCTGGCTCGACCGCGTGGGGCGCCCTTCGATCCGGAGGGCGCCCTGCGCCTTTGCCCACGGGCCGGGGCCTGCCCCTGCCCGTGGCAGCGCGGACCGTGATGGGCATACTGTCGGCTGATCGCCTGAACGCCGCGCGGTCTTCGGAAGCACGGGGAGTGGGGGATTGTCGTGGGGCTGATGGACCGCATCCGCGGAGAGTTCATCGACATCATCGAGTGGACCGACGACGGCCGGGACACCATCGTGTGGCGCTTCCCGCGCTACGGCAACGAGATCAAGATGGGCGCCCGGCTCGTGGTGCGCGAGTCGCAGGTGGCCGTCTTCGTCAACGAGGGCCGGCTGGCCGATGTCTACCAGCCCGGCACGTACACCCTCTCCACCCAGAACATGCCGGTCCTGTCCACCCTGAAGGGCTGGAAGCACGGCTTCGAGTCGCCGTTCAAGGCCGAGGTCTACTTCGTCACCACCCGGCAGTTCACCGACTTCAAGTGGGGCACCCAGAACCCGGTGATCCTGCGGGACGCCGAATTCGGCATGGTCCGGGTCCGCGCCTTCGGCACCTTCGCCGCCAAGGTGGTGGACGCCGCCGCGCTGCTGCGCGAACTGGTCGGCACCGACCCGCAGTTCCGCACCGAGGAGGTCGGCGAGCACCTGCGGCAGCTGATCGTCTCCAAGCTGGGCTCCGCGCTGGGCGCGTCCGGCGTGCCGCTGCTGGACCTCGCCGCCCGGCAGGACGGCATCGGGCAGCAGCTGGCCGGATCCCTGACCCAGGAGCTGTCCGCCACCGGTATCGCCATTCCCCGGTTCTACATCGAGAACATCAGCGTCCCGCCGGAGGTCGAGGCGGCGATCGACACCCGCTCCCGGATGGCGATCACCGGCAACCTGGACGACTACGCCAAGCTGCAGGCGGCCGACGCGATCCCGATCGCCGCCGCCAACCCCGGTACCGGCGGCGACGCCCTCGGGCTGGGCGTGGGCATGGCCCTGGGCCAGCGGATCGTGCAGAGCACGTCCGGTGCGGCGGCTCCCCAGGCCCCGGCGCAACCCGCCCCGGCCCCCGCTGCCACTCCCGCCCCCGCTCCCGCTGCCGCCGACGTCCCGCCGCCGCTGCCCACCGCGCCGCGCTGGTTCATCGCGGTCGGCGGTCAGCAGCAGGGCCCGTACGACGAGAGCGCGCTGGCCGGTCAGGTCGCGGCCGGCAACCTGACCCGTACCACGCTGGTCTGGCGCAGCGGGCAGGCCGCCTGGCAGCCCGCGGACCAGGTTCCGGAACTGGCGTCGCTGCTCGCCGACGTCCCGCCGCCGCTGCCCCCGCAGGGCTGAGCTCCGCCACCCGGAACCTTCCGGCAACAGGTCGCAAGGAGAAGTGAGTTGACGGATCAGGACGTCGTGCCTGCGCCCGACCGGGCGTTCCAGTGCGAGGCGTGCGGCGGGGTCAGCGAGTACGCGCCCGGGACGTACGCGCTGCGCTGCCCGTACTGCAAGCACGAGCAGGACATCACGCCGATACCGCGGCAGGTGACCGAGCACCCCATCGAGGAGCTGGCCGCGCTGCCCCGCCGGGCATCCGCGCCGGACCGGGTGAAGGTGTACACCTGCCCCGGCTGCCACGCGGTGACCGAGAGCGACACGCTCAGCGACAAGTGCCAGTTCTGCGGCACCCCGCTGGTCGCGGACGCCTCCGGCACCGAGCGCGTGGTGCCCGAGGCGGTACTGCCCTTCGGGGTGGGCCGCGAGCAGGCCCGTGACGCGCTGGCGAAGTGGACCAGCTCCCGCTGGTTCGCGCCCGACGAGCTGAAGAAGGTCACCGAGGCGGAGACCTTCCGGGGCAGCTACCTGCCGCACTGGACCTACGACGCGCAGACCACCACCCAGTACACCGGCGAACGCGGCGAGCACTACTGGGTCGAGGAGGAGGACTCCGAGGGCAACAAACGGCAGGTGCGGCGCACCCGTTGGCGCCACACGTCCGGGACCGTCGGCCGGTTCTTCGACGACGTCCTGGTGCCCGGCAGCGGCCAGGTGCCGGTGAAGGAACTGGACAAGCTGGCTCCCTGGCCGCTGGAGGAGACGGTTCCCTACCAGGAGGAGTACCTGGCGGGCTTCCGTACCGTCCGCTACGACGTCGAGCCGGAGACCGGCCTGGAGTCGGCGAAGGCGCGGATGGCGCCGGTGATCCGCGCCGACTGCGTGCGGGACATCGGCGGCGACGAACAGCGGGTGCACTCGATGTCCACCCTCTACAGCGGCCTCACCTACAAGCTGGTGCTGCTGCCGGTCTGGTTCCTGACCTACGTCCACGCCGGCAAGACATGGCCGGTGATGGTCAACGCCCGTACCGGCGAGGTCATCGGCGAGCGGCCGTACAGCCCGGTGAAGATCGCCCTGGCGTCGGCGGCCGGCGCGTTGCTGATCGCCATGGTGGTGCTGCTCGTGACGATGCTGCGCCACTGAGGGCCGAGGCTGTGCTCACGTGGCCGTCGGCCGCGGGGGCAGCTTGGGGCGGGACCTGTCCGGGGCCTCGCTGTAGTCGGGCGGGAGCGCCGCGGGGTGGGTGGTCAGAAGGTCCAGGGCCAGCTGGATCGCGTCGTCCATCTCGACATGGCGGCCCTCCGCCCAGTCCAGGGGGGTGCGCAGGACCTCCACGTCGGGGGCCACACCGTGGTTCTCCACGGACCAGCCGTAGTCCTCGAACCAGGCCGCGTTCATCGGCACCGTGATCACCGTGCCGTCGCCCAGCCGGTGCCGCCCGGTCATGCCGACGACTCCGCCCCAGGTCCGCTGCCCCACCACCGGGCCGAGCCTGAGCAGCTTGATCGCGGCCGTGATCATGTCGCCGTCGGAGGAGGTGGCCTCGTCGGCGAGGGCCACGATCGGGCCGCGCGGGGCGTTGGAGGCGTACGACACCGGCTGGGCGTTCCTCGTCAGGTCCCAGCCGAGGATGGTCCGGGTCAGTTTCTCGACGACGAGTTCGCTGATGTGGCCGCCGGCGTTGCCGCGCACGTCGACGATGAGCGCCGGGCGTGAGACCTCCATGCGCAGATCGCGGTTGAACTGGGCCCAGCCCGAGCCGCCCATGTCGGGGATGTGCAGATAGCCGCACTTGCCGCCGCTCATCTCCCGTACCACCGCACGGCGTTTGGCCACCCAGTCCTGGTAGCGCAGCGGCCGCTCGTCGATCAGGGGGAGGACGGCGACCCGGCGCGGCGGCCCCGACTCGCCCTCGCCCGGCGTGAACGTCAGCTCCACCGTCGTACTGCCCGCCCCGGCGAGCAGCGGATACGGACCGGTCAGCGGATCCACCGGCCGGCCGTCCACGTGCGTGAGCACCGCGCCCTCCCGGATGCCCGTGCCCGCGAGCGGGGAACGCGCCTTGGAGTCGGAGGAGTCGCCGGGCAGGATCCGTTGCACCGTCCAGCCGCCGTCCCGGTGCACGAAGTTGGCGCCTAGCAGGCCCTGGAGGCGCTGGTAGTGCGGCGGGCCCTCGTTGCGGCGGGCGGGGGTGACATAGGCGTGCGAGGTGCCGAGTTCGCCGAGGACCTCGCGCAGCAGGTCGGCGAACTCGTCGGGGGAGGCGACCCGTTCGACCAGCGGGCGGTACTGGTCGAGCACCCCGTCCCAGTCGATGCCGCACATCCCGGGGTCCCAGAAGTAGTCGCGGATGAGGCGGCCGGCCTCGGCGTACGCCTGGCGCCACTCGGCGGGCGGGTCGACCTCGTGCAGGATGCGGCGCAGATCGATCCAGACGGTCGTGTCGCCGTCGCCGGACTCGGTCGACGGAACGGCCCGCAGCTCGCCCTCGTCGACCACGACCAGCCGGCTGCCGTCGCCGCTGACCGTGAACCAGTCCAGGTGGTCGACCAGTTCGGACTTCTTCGCCTTGCTGATGTTGAAGTACTCGAGGGTCGGCCGGCCGCTGGTGTCGGCCGGGTTGACGAAGGTCTCGCCCAGCGCGCCCGAGATCGGCCAGCGCAGCCAGACCAGACCGCCGCCCGCGACCGGGTACATCGCCGAGTACTTGGAGGCGGTGACCGGGAACGGGGTCACCCTGCTCTCCAGGCCCTCCACCTCGACCGTCACCGCGCCGCCCTCGCCGGGCTCCTCGTCCTCGACGGGGTCCAGGCCGCCGGCCGCAGGGCGCCCGTCGGGGCTGAGGGCGAAGGGGGAGGGGGTGGCGGAGGAGAGCGGAACCAGGTAGGGGCGGCAGCCGAGCGGGAAGGACAGGTCGCCGGTGTGCACGTCGTACACCGGGTCGAAGCCGCGCCAGGACAGGAACGCGAGATAGCGGCCGTCGCGGGTGAAGACCGGGTTCTCGTCCTCGAAGCGGCCGTTGGTGACGTCGATGACGTGCCGGTCGCTGATACGGGCCATCTTGATCTGCCGCAGCGAACGGCCGATGCCCGGATGCGACCAGGTCAACCATGACCCGTCCGGTGAGAAGGCCAGATCCCGCACCGGACCATTGATCGACTGGATCAACTCGGTGACCACGCCGTCAGAGCGTGTCCCGTCGAGAGAGTCAATGTCGTCAGCCCCGGTGGCATCAACATCGTCAACGTCGTCAATGCCGTCAACTTCGTCAACGGAATCAACAGAATCAAGTGAAGCCTCGACGTCGTCGGCATCCTCGGTCACGTCGATGAGCAGCAGCCGCCCGTCGTGTGCCGCCACCGCCAGCCGTTCGCCCAGCGGGTCCGAGACCAGTTCCAGCACGCGGCCCAGCTGTCCGGAGGCCAGCCGGCGCGGCGGACGGTCGCCGGTCGCCCGCGGCAGGTAGGCGATCTCGACCGCGTCCTCGCCCCCGGCGTCCGTGACATACGCGATCTGCCCGGTCGAGCCGAGCATCTCCGGCAGCCGGACCCGTACCCCGGGCGTGTCCGCGATCGTGCGCGCAGGGCCGTCGCGGTGGGTGAGCCAGTACAGGCTGCCGCGTACGACGACGGCGCTGGCCCGGCCCGTCTCGTCGACCGAGACGCCGTCGACGTGCTGGGCGGCCGGCACCTGGTAGGGGCGGCGCCCGGCACGCGGCCCGGACAGCCGTACGTCCAGCCTGCGTGGCGCCGCGTCCGGGCCGAGGTCGTCGACGAGCCACAGGTCGCCCGCGCACTGGTACACCACGCGTGTGCCGTCGCTGGAGGCGTGCCGGGCGTAGAAGGCGTCGTGGTCGGTGTGCCGGCGCAGGTCGGAGCCGTCGTAGGCGCAGGAGTAGAGGTTGCCGACGCCCTCGTGGTCGGAGAGGAAGGCGATCCGGCCGCCGACGAACATGGGGGCGCACAGATGGCCGCCGATGCCGTCGAGCAGCCGCTGCCCGTGCAGCCACAGCCGGCCCATTGCGCCGCCCCGGTAGCGCTTCCAGCCGGCCGGTTCGTGCGGCGGGGTGCCGGTGAGCAGCAGGGTCCTGCGCTCGCCTTCGATGTCGGCGACCTGGATGTCGGAGACCGGTCCCCAGGGCAGCTTGCGGCCAGGGTCGCCGTCGGGGGAGACCTTGTAGGCCCAGGTGAAATAGGAGAACGGCTGTCCGTGCGAGGCGACGGCGAGGATGTCCCCGTCCGGAGTCCAGCCGCACACCTGGGTGTCGGCGCTGCCCCAGTACGTCAGCTGCCGTCCGGGCCCGCCGTCCACGTCGACCAGGTGGATCTCGGGCACCAGGCTGCGCCAGCTCGTGTACGCGACCCGGCGGCCGTCGGGGGAGAAACGCGGATGTCCCACCTTGGTGCGGTCGACGGTGAGCCGCCAGGCGCGGCCCGGGGAGTCGAGCGAGGTCAGCCAGAGGTCGTCCTCGGCCACGAAGCACAACAGGTCGCCGTGGAGATGCGGCAGGCGCAGATAGCTCACCTCCCCATGCTTTTCCGGGCGCAGGGGCCCAGCAACTCGTGGGGGCACACCTGTCTCGAAAGTACGTGAGACAGCACACGTACGAAACGGTTTCGTTTCTATAGATCTCGGGGTATCTTCATGGTGTACGCAAGAAGATGCCGATGGAGCAGGGAAGGGTGAGTGGCATGACTGAGGTCGCAACGGCGCGTCGCAGTCGGATCACGCCCGAGCGTGAGGCCGAACTGTACGGGGCCGTGCTCGACCTGCTCCGCGAGGTCGGCTACGACGCCCTCACCATGGACGCCGTCGCCGCACGCACCAAGTCCAGCAAGGCCACCCTCTACCGCCAGTGGGGCGGAAAGGCCGAGCTGGTGGCCAAGGCGGTGCGGTACAACAAGCCGGGCGGCCGGCTGGGCGAGATCGACACCGGTTCCCTCCGGGGCGATCTGCACGCCCTCACCATGCGCTCGGACGACTGCGAGATGGAGCAGAACTCCGCGCTCATGCGGGGCCTCGCCATGGCGATCCACGGGAACCCGGATCTCCTGACGGCGTTCAAGGAGCATCTGATCGAGCCCGAGATGGCCGAGTTCCAGAATGTGCTGAAGCGTGCGATCGACCGGGGAGAGGTCCGTGCGGACAACCCGGCGATCGACTACGTGATGCACATGATGATCGGTGGGTTCGCCGCTCGTTCGCTGATCGACGAGCAGCCGCCGACGCAGTCCTTCCTTCTGTCGTACATCGACGCCGTGGTGCTCCCCGCTCTCGGCGTGACCACGCGCTGACGATTTCCCGCAGCCAGCCCACCTGACGTCTCCGCTCACGTCGTCGGGCCGATCACCCCTGCCCCCACCGGGTTGATCACCCCTGCCCTGAAAACCCCACGACCTGACCGGGAGTACGCCCTCGTGGCCACACTGCTCTACAAGCTGGGCCGGTTCGCCTTTCGGCGACGGCACTTCGTCGCCCTCATATGGGTGGCGCTGCTGACCCTCGCGGGCGTCGGCGCGGCCAATGCCCCCGCCGCGGGCTCCACGTCCTTCTCGATCCCCGGCACGGAGGCCCAGAAGGCCTTCGACCTGCTGGAACAGCGCTTCCCCGGCTCCAGTGCCGACGGTGCGACCGCGCGGGTCGTCTTCAAGGCCCCCGCGGGCGAGAAGATCTCCGACACCCTGAACAAGGCGACCGTCGAGAAGACGGTGAAGAAGCTGGCCGACGGCTCCGAGGTCACCTCCGTCGCCGACCCCTTCAAGACGCACGCCGTCAGCAAGGACGGCACCATCGCCTACGCGTCGGTGCGGTACGACGTGTCCGGCATGGAGCTCAAGGACTCCTCCCGCGACGCGCTGAAGGCGGCCGGGAACGATGCGCAGAAGGCCGGGCTGACCGTCGACATCGGCGGTGACGCGCTGCAGGCCGGAGCCGAGGCGGGGGCGGCCGGTGAGGTCATCGGCCTCGCCATCGCCGCCGTCGTCCTCGTCATCACCCTGGGCTCGCTGGTCGCGGCCGGACTGCCACTGCTGACGGCGATCATCGGCGTCGGTATCGGCGTCTCCACCATCACCACGCTCGCCAAGGCGCTCGACCTCGGCGACACCACGTCCACGCTGGCGCTGATGATCGGTCTCGCGGTCGGCATCGACTACGCGCTGTTCATCGTCTCCCGCTACCGCGGCGAGCTGGCCGAGGGCCGGGACCGCGAGGAGGCGGTCGGCCGGGCGGCCGGTACCGCCGGTTCGGCCGTGGTCTTCGCGGGCCTCACGGTCGTGATCGCGCTGGCGGGCCTCTCGGTCGTCGGCGTCCCCATGCTCACCAAGATGGGCCTCGCGGCGGCCGGCACGGTCGTGGTCTCCGTCCTGATCGCGCTGACCATGATCCCGGCCCTGCTCGGCTACGCGGGCAGGCGGGTCAAGCCGGTCGGCGAGAAGCGCCGCAAGAAGACCGAGGGCCACGCCAAGCAGGGCAAGCCCGGTCTGGGCGAGCGCTGGGCGAGCTTCGTCGTCCGCCGCCCGGCCGCCGTACTGCTGCTCGGCGTGGTCGGCCTGGGCGCGGTCGCCCTCCCGGCCACCCAGCTGCAGCTCGGCCTGCCCGACGACGGCTCCCAGCCGACGTCCACGACCCAGCGCCGCGCCTACGACCTCCTGTCGGAGGGCTTCGGCCCCGGCTTCAACGGCCCCCTGGTGGTCGTGGTCGACGCCAAGGACAGTGACCGTCCCAAGGCCGCGGCCACCACCGTCGCCGACGACATCAAGGGCCTCAAGGACGTCGTCACCGTCACCCCGGCGACGTTCAATAAGGCCGGCGACACCGCGACGATCACCGTGATCCCGTCGTCCAAGCCGTCCTCCGTGCAGACCGAGGACCTGGTACACGTCATCCGGGACAACGGCGCCGGCATCAAGGCCGACACGGGTGCGAAGGTGCTGGTCACCGGTACCACCGCGATGAACATCGACTTCTCGCAGAAGCTCAACGACGCGCTGGTCCCGTATCTCGCGCTGGTGGTCGGCCTCGCCTTCCTCCTGCTGATCGTGGTCTTCCGGTCCATCCTCGTCCCGCTGAAGGCAGCCCTCGGCTTCCTGCTCAGCGTGCTCGCCGCGCTCGGCGCCGTCGTCGCGGTCTTCCAGTGGGGCTGGCTCGGCAGCCTGCTCGGCGTCCAGCAGACCGGCCCGATCATGTCGATGATGCCGATCTTCATGGTGGGCGTGGTCTTCGGTCTCGCGATGGACTACGAGGTGTTCCTCGTGACCCGGATGCGAGAGGCGTACGTCCACGGGGAGACGCCGGGCCAGGCCGTCGTGACCGGCTTCCGGCACAGCGCGCGCGTCGTGGGCGCCGCCGCCGTCATCATGATGTCCGTCTTCGGAGGCTTCATCACCTCCAGCGAGTCCATGATCAAGATGATCGGCTTCGGCCTCGCGATCGCGGTCTTCTTCGACGCGTTCATCGTCCGCATGGCGATCGTCCCGGCGGTGCTCGCCCTGCTCGGCAAGCGCGCCTGGTGGCTGCCGAAGTGGCTGGACCGCGTCCTGCCCAACGTCGACGTCGAGGGCGAGGGCCTGCGCACCGCCACCGACCGGGCGGCCGGCAAGGACGACGAGGACCGGGAACTGGTACGCGCCTGACGCACAGCGCATGACAGACCGCCGGTGAGGGTCCGTGGGGACGGGGCGCCCTCACCGGCTTCCTCGTTCCCGCACGGGAACGCGCGTTATCCGCTCGCAGTCGCCGTGTCCCCTTGGCTAGCGTGCCCCGTATGACGACGACAGCCGCCACTGACGCCGATGCCGGGGATTCCGGCGCCCACCCTCGTTTCGCCGCCGCTCTGGCGGAGCTGGGACTGGGGGAGCTGACCTCCCGCATCCGACGCTTCCCGGACGCGACCCGTACCGCCGCCGAGGCCGCCGCGGCGGTCGGCTGCGAGCTGAGCGAGATCTGCAAGTCGCTGATCTTCGCGGCCGACGGGGTGCCGGTGCTGGTGCTGATGGACGGCGCCTCCCGGGTCGACGTGGAACTCGTCCGCAAGGAACTCGGCGCCGAGAAGGTGACGAGGGCCAAGGCGGACGTCGTACGCGAGACGACCGGGTACGCCATCGGGGGCGTGCCGCCGTTCGGGCACCGTACGCGCACGCGCGTGCTCGCCGACCGGGCGCTGCTGCGGCACGACACGGTGTGGGCCGCCGCCGGCAACCCCCACGCCGTCTTCCCGATCGCGCCCGCCGCCCTGGTGGCGCACGCCGGCGCCACGGTCGTGGACGTGCGCGAGCCCTCCGCGTGACCCCACTGGTCACCGCGGCCGTCCTGGTCGCCGCGGTCACGCACGCCGGCTGGAACGTGATCGCCCACCGGATCACCGACAAACTCGTCGGCTCCTCCCTGATCGCCGCCGGAGGAGTGCTGATCGGGCTGCTGCTGATGCCGTTCGCCGCGGTCCCGGCGGCGGGCGCATGGCCGTACCTGATCGCCTCCTCGGTCGTCCATGTCGCCTACTTCGCGCTGCTGATGCTCTCCTTCCGGCTCGGCGACTTCGGGCAGGCGTACCCGATCGCGCGCGGCACCGCACCGCTGCTGGTCACCCTGTTCGCCGCCGTCTTCGCGCACGAGGCCCCGGACGCCCCAGCAGCCGCCGGAATCGCCGTGTCCTGTGCCGGGCTCACCGGGCTCGCCCTGTGGGGGCTGCGCGGCCGCCGGCCCGACCGGGCGGCGATCGGGGCCGCCCTCGCCACGGGCCTGTCGATCGCCGCGTACACGGTCATCGACGGCCTCGGGGTACGGGCCTCCGGCTCCTCCGTCGGCTACATCGCCTGGCTGATGGTCCTCCAGGGACTGGTGATCCCCGGCTACGCCCTGTACCGCAGACGCGGCGAACTACTCACCGCGGCACGCCCGTTCGCGGCCCTGGGACTGTTCGGCGCCGCCCTCTCCGTACTCGCCTACGGGCTCGTCCTCTGGGCCCAGACCCGCGCCGAACTCGCCCCGATCGCCGCCCTGCGCGAGTCGTCGGTCAAGTCTCGCTGATGCGGTAATAACTCCGCTGGTCAGGAGCTGATGAGGCCACATGCCTCGGGTACTTGGCCAGGACCAGAGGCAGTCGGTCCCCGGCGCACGGACCGACGTCTTGGTGATCTCCATACTCTTGAAACCTGGTCAACTTCTGGGCGACCAGACAAAATTGCCAGCAATATCATGTGAAAACTGGGGGGCCAGTGTTGCCACGTTCGATCGCAGCTTTCGCGGGCGTGGTCGGCCTTCTCGGCGCGGGCCTGACGCTGACTCCGTCCGCCGCCCGCGCGGATGGCAGCACGCTGTACGTGAACAACCTCTCGACGTCGAACTGCTCCGACAGCGCAGCCGGCGCGGGCTCGCAGGCCCAGCCCTACTGCTCGCTGCAGACTGCCGTCGACGCCGCGCAGCCGGGTGACACGGTCATGGTGGTCAGGGGGATCTTCGGACCGCTCGATGTGAAGACCTCGGGGACCGCGAGTGCTCCCATCACCATCACCACCGGCACGAGCAAGGCGCTCATCCAGATCATCACGCCCCAGTCGGGCTCCGGCCCTGCGCTCACTCTCGACCACGTGCACGACGTGGCGGTGCACGGTTTCTTCATCGGGACGAACGTCCGGGCCCCGGTCGTGGCGGTCGAGGGATCCAGCGAGGTCACGCTGGACGGCGACCGCGTCGGGGGCGCCTATTCGGGTGCGCTGGTGAGCATCGACGGGCAGAGCAACGCCCTGACACTCAGCCGGGACGACATCGACACCCAGCCAGGCGAGGACGGCGTGGACATCGCGCCGGGGGCGAGTGGGACGGTGATCACCGGCAGCGAGTTCTCCTACGGGAGGAACGCGCCCGTGAACGCAGCGGGTGCGCCCGGCACCGTCGTGGTGGGCAACACCTTCACCAACGACGGCGGCTGCAACACCGCGATCGCGCTCACCGGCACCTCCTCCGGTTCGACGATCGAGAACAACGCCTTCTTCCTCGGAACCTCCGGCGGCTGTGCGACGTACGGCACCAGCACGCCGGTGGTGGTGTCCTCCGGATCGACGAGCGGCACCACCTACGACTACAACGTCTTCGAGTCCGAGTCCGATGACGCGCTCTACAACTGGGGCGGCCAGACCTACGCGACCGCCGCCGATCTGCAGACCGCGACCGGCCAGGGGAAGCACGAACTGTACGTCGCGGTGGCCCTGGACCGGACCAGCCTGAACATCACCCCGCTCATCGACTCCGCCGACGCCGACGCACCGCACGAGCTCAGCACCGACTTCGACGGCAAGCCCCGCGTGGACGACCCGCGCGTGGCCGACACCGGCACTGGCGCCGGTTATTACGACCGCGGCGCGACGGAATACCAGGACCCCTATCAGTTGGCGCCCGCCGTCTCCGTCAGCAAGGGTCCGGCCCCGCTGTCCGAGACGATCACGGCGGACGAGACCAACCCCTGGAAGACCCGGATCACTGGCTACACCTTCACCTTCGGAGACGGCAGCGACCCGGTGGTCTCCGCCACCCCCAGCGTCACCCACGGCTACGCCGCGATCGGCTCCTACCCCGTCACGGTCACCGCCACCACGGCGGCCGGGGCCTCTGTCGCCGGCAGCAAGAAGGCCTACGTCAACGTCGCGGCCGTAGCTCCGCTGGTGCCTGCCCTGTCGCTCAGCCAGGCCTATCCGTACAGCAGCCTCACCGTCCGGGCGGACGCCACCAGGACCACCGACGACTGGAGCATCGCCGACTACAGCGTCGACTACGGGGACGGCACCCCGGCCGCAGACCTCGGCACCAGCGGCGTCGGTGGCCACACCTATGCCAAGCCCGGCACCTGCACCGCCACCCTGACGGTCAAGGACGACGGCGGGAACACCGCCACGAGCACCCAACAGGTCACCGTCGGCAGCGCATTCGTGCCCTTCGGGCCGACCAGGATCCTGGACACCCGCAACGGCACCGGCGCCGCCAAGGCGAAGGCCGGACCGGGCGCGGTGCTGCGACTCAAGGTCGCGGGCGTCAAGGGCGTCCCCGCCACCGGGGTGACCGCGGTCACGCTCAACCTGACCGGCGTCAACGCCTCCACCAGCACCGTGATCACCGTCTACCCCGACGGCACCACCCGGCCGACCGCCTCCAACCTGAATCTGGTCCCCGGCCAGGCCACGCCGAACCTGGTCACCGTGCCGGTCCCCGCCGACGGCTACGTCGACCTGTACAACCACTCGGGCAGCGTCGACCTGGTGGGTGACGTCGAGGGCTACTACAGCACCACCGCCGCGGTCACCGTGGGCGGGACGGGCTTCGTCCAGGAGAGCGGCCCGACCCGGGTGCTGGACACCCGCAACGGGACCGGCACCGTCAAGGGCAAAGCCGGGCCGGGCGGGCTGGTCACGCTCACCCTGCCGGCCGGCGGGGCCGGCAATGCCTCCGCGGTGCTGCTGAACGTGACCGAGACCAATGCCACCGCCTCCAGCTGGGTCGGCCTGGAACCGAGCTCCGGCAATGTCCCCACCAGCTCCGTACTGAACTTCACGGCCGGACAGACCAGCGCCAACCTGGTCGTCGCGCCGGTGAGCAACGGGCAGGTCCAGTTCTACAACCGCTACGGCAGCGTCGACCTGATCGCCGACCTCGAAGGCTATGTGGTGTCCAACGTGGCGACGTCCCCGAGTGCCCTGGGCTCGCCCTACTTCCCGATCTCGCCGACCCGGGTGCTGGACACCCGCAACGGCACCGGTGCGGCCCAGGGCACACTCGGCGCCAAGTCCAAGATCAGCGTCAAGGTTGCGGGAGTCAGCGGCGTCCCGGCCGGAGTGAAGGCGCTGCTGGTGAACCTCACCGGCGTCAAGCCCACCACCAACACCTGGTTGTCGGCCTACGCGGACGGATCAGCCCTGCCCGGCAGTTCCACCCTGAACCTGGCCGCCGGCGCCACCCGTGCCAACCTGGCCCTGGTCCCGGTCGGTTCCGACGGGTCGATCGACATCTACAACAACAGCGGCAGCGTCAACGTGGTCGCGGATATCGAGGGCTACTACATCGGCTGATCCGGCCGCCGGGCGGAGCGCGGCCTGGGAGGTCGTGCAGGTGTCGGGACCGGGCTCGAAGCCCTCGTGGCATCGACCGTGCGTCCAGCCCGGCACCGGCAGCAGCGGCCGGATGATCGCCGACTCCGCATCCGACATGTCCGGCGGACAGCACGGCCGCCGGGACCCGACAGGCGCGTCCTGTGAGCGCAGCCGTAGGGCTTGGTTCGCGTCCGTCGCCGCGCTGGGCGTCGCCCAGTCAAGTGCTGCTCATGCAGTAATAACTTCGCTGTTCAGGGATGCTGAGGCACCGGCGCGTCAGCGTGGCGGATTCGCAAGGTCAGTACGCGTGAGCCGCGGTGACCTCTGCGGAGCGGGCCAGGGCCTGTCGGGCGTCCGAACCGCGGAGGGCCAACAGGGTGAGGGCGAGCGCGTCAACCACAACGAGATGAGCGAGGCGGCCTGCAACGGCTTCGAGGCCGAGGGTGAGGTCCTGGCCACCGGCAAGCAGCGTGCACTGGCTGGTCTCGGTCAGCGGTGAACGGGCATAGCTGGTGAGCGAGATGACCGTGGCTCCGCACGCGTGGGCCCGTCGGGCGGCGTCCACAGTGGTGCGGGTGGCGCCGGTGTGGCTGACGGCCAGGCAGACGGCGTCCGCCGGAAGCGACGAGGCGGCCACCTCGGCGGTGAGCGGGTCGGTGGGGGCGTCGACGGCGCAGCCCAGAGCCCTGAGGCGGTAGGCGGCGTCGGTGGCCACGGCGGTGGACAGACCCGCACCGACGACCAGGACCCGGCTTGCGGCGTGCAACGCCTCGGCGGCGGTACGGAGGTGGTCGGGAGAGACGGTCGTGGACAGTCCGTCCAGCACCTCGCGTGCCGCTTGCACGGTGTCGGCCAACGCGCGGGAGGTGGCATCGACGCCTTCCGGTGTGGTGGGCCGGGGCACCTCCCGAGCCGCCGCGATCTTCACCTCCTGATAGCCGCGAAAGCCCAGCCGCTGACAGGCGCGAACCACGGAGGAGGCAGCTGTGTGCGCCATTGTGGCGACGTCACTGACGCTCAGCCGGACCAGTTCGGGCCCCTGATCGAGCAGGACCTGAGCGACCCTGGCCTCCGCGTCGCGCAGTTGCGGCAGCCGGGCGCGCACGTGGGCAGCGAGATTCTGCACGTCAACGGCCCGTGCGTCGGCAGAAGCACTCCCGATTGGGGAATCTTGTTCCATGCGAGTAGCGTAATACGGAATCGGATTCCCTACTTCTTCAGCTTCGGGAACGGTCGACGCTCATGGGTGTGTTCATGCAAGCAGGTGCTGCCGTGCCTGTAGTGGTGTTGGCCGCGGCGGTGCTGCACGCCGTGTGGAACGCACTGGCGCATGCGATGCCGAACAAGCTCGCCGGCTTCACCCTGATCAACCTCGCCTTCGTCGGCGTCAGTGCGATCTGGGTCTGTTTCACTCCGCTCCCCGGTTCCGCTGCCTGGCCATTCATCGCGGCCTCGACCGTGCTCCAGATCGCCTATCAGGCACTGCTGCTCCAGGCGTACAAGCTCGGTGACTTCGGCCAGATGTACCCGGTGGCGCGCGGCGTCGCACCCATGCTGGTCGCCGTCGTCTCGGTGGGCGTTCTCGGCCAGGAGCTGTCAGCCCCCGAACTCACCGGTGTCCTGGTCATTTCCGCCGGGCTGGTTGCCCTCGCTCTGGCGGACGGCTTGCCGGACCGCACCCAGCTGCCGGCCCTGATGGCTGCCCTCGGCACCGGCGTCATGATCGCCTCGTACACGGTCGTCGACGGCACGGGCGTACGGCGCTCGGACACCGTCTTCGGTTACATAGCCTGGGGTTTCCTGCTACAGGGCATGCTCTTCTGCGCCGGTGCCTTTGCCCTGGGCGGGCGCGGACTGCGACACCGGCTGCGCGACGCCCCGATGCGTGGGTTCACCGGTGGGCTGCTCTCACTGACCGCGTACGGACTGGTGGTGTGGGCGCAGGACCACGGCGACCTGGCGTCCGTCGCCGCACTCCGCGAGACCAGCATTGTCATTGCCGCGCTGCTCGGTACCGTGTTCTTCCACGAGCGGCTGGGCGGCCGACGGCTGGCCGCGAGCGCCACCGTGGTGGTCGGCATCGCCCTGCTCCAACTCGCGCACACCTGAACGTCCGAGCCGACGAGTGCCTGGCCGTGCGAGTGACCTCGGTCAAGTCTTGCTGATGCAGTAATGACTTGGCTGTTCGGAGGTCACAGGTCGCGGTTATTTGCAGTCCCCTCCGCCGTCCGTCTACGCCTCGAACCAAGTTGATCAAGCCATCCAATGCTACTGCTTCGAGACATCCTCATAATTGATGTGGACTCAACAATGGGGCAATGCTTACCCCCCTTCGGGTTGTTGATCTTTGGATCACGCCAGAGAGCTGATTTTGACCACGAGGGGGGAACGACCATGTTGAGCAAGAAGCTGGTGGTTGCTGCCATGACGGGTGCGCTCGTCATGACGGGAACGAGCGCGTTCGCGTTCGGTACGAAGAGCACATCGTTGCAGAACGGGACCTTGAGCATCTTCGCTCAGGACGGCTGCGATGTCTCTGCAAACTGCAGCCTGTACTACTCCTCCACGACGTACAAGAAGACTGGTGGCAGTAGCGTGTCGATTCAACTCGGCATGACCACTGGAGACGCTCTGTACCTGGACACGGCGAAGACGATCAAATCAGGGCAGACGGCGTCGCACAGTTGGGGCGGTAAGAGCAAGGCTGCCGTTCCGGACTGCACCATCGTCGGATACATGAAGGCCAGCACCGGCGACTACTACACGCCGCCCGTCGACGTCTGCTAACTACTGTGGTGCGATGCCCAGGGAGCAAGTCTCAATCCCTGGGCGTCGTGCCCGTAAGGTCATCACGTGATTGAAGCGTCCATCGCAGCCGTTCCAGGCCTGGTTGTCTCCTTCCTGATACTTGCCGTCCTACTCGGCCTCCCGACGGCACTGGTGGCGAAAGCTCGCGGCAAGTCCTGGCCGCTGCGAACCGCGCTGGCGGTGTACCTGGCGGGCATTCTCGCCGTGACCCTACTCGCGGGCAACGCCGGCCTGAAGCCGGGACAGTGTGACACCGGAGCACCTATCCATCTTTTTACGTCGGCGGGTTCTCTGTTGAACATCGCCCTTTTCGCTCCCGGCGCTTTCCTGGCTGTCCTGTTGTTCAGGCGGCCGGTTACCGTCGCGGCGGCGTTCGGCCTTTTGAGCGCGGCAGTGGAACTGACCCAGTCCCTGGGCAACCTCGGTCGCGCGTGTAGCGCTACTGATTTCGTGGCCAACGGGACCGGCGCTGTGTTCGGCACTGCTGTCGGTGCAGTATGGCTGTACCGGCGAGGCCAGACGACGGGTAAGCCTGCTCGCGACCTCGTATGGGGTGTTGCCGTCGCAATGGTGGGTGCCCTGGGAGTAGCGGGGGTGTTCCACGAGCGGATCAAGCCGGTAGATGTTGTTGCGCAGGACGACCGGACCCACAGTCTTGCGGAATCCTCTGTTCAAGCCAACGGATGGATCACTGTCGCGGCTCAAGGAATCTTCGGCAGCGGCACGGAGGTGCAGCAGTCCGAAACCGAGAGGCACGGTGACCGCCTGCGAATCAGTGCCCGGACCAATCGGGGCAAGATCTCTGGCTGGTGGCCCGACAAGACCTTGGAGAGCGCTTGGTCTTCGAACACTCGGGGGGATGAGGGGAACCTCAATGAGAACCAGGTAGCCGCAGCGGCCGACAAGTTCGCGCGCCGGTGGTTCGCAGAGGATGTGGCGGGAAGCAAGCGAGTAGTGCGTCCGATAGGAGACGGCTCCACCCGGGCCTACACCGTCACCTACCGGCGGTACATTAATGGCGTGATGATGCCGATGCGGCTGAATATCACCATCACGACAACTGCTCGTGTCATGGGGTTCACGGCCAGGACGATCGAAGATCCTGAGCTGTCCAGAGTCACGGTGGATGAGACGAAGGCTCGAAGCATCGCAAAGCAGAAGACAGGACGGACGGCCGAAGCGGCCCTCCTCTTGGCGCAGAAGGTTTCCGATGCTTGGAGGCCTGTCTGGATCGTCGGAACCGGTAAAAGCGATGTCTCGGTTGACGCTTCGACCGGCATTGTGATCGCTGACACTGAGATACCGGGAAAATCCAACTGAGGCGCAACTGCTGGTAGGGCTTCGCGGTATTCGCGAAGCGGGCCCTACGCCATGCTCACCGTGTGCCTTTGGCATTGTTTTCAGCCACGCTGGCCGAGGTTGCCGACGTGCTCGACGCACACACCGTGCTGCCCTTTCCCGTCCCGCACGACTTCACCGACGGTTTCCAGATCGCCCTACTTGCGTTCCCGGCAGTGCTACCTTGACCGGCCCGTTCGGCGGGCCGGTTCCACCTTCGCTCAGCTGTCGCCCGTCGTCGTAGAGGCGGCGATCGCCCGGCTCCGCGCCGGTCTCGACTCCGGTCAGGGGCTGGCCTCAGTTGACGGGGTTCTTACCCCAGCGTGAGCCATCGGATGCCGAGTCGGCTGACGTCCGATGCTTCCTCCTTGGAGATCGGCTCGCGTCCGGTGGCCTTGTGCAGGAAGCGAAGTTGATCCCAACCCAGTTTCTCCACTGTGGCTGCTCCGTCCGGTCCGAGCAGCAGTTCCTGCACCAGATCAGCGGCCTGGGAGGTCAGCCACGGTTCGCGTCCCAGGGCGTCGGCAAGGTCCAAGCCGTGCACGGCGACCTCGACCACGCGCGTCAGCAGGAACTCCGACAGGAGCATCGGATCGCCGTGCCGGGTGCGAACTACACGCCCTTCGGGTTCGGTCCGGCACAGTCGGTCCACCTGTTGCCACACGGTGTTGAAGTCGTCGGCGAGCGCGACGCCGTTGAGCTGTGTGGCCGCGTGGTCCTGGGCCAGGGCGATCCGGGCCGCGTTGGTGTCAGGAGCGAAGCGGTCGTCGGGGCGGTAGTACTCCGCTGCCGAGACCTCGGCACGGGGCGGTGCCGGCGCGGCCAGCATGCCCGGCAGCCAGGCGATCACCACTCGGATGTGAGCCAGCAGGTCACTCACATTCCACGGCACGCACCGTGTCGGCAGACTCCATTCGGCCGTCGAGACCCCGGTCATCGCCCACGCAAGCTCGCTCACCTCCAGACGAAACGCTTCGACCACCCGCCCCTGATCCATACCGATCAAGCTACCGGCCGGAACTCGTGCAGTGGCAGAAGCCGTCATCCCGGAGATGCTCAGTCACGTCGGTCGGAGAGCAATCGCCCTGCCACAGCCAGCACCAGCCCGGCCGCGACGAGGTAGAGGCCAAGGCGTTCTTCGGGCACTGCCTGTGACCACACTTGCCAGGCTGACGAGGTGTAGGAGTCGGCGGCCAGGAAGGACCCGTAGACCCTGGGGGGCGTGCTGGTCCGGCCGCGCACCCACAGCAGGGCGCCTATGGCGGCACAGGTCGCGGACATCGCGTACAGGACCGTGGCGCGGCGCGGATCCGGTCTGTTCACGGGCTCTCCCTCGGCTTTGTTGTTCTGGCGTGTGGATTCTCGCCGCTCGTACCGGTCATGTCCGCCCCGGGGACTCGTTCCGGCCTGTGTGTGCAACAGCCTTGGCCATCACCCCTTCGGTCTGCTGGGCTTGGTCCATGGACACCGCCGCTGCCGACCGTCCGTCGGCGACCTACGACCGCATCGGCAGGGGGTACAGCGAAATCCGACGTCCTGATCCCCGTCTGAACGCCCTGATCGGCCAGGCCCTGGAAGGCGCCCGTACCGTTGTCAACGTCGGCGCCGGTGCCGGTTCCTATGAGCCGGAGGACGCCGACGTGACAGCTGTCGATCTCTCTCAGGTCATGCTCGACCAGCATCCCGGGACGAAGAAGGTGAGGGCAGGGGCCGAAGACCTGCCGTTCCCGGACGGTTCCTTCGACGCTGCCATGGCCATCCTGACTGTCCATCACTGGGCCGACCTGAACCGGGGACTCGGTGAAATGCGCCGCGTGGCCCGCAGGCAGGTCGTCTTCACCTGGGATCCGATGCACCGGCCGGAGCTCTGGCTGCTGGAGGAGTACCTGCCGGAGATCCGTGAGTTGGACCATGCCCGTTTCACTCCTGTGGCCGAGGTCGCCGACGCGCTCGACGCGCACACCGTGACGCCTTTCCCCATCCCGCACGACTTCACCGACGGCTTCCAGTGCGCCTACTGGAGTCGACCGGAGTTCTACCTCGATCCGGTGATCCGGCGAGCCAGTTCCACCTTCGCCCAGTTGTCGCCCTCGGTCGTGGGGCCGGCGATCGCCCGGCTCCGCGCCGACCTCGACTCCGGCGACTGGCACCGCCGCCACGCCGACCTGGTACGCGAGCAGAGCATGGACTACGGATACCGCCTGCTCATCGCCGGCACGTAGCCGCAGCGGCCCTCCGCATCACATCGGTCATCGTCGGCGCCGCCATCGGCGCGGTCTTCTTCAAGGAGCGGTTCGGGGCGCCCAGGATCGCTGCGGCCGGACTGCTGGTCGTCGGGATCGGGCTGATGCTGCATGCCGGATAGGGAAGGGGCATGTCGCTGGAGATTCCAGGTGGTCCGGCTACGCGGCTCTGTCCTCGGCTCGCCGGCCGGACGCGGTCCGGTCGAGCCCCTTCTCCCGTAGCAGCGTGAGGAAGGCGGCCGTCTGCTGTTCGTCCAGAGCCGCGACCGGCAGGCCCATGGCCAGCTGCGGTGACACGCGCAGCATCCAGAAGCCGCCGACGCGCGAGACGCTCCGGAACGTCGTCCAGGTCCGGGACGTGGACCGGTCCGGGCCCTGGGTGCGGTACTCCGTGTCCGTCATGGTGACGGTGACCTTCCGCTCGCCCACCAGGTAGGGCGCCAGCTGACGCCGGACGGAACGCTCGCGCAGGAGGAAGAACCCCGCTCCCCAGAGCACCAGTACCGTGCCGGCCGGGACACCGTTGGGAACCTGTGCACCGGCGACGCACAGAACACCGCCCACGAGCAGAAGCCCGGTGCAGATCGCCACGCGCTGGACGTACCGTTCCTAGAGACTGAGCGGGAGTGAGTCCTGTTGCCAGGGCTCATGCTCAGCCGAACGCCCCCAACGGTGTTGGGCGTTCTGGTCGACCGCGTTCGCTCCGCGTCCGGGCGGCACGGATCGTGTCCGTGGTCCGGGGATGCGGGGGCGGTTTCCCTCACGCCCCGGGGTACCCGGTTCGGCCTGGACGGTCCGATGCCCCGCACGATCGCTCCGGTCGTGTGGGGGCGGTGCCGTCCGTCGCCTGATCGGGTGTCCCAGGGCGCGTCGTCCGATCGCCACGGCGGCCGCGTCGTGGCGGGTGGTCTTCCTGTCTGTGCTGGTCAGGGGTTTCTGCCAGTGCTGGGCGCCCCAGCGGCTGGTGTAGGCGGGGTCGACGGCGATGACGGGGATGCCGAGTTCGGCCGCCATGCTCACCAGCCGGGCCCGCAGTCTGCTGACGGGCATGCCGGAGATCAGCTTGCGGAACCGCTTCTTGTGGCCGTGCTTCTCCCGGGTGGTCTCGGCGGTGAAGTCGAGGTCTTCGACGGCTATGGCGAGGCTGTGGCGTCTGGCCCAGTGCAGCAGCCGGATCAGGGCGTGCCTGACTTGGGCGTCGCGGTGCTGAGCGGTGCCGGTGAGGTCGTATGCGAACCGGAGCGGTTCGCCGACCGGGTTGCCGTGCCGGTCGAGGTGCCAGGCGGCGAGGTGGTCGGCGTTGGTGTCGACGCCGACCACACCGTTCATGCGGGCCGCTGCGAGTGGCGCCGTCCGGACCGGCGGGAGGGTCCACGAGGCGGTCAGGTACCAGCGGCCCCGGCCTGCATCTTCGTGGATGCGGTAGGCCACGGCCCGGTTCGCGGTGACCCGGTCGGCCCACTGTTCGCCCCGGTGCGCGAACGCCACCGTCGCGGCCAGGACGTACCGACCGTGCGGGGCGTTGGCCAGATGTGCCAGCGGCGCGGGGAGCTTGAGGGAGACTTCGCCGCCGGGGGTGACGCGGATGGTCTCGTTGCCGTACCGCTTGCCGGACTCGCCGTCGGCCTGGAGGAACCGTCGTTCGGCCTGCCATCGCCGACGCCATTCCTGTTCGGTCAGCTGTGCTGCCTTCAGGTGGTGCCGGGTGGTCAGCAGCCGCTTCCCGCCGCGCACCACGTGCACGACACCGGCCTGCCAGCGGGCCCGTGCCGCCTGGAGCCGGTCCTCGAGAACGTGCAGACGGCGGGACTTGGCGAACCACTCCCGCCTGCTGCGGTAACCGCCCGGCGCCCGCTTGGTGCCTTTCCCGCCGACGGGCAGGGACAGCCGGTGTCTGAGCGTGCGCACACCCGCCTGGAGACTGTGGATGTACGCGAGCAGACCGCGCCGGGCCAGCGCCCACTGATCGTGGGTGGCCTTCGTGATGCTGCCTGCCCAGCGCGAGGAGGACTCCCCGGTCAGGACACGCTTGCGCCGCGCCCACTGCCCGCTGTCGTGCTCCGGCCCAGCCGCACACCGCTCCTTCAGATCACGGGAGGCCAGCGACCCGAGGTGGTCACCGACCAGGCACAGCACCTCCAAGTCCTCACCGGTCAGACCCTTGAGCCGGGCACGGACTGCGACGCCCGCAGGACCAGGCACCACGAACGGTGCCGTCATCTCCCGCAGTCCACCCACCGCACGCACCCCCGACCCGGTGTCGCCGAAATCCGTCACCCCACCCAACGACCACCACCGACGAAGGTCACGCATTCGACGCAAGAACTCCCGTTCCCTGCCCAGAGCACGCCTGCCATCGCCCGGCACGCTCACTCATGCGCGCAAGAGCGCGTTCAATCGATGCCGATCACCAGCTGCTCACAACCCCCGCCGGGAACACGCCCGGTACGAGCGAAGCACCATGGCCGGCGTGGTGACGAAGGTGGTGATGATCGGTATGTCGGCCACGGTGGCTCCCGTTTCGCACATGCAGGGGAAGAGGCACCTGCCCGGGGGGACTCTAATCCCCGGCGTCACGACCCCGGTGCGTCGGGTGCTGCCCGGGTGCCGCCCGTGCGTTGCCCGGGTTCGGCCGGAATTCGTCTCCCCCTTGACCGACTTGCCGTTGCTTTGACGAACCGTTCGACGGGCGTTCAGCCATTCGTCTGTGGCTGGGTTGTGTGTCGTCCATAAGGTCCCTGCGGATTGCGGAAGAAGGGACGCATGGGACTCATGGACACACTCCTCGCAGTCCGGGCCCGCGGGATCACCAAGTCCTTCGGCGATGTCGTCGCACTCGACGGCGTCGACCTGGATGTGACGCAAGGTCAGATCCACGGCCTGGTCGGACCCAACGGCGCCGGCAAGACGACACTGCTCGGCCTTCTGCTGGGCCTTGCCGTCGCCGACGGCGGCCGGCTCGAGATCCTGGGCACCCCGGTCGAACGGGCGCTCGCCGCACCCGACGGTGTCGCCGGTTTCGTCGACGCGCCCGGCCTCTACCCCTCCCTCACCGCACGGCAGAATCTGGCCGCGCTGGCCGCACTCCGCGGCCTCGACGCGGGCAAGGCGGGCAAGGCGGGCAAGGCGGGCAAGGCGGGGGCGGCGGGTGCGTCGGGCATCGACGACGTGCTCGGCGAGGTCGGGCTCACCGATGTCGCCGACGACAAGACCCGCGGCTTCTCCCTCGGCATGCGCCAACGGCTGGGGCTCGCCGCCGCCCTGCTCACCCGGCCCCGGCTGCTCGTCCTCGACGAACCGTCCAACGGCCTCGACCCGGCCGGCAAGCGCCATGTGCACGGTGTCCTCACCCGGCTCGCCGCGGACGGCACCGGCGTGGTGCTGTCGAGCCACCGGATGGACGACCTGGAGGCACTGTGCTCCGAGGTCACCATCCTCGCCACCGGACGCGTCGTGTTCTCCGGCCCGCTGGGCAAGCTGGCCGCCGAGAACCGTGAACTCGACTACCGGCTGCGCACCTCCGACCCCGACACCGCGCGCCGGATCGCCGACGACACGACCGGGATCCGGATCATCGACGACAGCGGCGTACGACAGGACGCCGACGTCCTCGTCGTACGCGCGCTGGTGCCCGCCCTGGACGAACTCGTCGCGAAGGTCGTGCGGTCGGACGTCGCGGTGCGCGAACTCGCCCCCGTCGTATCACCGCTGGAGGCTGCGTTCCTCGCCCTCACCGAGCAGCAGGAGGCCGGCCGATGACCGCCGTCGCAGTCGAAAGCAGCGTGGCTCCCGCCCGCCGTGTCCCCGTGTCGCGCGGCTACCGCTTCGAACTGGTCAAGCTGGTCTCGCAGTGGCGGATCCGGCTGCTGGTGCTCGCCTGCTGGATCGCGCCGGCGCTGTTCGTCGCGGGGGTGAGCCAGCAGAGCACGCTGCCCGCGGACACGCTGTTCGGCCGCTGGATGCACGCCACGGGGTGGGCCGGGCCGCTGGTCATGCTCGGTTTCGCGGGCACCTGGGCGCTGCCGCTGCTGACGTCGGTGGTCGCCGGTGACGTGTTCGCCTCCGAGGACCGGCTCGGCACCTGGCGCCATCTGCTGGTGGCGGTCCGCTCGCCCGCGCGGATCTTCGTGGCCAAGACGCTGGCCAGCCTCACCGTCATCCTGCTGCTGGTCGCCGGGCTGGCCGTCTCCAGCGCGGTCGGCGGACTCGTGGCGGTCGGCAACCAGCCCCTGGTCGGACTGGACGGCCATCTGCTGTCGCCCGGGGACGCGGCCGTACGGGTCCTGCTCTCCTGGGCCGCGGCCCTCGCCCCGACCCTCGCCCTGGCCGCGATCGGGCTCCTCGGCTCGGTCGCGCTGGGCCGCTCCCCGATGGGGCTGCTGCTGCCCCCGGTCGTCGCGCTCGCGATGTCGGTCGCCCAGATGCTGCCGCTGCCCGTGGCCGTACGCCTCGCCCTGCCCGGCTACGCCTTCATCTCCTGGAACGGCCTGTTCACCAGCCCCACCCAGCTCGCCCCGCTCCTGATCGGCGTCGCGGTCGGTCTGGTGTGGGCCGTGCTCGCCACCGTGCTGGCCTATGCGCTGTTCGTACGGCGGGACTTCACCAACCCGGCCTACGACGGCAACGGGCGCCGTGCGCTCACCATGGGACTGCTGCCGCTGGCCGCGCTGACCGCCGTGACCGTGGGGGCGGTCGCCGTGGCCACCCCGTCGACGGGCTCCGGCATCGACCAGGGCAAGGTCCAGGGCTCCCTCGCCACCGCCTTCGCCCACCTCTACCGGCAGCAGACCCGCCAACTCCACCGTCCCGCCGTCACCGAGGCTCAGTTGCGCACCACGGCGGCGTGCACCAAGAGCGACGGCCAGGCCGCCCAGGAGGGCGCGGGCAACGACTGGCGCTGCGTCGTCAGCTGGCAGCTGCCCGGTGTCGCGGTCGCGGGGACGGCGATCTATCAGCTCGACATCACCTCAGACGGGCGGTTCGTGGCCGACGGCGACGGTCCGAAGGAGGTCAACGGCTACTTCCTTGTACGGACCCCGACCGGAGACGCCCCGAATCCGCTGTGGCAGTTCGACGGGAACGTCGAACTGCTGGACACCCAGTCAACTACTCGGCGCTAAAGGACTGAGCATGTTGACTCAGTCCGGAAAGGCTCCGCTTATGCTCCCGACTGCCCCCTACGGCAGGGCGGTCACAGGTCACATCTACCGGCTCCGGCTGTGCCGGGGTTGGATCGGGCATGTTGACGAATACCCACGCCGTGGCCCCGCGTTTGGCGATGTTGACCCCGGCGACGTGGTCGGCCGGCCCAGCGAGGCCGCACCGACGACAGTGGAAATCATCCCGAGTGCGCCGGTTGGTGCGCTCGGTGTGGCCGCAGCGCGGGCAGCGCTGCGAGGTGTAGGCCGGATCCACCTCGATGAACGGGACGCCGGCGCGGCGTGCCTTGTAGGCGATGAACGCGCCGAGCTGGTGGAACGGCCAGGAGGACTGTCGTGCTCGCTGGTCGCGGGGAACCGTGACCCGCTCGCGGATGCCGCCCAGTTCTTCGAGGGCGATACCGCGTTCGGTGTGTTGGGCGACAGCAACGACGGTCTTGGAGATCCTGTGGTTGACGTGAGTGGCGTGCCGCGCCTCACGGCGTCCACGCTTCCTGAGGAGCTGTTTGGCACTGCGGGTCTGTCTGGCCTGGAGTTCGGCCTTCTTACGGGCTTGCCACCTGCGGTAGCGGCCAAGCCGACGGCCCGTGTGGTTGTCGCCGTCGGAGGTGGTGGCGAGGTTGGTGATGCCTCGGTCGACCCCGATGAAGCCCTTCGGGTCGAATACTTCTGGCTCGGGAACATCGATGGTGGCGACCAGAAACAGCCTCCCGTCCCGCTCGATCAGGTCGCTCTCGCCCTTGCGGTGCTCGGTGAGCTGCTTGAGTGCGCCGGGCGAACAGGCGAAGCGGACGTGTTTGACCCGGCCGTCCAGCGTCCATATCGAGACGGTCTGAGCGTCGTAGTTCCACGACAGGCACCGGTCGTCGTAGGTGTGCGCCGCGTCAGGGCGAAAAGCGATGGGCTTGGACTCCGCCTTGTGGCGGCGCTTGGAGTGTTCGGGGCCGAGGTTCCCGGCCTTGATGCTCGCCCGCAGCGTTGTGTAGGCGTCGGCGACCCGCTTGATCACATGTTGGGCGGCCTGCGCGCCGAAGCCATGGGCCTTCAGCTCGCCGTAACACAGCTTGCGCAGCTCGCGGACCGAGCCCTTGAGGCGGAAGTGCTCGAACGAGAGGGCGGACACCCAGGTGGCCGCCTCGTTCGCCGCTTGCAAGGTGCGCCCGACTGCCGCTGTCTGCGCGGCATCCGGAGCGAGTTTCACCTGCACGACGAGCTTCACACCAGAGAACGTACACAGCCGTGCGACGTGCCACCGCATGTTCGTTCACGATCACCCGAACCAGTGAACTGCGGCCTGCCGCACCGTATTTTGCGGCTCCGCCGGAATCCCCACCCGCCCACTACACGGCCGCACCACGACCAGGGCACTGCGGCCTCCGCGCCACCCACACACGATGCGATTCCTCCTGGGTGTGAACGCCCGGGGTTCCTTGTAAGAACCAGTTGAAGGGAACAGTTCCGTGCAGGTAACCCGCCAGCGTCGGATCAACCAGAAGAGACAGATCAACCTGTTCGGCAGGAACGTCGGCCGCCGGACCCTGCTGGTGACGACGGGTATCGCCGTCGCCCTCGGCGTCACGGGCACGGCGGTCGCCTCGACCTACCAGTTCGGCACCCAGCAGGTCGCCCAGGTCACCGCCAACGGCCAGGTCGTCTCCGCCGACCAGTACATCAACCCCTACGGCAGCCGTACCGTCATCAACGACGGCAAGATCATGTCGTCGACGGTCAGCCCGGACGGCTCCCACCTCGCGGCCTCCATCGCCGACGGCGACGCCTCGCTCGTCGTCATGGACCTGAGCACCGGTCAGGTCAAGCAGAAGGTCGGCACCAACGCGGCGGACGACCTGCGCATCAGCGCCGGCGCCGTCGGCCAGGAGGGCCCGACCTACTCGCCCGACGGCAAGCAGCTGTGGCTGGGCCAGGCGAACGGCTACACCAAGTTCACCGTCAACGCGGACGGCACCCTCTCCACCCCGACGGCCGTTCCGATCGCGGCCGACGGCTCCAAGCAGGCGCTGGTGGGCGCGGCCGTGTTCTCGGCGGACGGCTCCACCGTGTACTCCGCGGTCAACGGTCAGAACAAGGTGGTCGCCATAGACGCGGCGACCGGCACGATCAAGCAGACCTGGGCCGTCGGCAACGCCCCGCGCGGCCTCGCCCTGGTCGGCGGCAAGCTCTACGTCAGCAACGAGGGCGGGCGCCCGGCCAAGGTCGGCGACACCACCATCAACTCGTACGGCACCAATGTGGTGGCGAACCCGGAGACCGGCGCCAGCACCACCGGCACGGTCAGCGTCATCGACACCGCGGACGCGTCCGCGGCCGTCGGCACCATCGACGTCGGCCTGCACCCGACCGCCGTGTACGCGAAGAACGGCGCGGTGTTCGTCACCAACACCGCCGACAACAGCGTGTCGGTCATCGACAGCCGCAAGGACCGGGTCGTCCAGACCATCGCCACCCAGCCGTGGCCGGAGGCGTCGGTCGGCTACGAGCCCAACGCGGTGACCCTCACCGACGACGGCCGCCTCCTGGTGACCCTCGGCCGCGCCAACGCCGTCGCCGTCTACCGCTACACCTCGTCGAACCCGCAGCAGCCCGCCCGCTACGTCGGCCTGCTCCCCACGGACTACTACCCCTCGGGGATCTTCGCCGACGGCAAGCACGTGGTCGTCGCCAACACCCGTGGCGTGGACGCCCGCCGACCCGACGCCGCCGGCCACAACACCCACGACACCACGTCGAGCCTGACGCAGTTCACCCTGCCGGGCGACTCCACCATCAAGGCCCAGACGGTCAAGGTCTTCAAGCAGAACGGCTGGACCCCCGGCTCGGTCAGGACGGCCAAGGGCAAGGGCTACACGACCGCCGTCCCGGTCCCGACGCGGATCGGCGCCCCGTCGACGATCAAGCACGTCTTCCTGCTCGTCAAGGAGAACCGGACCTACGACCAGGTCTTCGGCGACCTCCCGCAGGGAGACGGCGACTCCTCGCTCACCCAGTTCGGCGACAACGTGACGCCCAACCAGCACGCCCTGGCCGAGCAGTTCGGGCTGTACGACAACTTCTACGACATCGGCACCAACTCCGCCGAGGGCCACAACTGGCTGATGCAGTCCGACAACCCGGAGTACACCGAGTCGTCGGCCGGCGAGTACACGCGCAGCTACGACACCGAGGACGACGTCCTCGGCCACCAGAAGACCGGTTTCATCTGGACCGGCGCGCAGGCGGCCGGGAAGTCCGTCAAGGACTTCGGCGAGTTCCAGTCGCTGGAGACCAAGCCGGCCGGCGCGACCTGGCAGAACCTGTACTGCGACAGCAAGACCATGGCCGCGACCGGGGCCCAGACCCAGTACCCGATCAAGACGGGTTCGGCGATCCCCTCGCTCAACAAGGTGGCCGTGCAGGGCTTCCCGCTGTTCGACCTGAACGTCCCGGACATCTACAAAGAGCAGATCTGGAAGCAGGACTTCGAGAAGAACGGTCCGGCGAACCTGAACATGTTCTGGTTCTCCAACGACCACACCGGCGGTCCGGCGAACGCGGCCGCCGAGGTCGCCGACAACGACCTCGCGGTCGGCCGGATGGTCGACGAGATCACCCACAGCAAGTACTGGAAGGACTCGGCGATCTTCGTCGTCGAGGACGACTCCCAGGCCGGCCTCGACCACGTCGACGGCCACCGCGCCCCGGTCCAGGTCATCAGCCCGTACGCCAAGCACAGCACGGTCGACAACCACTACTACTCGCAGATCACCATGGTCCGCACGATCGAGCAGATCCTCGGGATCCAGCCGATGAACCAGCTCGACAGCGCGGCCACCCCGATGTACGGGGCGTTCACGCAGAAGGCCGACGACACCCCGTTCACCGCGGTGCCCAACCGGACCTCGCTGACCCTCGGCGTGAGCCCGCAGCCCACCTGCGGCTCGGACACCCCGGCGGCCCAGAACCCCGAGGCCGCGGCCGCGCCGACCACCGTGTCGGTGCCGGCGGCCGAGAAGAGTGTCGCCGCGCAGTGGAAGACCTGGTCCTCGCACCAGCGCCTGACCGGCACGAACGCCGTTCCGGACTACGCGAACGCCATGCAGATGAACCGCTACACCTGGTACCAGACCCACAACTGGGCCAAGGCGTACCCCGGTGACAAGAAGATCTACGCACCGAACGACGTCCCGGGCGCCTACCTCCCGACGTCGGAGAACGACGGCTGACGCAGCGTCCGTTCCTGTCGGGGAACCCCGGGCCGCCGGTCCGGGGTTCCCCCGTTTTCCGGCCCGATGGCGCGCCGTGGGGTATGCCCCGCGGGGTGCGCGGTGCGTCAAGCTTGCTGCGAAGCGCACGAGAGCAGAGAGCAGAGAGAGAACAGGGAGAGGACAGGGAGACGTCATGACCGACAAGCCGACCGTGGCCGTGCTGGGCACCGGCATCATGGGCGCCGCGATGGCCCGCAACCTCCTCAGGGCCGGGCACACCGTCCGCGCCTGGAACCGTACCCGCGCCAAGGCCGAGCCCCTCGCCGCCGACGGCGCCCAGGTCACCGACACCCCCGCCGGTGCCGTCGAGGGCGCCGACGCCGTCCTGACCATGCTGTACGACGGCAACACCGCACTGGAGACCATGCGCGAGGCCGCCCCCGCGCTGCGTCCCGGGGTCGTCTGGGCCCAGTCGACCACCGCGGGCCTCGACCAGATCCCCGCACTCGCCGCGTTCGCCCGCGAGCACGGACTGGTCTTCTACGACGCCCCGGTCCTCGGCACCCGCCAGCCCGCCGAGGCCGGACAGCTCACCGTGCTGGCCGCCGGGCCCGAGCAGGGCCGGGAGACGGTCACGCCCGTCTTCGACGCCGTCGGCGCCCGCACGCTGTGGACCGGCGACGACGGGGCGACGGCCGCCGCCACCCGGCTCAAACTGGTCGCCAACAGCTGGGTCCTCGCCGCCACCGCGGCCACCGGCGAGGTCGTGGCCCTGGCCCAGGCCCTCGACGTCGACCCGCAGAAGTTCTTCGACATCATCGCGGGCGGCCCGCTCGACATGGGCTACCTGCGGGCCAAGGCCGGGCTGATCCTGGACGGCGGGCTGACCCCGGCCTCCTTCGCGGTGGACACCGCGGGCAAGGACGCCCGGCTGATCGTCGCCGCCGGCACGAGCCGCGGCGTCCGCCTGGACGTCGCGGAAGCGGCCGCCGCACGGTTCGCCCGCGCCGCCGCCCAGGGCCACGCCGACGAGGACATGGCCGCCGCCTACTTCGCCAGCTTCGACGACAAGTAGCCGGTCCGCCGACGTGACGGCCCGCGCGCCGAGGAGCACCCTGGAAGCAGCGATTCCGGAGGTGGTCCCCATGATGCAAACCGCTGTGGGCTGGCATGTCGAGCTGGAGTTCCTGGAGGACGACACCCACACACGCGCGGCGGCCCTGGTCCGGTTGCCCGACGGTACCGAGGTACGGGCGCACGGCCATGCGAGCCGCCACGAGTCCGACAGCAACCAGCCGAGAGTCGGCGAGGAGATCGCAGGCGCCCGCGCCTTGAACGAGCTGGCCATGCAGTTGCTGACCAAGGCACACGGTGAGATCGACGCGGATTCGGGGCGGCACTCGCATCCGATCAACGTGTGAGGGGCGCGGGTGCGGTGGTGAGAGGCGGCGCGGGGGTGCCTTCGGCGGTTACGACAGCGCCGTGCGCACCGCCCGCACCAGCGCCTGCGCCCGCGGGTCCGCCGTCACGCTCTTGCGGAAGCCGTTGGTGACATAGCCGAAGGCGATGCCCGACTCCGGGTCGGCGAAGCCGAGCGCGCCGCCGCGGCCCGGGTGGCCGAAGGAGGTGGGGGAGAGCAGCGGGGTCGCGCTGCCGTGCAGCATGTAGCCGAGCCCGAAGCGGGTGGAGATCACCAGGACGCGGTCGGGTCCCGCCGACTGCTCGGTGCGGGCCTGCTCCATGGTCTCCGGCGCGAACAGACGGCGGCCGCCGTCGACCTCGCCGATCAGGGAGGCGTAGAAGCGGGCCAGGCCGTCGGCGGTGGCGATGCCGTTGGAGGCGGGGAGGGCGGCCGCGCGGTAGGCGGGGTCGTTCTCGTCCGGGAGCGGGCTGATCGCGCCGAACGCCCGGCGGGTCAGCGACGCGGGGTCGGCGTACGCCTCGGAGACGGCACGCTTGGGCCGGGTCCGCAGCACGCCGGCGGTCTCGGGCGCCGCCACCGGCCCGACGCGCCCCACGCGCGTCTGCTCCACCTCCGGCAGCCCGAGCCACAGCTCGGCGCCGACCGGACCGGCGATCTCGTCCGCGATCCACTCGCCGATGCCCCGCCCGGTCACCCGGCGCACCAGCTCACCGGTCAGCCAGCTGAAGGTCTGCGCGTGATAGCCGTGGTCGGTGCCCGGCTCCCACACCGGCGCCTGCGCGGCCACCGCGGCGGCTCCGGTATCGGGGTCGGCGGCCTCGGCGGGTGTGAGCGGCCGGTCCAGCACCGGCACGCCCGCACGGTGCGCGAGCAGCTGGCGTACCGACGTCCGCTCCTTGCCGGCCGCCTTGTACTCCGGCCAGTACTCATCCACCGGAGCGTCCAGGTCCAGCTGCCCGCGCTGCCACAGGAGCAGCAGTACGGCGGCGGCGACGCCCTTGGTCGCCGAGCGCACTATCTGGGCGGTGTCCCGCTCCCAGGGCGCCCGGCCGGCGTCTCCGTCGAAGTCCCGGGCGCCGCCCCACAGGTCGACGACCCGGTGCCCGTCCCGGTACACGGCCACCGCCGCGCCCCGGTCCCCGAGCAGCTCGAAGTTCTTCACGAACGCGTCCCTGACCGGCTCGAAGCCCTCGGCCACAGTGCCGTTCACGTCCACGTCCGTACTCCCTGCTCGGCGGTGCCGCTGTTCTCCTTTCAACCAAGCACGATCGTCACGTCGATGTTCCCGCGCGTCGCGTTCGAGTACGGGCACACCTCGTGGGCGGCGTCCACCAGCTTCGCCGCGACGTCCGCGTCCAGCACCGGCAGCGAGACGCTGAGGGCGACCGCGAGACCGTAGCCGCGCTGCTTGTTCGGGCCGATACCGACCTTCGCGGCGACCGTGGAGCCGGTCAGGTCGTAGCCGGAGCGGTTGCCGACGAGGATCAGCGCGTTGTGGAAGCAGGCGCTGAAGCCGGCCGCGAACAACTGCTCCGGGTTGGTGCCGTTCCCGTCCCCGCCCAGCTGCGGCGGCATCGCCACCTTGAGGTCGATCTGGCCGTCCTGGCTGGTGACATATCCGTCCCGGCCGCCGTGCGCGGTCGCCTCGGCGACATACATGATCTTCGTCGGACGGGTGTCGACGGTGGCGCCTTCGATCACGGCGGGACCTCCCCCAGGACAGAAACAGTGGTGGGCAACACAGATGTGTGCAAGCACATCGTGCACAAGGTACCGACCGGTAGGAAGCCCTGGGATTACCAGGGGGGTGGAAACCGTGGGTAACAGGAGGCGGCTATGCCGGCCGGGAGGCCGCCCTGCCCGCCCGTTCCGCGAGCTCCCGCAGCTCCTCGCGCAGCCGCGCCACGTCCGCCCCGCCCAGACCCGTCGTCGTGAGCAGGGCGCCAGGTATGCGCGCCGCGCGCTCCCTCAGTTCCTCCGCGCGCCCGGTGCACGCGACGAGCACCGAGCGCTCGTCCTGCTCCGAGCGCTCCCTGCGCACCAGGCCGGCCGCCTCCAGCCGCTTCAGCAGCGGCGACACCGTGCCGTAGTCGAGACGGAGCGCGCCGCCCAGGTCCTTGACCGTGGTCTCGCCCCGCTCCCACAGGACGAGCAGGACGAGGTACTGCGGGTAGGTGAGCCCGAGTTCGTCGAGGAGGGGGCGGTAGGCGGCGGTCACGGCGCGCTGTGCGGCGTACAGCGCGAAGCACAGTTGGTCGTCCAGCCGTGGCGATCCCGCGTCCTCTTGATGCGTCACGCGCCCATTGTCCCGGACGCGGAGAGGCGGCGGACGGCCGTCACGGAAACGCGTCACATGCCACGGCGCGCGGCGACCGCCGCGCGCGGGTCGAAGCCGAACGGCAGTTCCAGCCGGTGCGCGCGCATCAGGGCGTCGTCGGAGAGCAGGTCACCGGTGGGCCCGTCGGCGGCGATCGTGCCGTCGCTCAGGATCAGGGAGCGCGGGCACAGCTCCAGGGCGTAGGGCAGGTCATGGGTGACCATGAGGACCGTGACGTCCAGGGAGCGCAGGATGTCGGCGAGTTCGCGACGGGAGGCCGGGTCGAGGTTGGAGGAGGGCTCGTCGAGGACGAGGATCTCCGGTTCCATGGCGAGCACGGTGGCGACGGCGACCCGGCGGCGCTGGCCGAAGGACAGGTGGTGCGGCGGGCGTTCGGCGAAGCCGGCCATGCCGACCCGGTCCAGGGCGGCACGCACGCGTGCCGCCAGTTCCGCGCCCTTCAGACCGGCCGCCGCCGGTCCGAACGCCACGTCCTCGCGCACCGTCGGCATGAACAGCTGGTCGTCCGGGTCCTGGAAGACGATGCCCACCCGGCGCCGGATCTCCGCCAGGTGCCGCTTGCCGACCGGCAGCCCGGCCACCGTCACCGTGCCCGTGCCGCCGCTCAGGATGCCGTTGAGGTGCAGCACGAGGGTGGTCTTGCCGGCGCCGTTCGGCCCGAGCAGCGCGACGCGTTCACCGCGTTCGACGGTGAAGTCCACGCCGAACAGGGCCTGGTGCCCGTCCGGGTAGGCGAAGGCGAGGCCGGAGACCTCCAGAGATGCAGTCACAGGGCCCATCCCAGTAGACAGACGACGAATGCGGACAGTGGCAGTGCAAGGGCGCGGGACCACTCGGCCCGGGACGCGGTCACCTCGTCGATGACCGGCATCGAGCCGGTGTACCCCCGGCTCACCATGGCCAGGTGGACGCGCTCCCCGCGTTCGTAGGAGCGGATGAACAGCGCGCCCGCGGTCTTCGCGAGCACGCCCCAGTGGCGCACGCCCCGCGCCTCGAACCCGCGCGACTCCCGGGCGATCCGCATCCGCCGCATCTCGTCGGTGACGACATCGCCGTAGCGGATCATGAACGAGGCGATCTGGACGAGCAGCGGCGGGAGCTTCAGCCGCTGGAGGCCCAGAAGCAGCTCACGGAGCTCTGTGGTGGCCGCCAGGAGGACGGAGGCGGCGACGCCGAGTGTTCCCTTGGCGAGGACGTTCCAGGCGTCCCAGAGGCCGTTCACGCTGAGCGGGAGGCCGAGGACGCCGACCCGCTCGCCCTCCGCCACGAACGGCATCAGCACCGCGAACGCGACGAACGGCACCTCGATCAGCAGCCGCCGCAGCAGGAAGCCGGCGGGCACGCGCGCGTGCTGTGCGACGAACGCGAGCAGCACGGCGTACAGCGCGAACGCCCATATCGCCGCGCGCGGTGTGGAGACCACCACGACCACGAAGGCGAAGGCGGCGGCGAGCTTGGTGTGCGGCGGGAGCGCGTGCACGGGGGAGTGCGCGTGCCGGTAGAGCCGGTGCGCGTGGCCCGAGCCCATCTCAGCGCACCTGGGAGGGGGCGGTCGTACGGCGCTTGCGCACCACCCGGAACACCGCGCTGCCCGCGACGACGGTCGTGCCCACCCCGATGACGCCCGCGAGGCCGCCGGAGAGGCGGGCGTCGGAGACGTCCTCGACGCCGTAGTCGGCGAGCGGGGAACCCGCGGCGGCGTGCTCCTCCGTCCTCGCGTCGATGCCCTGGTCGCGGGCGACCTTCTCCAGGCCGTCGGGGTCGGAGGAGGCGTAGAAGCTGACGAAACCGGCGAGCACCAGGGACGTCACCAGACCGGTGGCCCACAAGGCGCGGCGGGAGGCGCGCGCCCCCGCCACGGGCGCGGAGGGCGCCGCGGGCGCGTCCACCAGCACGCCGTTCACCCGCAGCTTCAGCCCCTGCCGCATCCCGCGCGCCCCGTACACCAGGTCGGGGCGTACGGCGATGACGGCACCGACCGTGAGCGCGGTGATCGCGGCCTCACCGACGCCGATCAGCACATGCACGCCGATCATCGCCGTGGCCACCTTGCCGATGGACACGTCGGTGGTGCCGCCGACGGCGTAGAGGAGCGTGAAGGCGACGGAGGCGGCCGGGACGGAGAGCAGGGCGGCGACGAAGGACGCGGCGGTCACCGAGCGCCGGGAGCGCGGCAGGACCTTCAGCAGGCCCCGGAAGACGCCGTACGCGACCACGGTCGTCACGATCGCCATGTCGGTGATGTTCACGCCGAGCGCGGTCAGCCCGCCGTCCGCGAACAGGATGCCCTGCATGAGCAGGACGACGGACACGCACAGCACCCCCGTGAAGGGGCCGACGAGGATCGCGGCCAGCGCCCCGCCGAGAAGATGGCCGCTTGTTCCGGCCGCGACGGGGAAGTTGAGCATCTGTACAGCGAAGATGAACGCCGCCACCAGGCCGGCCAGTGGAGCGGTCCGTTCTCCCCCACGCTCGGCTTCGCTCGCGCGGGAGGTGCCCCCCTGTTCACGGCGGGCGCCGCGCAGGCTCACCGCGAGGGCGCCGACCGCGACCGCTCCGGTGACCGCGGAGGTGGGGGCGTCGAAGAATCCGTCAGGTACATGCACCGTTCGATTTTAGGGTCCTATTGCGAAGCTTTTGCAAGAGCTAGAAGGTTGTGAATCGCACATCCGGGAGCGCGCGCGAGATGCGACGGCCCCCACAAGCGCATTCCGGAAAATGTGCGACATTGGATGCAAAGCGGATGGACGGCTTTCGCAAAGGTCACGGAGCGTAAAGGGAAGTCCGATGTCTGTAGTCGAGCAGTACGCGCGAGCCCACATCGTCACGGACGAGGACGAGCGGGAGGAGCCGCCCGCGGTGCCCGTCGTCCTGCGCTACGACCCCGACGCCGATCCGCGGTCGGTACGGATCGGGCTGCCCGGGACGGACGAGTGGACCTTCTCGCGCTCGCTGCTGGAGCAGGGCCTCAGGGCGCCGGCCGAGAGCGGCGACGTACGGGTGTGGCCGCTGGGGCGGGTGCAGGCCGTGGTGGAGTTCCACTCCGACCACGGCACATCGGTGGTGCAGTTCGAGTCGAAGGCGCTGCTGCGCTTCCTCAGGCGCACCTACATGGCCACTCCCGTGGCCGGCTGAGGAACCGCCCCACAGGGGCGAGCGCCCCGCAGGGCCCTAGAGGGACGCCCCCAGCTTCAGCAGCGCCGCCACGATCGGTCCGGCCGTGTCGCCGCCGTGGCCGCCCGCCTGGACCACGCCCGCGGCCGCCAGGTCGCCGCAGTAGGCGGTGAACCAGCCGTTCGGCTTCTTCTGGCCGTCGACCTCTGCGGAGCCCGTCTTGGCGCCGCAGCTCGAACTCAGGCCCGACATCGCCTTGGCCGCCGTACCGTAGGCCGCCGTGTAGGACATGACGTCCTTCAGCTCGGACTGCGTCTTCGACGACATCGTCCGCGAGGCCTTCGCGATCGTCCGGTTGTCGACGCTCGGGGAGACCAGGTACGGCTGGTGGAAGGAGCCGGCCGACACGGTCGACGACACCGACGCCATGTTCAGCGGGTTCATCCGCACCCCGCCCTGCCCGATCAGCGAGGCGCCCATCTGCGCGCCGCTCTGCACCGGGACCGAGCCGTCGAAGGTCGGGACGCCGATGGCCCAGTTGTTCATGCCCAGGCCGTAGACCTGCTGCGCCTCCGTCGTCAGGTCGCTGTTGGACAGCTTCGGCGCGAAGTCGATGAAGGCGTTGTTGCAGGAGGCGCCGAAGCTCAGCTTGAAGGAGCCCTGCTTGATCTCGGAGTTGTCGTCGTTGTGGAACGTCCAGCCGGCCAGCTTGTACGTCTTCGGGCAGGGGTGCGAGGCGTCCGGGGTGATGAGGTTCTTCTCGAACAGCATCGTCGAGGTGACGATCTTCATCGTCGAACCGGGGGCCAGTGAGCCCTGGAAGGCCACGTTGAAGCCGTGACTGCTGTTGGCGACGGCGAGGATCTCGCCGGTCGAGGGCCGCATCATCACGACCGAGGCGTTCTTCTGCGTGGTGACCTGCTTCTCGGCGGCCGCCTGCAGGGTCGGGCTGAGCGTCGTCTTCACTGTGCCCGGGGTGCCCTTGCTGAGCTCGACGAGGGTCTTGTCGGACGCTCCCGCCTTCTCGGACGCCTTGCCGCGCACCACGCGCAGTTCGACGCCCGCCTTGCCGCCCGCCGTCTTGCCGAACTTCTCGCGCAGCCCGTCGAGCACCGAGCCCAGCGACGGGTACTTGGCGGTGGTGATCTCCCCGCCGTCGCGGTCCAGGGCCTTGATGGGCGGAGTCCCGGACTCGCCGGTGACCAGGGTGTCGCCGTCCTTCATGTCCGGCTGGACGACCGAGGCATGCCAGTTGACCAGCGGCTTGCCGTCGCTCTTGCGCCGGACGACGGTGAACGAGGAGTCGTAGGACAACGGCTTGCTGACGCCCTTGTACGACACCGTAGCCTTCACGGAGAACGGGACCTTGTCGCCGGTGCGGGTGCCCTCGGTGAGGGTGACGTCCTTGATGTGGGCGTCCTTGCCGTAGCCGGTCAGCAGCCTGACGCAGGCCGCGGCGTCGTCCGTGACGGCGGCGGCCGAGGTGGCCTTGCCCTGCTGCCAGGACGCCAGGAAGGTCCGGGCCGTCGTCTGCACCTCGGTCGCCGACAGCGGGCCGGTCTTGACGTCCTTGTGGTGGGCGGCGCTCGACGACGCCGCGTCGGCCGCCCCGCCGCCGTACAGCGCGTAGAGGCCGAAGCCGGCGCCGCCGACGACGACGGCGATCATCCCGCCGATGACGGCGGGTCTGTTCTGCCGTCGTTCGACGGCGCGCCTTCTCTTGCCCACAGCTCAGTTCCTCCGCGCACTTCCCCAGGGTCCCCGCCGCCCCGTAGCCCTCACGCTCCCCAACGACTGCACCAGCCTAGAGTCCCGGTCTGTGGGAGTGACGTCAGCCACCGATCCGTAGCACACTCGCGACAATCGGCCCGGCCGCGTCGATGCCGTGACCGCCGTCCTGGGTCATGGCCGCGGCCGCGACGTCGTTGCGGTAGCCGGCGAACCAGCTGTTCGACCTGGTCTGCCCGTCGACCTCCGCCGACCCCGTCTTGGCGCCGATGCTGCCGCGCAGGCCGCGCATCACACCGGCCGCGGTGCCGCTGGTCGCGGTGCGGTTCATCATGGCGCGCAGCTGTGCGGCCGTACCGGCCGACAGACCCTTCGCGGTGGCCAGGTCACGGCCGTCCAGCTTCTGCGAGACCAGCACCGGCTGCCGGAAGGTTCCCGTCGACGCGGTCGCCGCCACGGAGGCCATGTTCAGCGGGCTCATCTGCACCTGGCCCTGGCCGATCAGGTTGGCCGCGGTGTCCGGGCCGCCGGAGGCCGGCACCCGCCCGTCGAAGCTCGGGATGCCGACCTTCCAGTTGTTCCTCCCGAGCCCGAAGCGGTCCTCGGCCTCCTTGGTGAGGGAGTCGACCTGGACCGAGTCCGCGTACTTCACGAACGCCGTGTTGCACGACCGCGCGAAGCTGTCCGAGAGGGTGGCCTTCTCGTCCGGCTCCAGTCCCTTGAGGTTGCTGAAGGTCTGGCTCTGCCAGGTCGCGGTCGGCGGGCAGGGCGCCGGGCCGACGGCCGTCGTGAGGCCGGTGTCGATAAGGGTGGCCGCGCTGACGATCTTCATGGTGGAGCCGGGCGCCAGCTCGCCGAGGAAGGCCGCGTTGAAGCCGTCCTCGCGGTGGTTGGCGACCGCGAGCACCTCGCCGGTGCTGGGCTTGACGGCCACCACCGACGACTCGGCGTACTTCGTCACCGCCGTCTCGGCGGCGGCCTGCACGCGTGCGTCGAGCGTCGTACGCAGCTTGCCCGCCCTGCCCTCCTCAAGGGTCAGCAGCGTCGTGTCGGCGGACTCCTCGGACGCGTGCCGGATCACCAGCTCCACGCCCGGGGTGCCGCCCGCCTTGTCGCCGTAGCGGCTGCGCAGCTCGTCCAGGATCGGGCCCAGGGACGGGTACTTGTCCTTCGTGAGTACCTTGCCGTCGCGGTCCACGGCCTCGATCGGCGGACTCGCCGCCTCGCCGGTGGACAGGGTGTCGCCGCGCCGCAGGTCCGGATGGACCACGGACGGCGCCCAGTCGACGAGCGCGCGGTGCGTGGTCTCGCCGCGCACGATCTTCAGTGAGCTCTTGTAGGCGAGCGGCTTCGACTTCCCGCCGTAGGACACCGTCGCCTTCACGGCGAAGGGCACGGTGGCACCGGTCGCCGTGCCGGGCGTGATCTGCACGTCCTTGATGTGCGCGGTGGCGCTGAAGGAGGTGAGTACGGGCTCGGCGTCCGCGGAGTCGTTCGTGAACGACGCCGCCGTCACCGACTCGCCCTTCTCCCAGGCCGTGAAGAACTTCTGGGTGGTGTCCTTGATCTCGTCCTTCGTGGGCGGCCCCGTCCGTACGGACGGCGTGCTGTCACCGTGCAGCGCCGACAGGACGTTGTAGGCGGCGTAACCGCCCCCGCCCAGCACGGCCGTGCAGACGCCGCCGACGATGGCGACCTTGACCCCCTTGCGCATGGTGCGAAATCCCTCCCCGTGTGCTTTTGCCGCATTTTGTGAACGCGTTCAAAAGCTGGTTGTGGCTCGCACTGTAGGTCGTTGTGAAGCTCCTGTGGCAGGTGTTCTCCGATTGTTGTCCGAACGGAGATCAGGGATGTGGCTCACACCCAGGTATCGAGCCACATACGTGAACGCCAGGAGTCGATCGGGATCGCCGTGCCCGTGTACAGGGGCCAGAAGTAGATGAAGTTCCAGACGATCAGCAGCACCAGGACGCCCGCGCCCGATGCGCCGACCAGGCGGCGGGTGTCGCTGGAGCCGGGCGGGCCGATGATCGCGCCGATCATCATCGCCACCGCCAGACACAGGAACGGCACGAAGACGACGGCGTAGAAGAGGAAGATCGTGCGCTCCTGGTACATGAACCAGGGCAGGTAACCGGCCGCGATGCCGCAGGCGATGGCGCCCGCCCGCCAGTCACGGCGGAAGGCCCACCGCCACAGCATGTAGACGATCGCGAAGCAGGCCGCCCACCACAGCAGCGGTGTGCCGATCGCCAGCACCTCACGCGCGCACTTCTCGCCGGCGTTCGCCGGGCAGCCGTCCGTACCGGGGGAGGGCGACTCGTAGAAGTACGACACCGGGCGGCCCAGGACGATCCAGGACCAGGGGTTCGACATGTACGTGTGCGGCGACGACAGGCCGACGTGGAACAGATAGACCTCGTGCTCGTAGTGCCACAGGCTGCGCAGCCAGTCCGGCAGGAACGTCCAGTTGCCGCCCTTGCCGTCGGTGGCCGCCCAGTTGCGGAAGTAGCCGCCGGTGCCGTCGGTCGGGGACAGGATCCACGCGGTCCAGGAGGCCAGGTAGACGGCGATCGCCACCGGCACCGTCGCCAGGAACGTGATCCCCGTGTCGTACTTCAGGACCGCCTTGTACGGGTGCAGGGCGCCCGCCACCTTGCGGGCGCCGACGTCCCACAACAGCGCCATCAGGCAGAACGCGGCCAGGATGTAGAGGCCGTTCCACTTGGTGCCGATCGCGAGGCCCAGCAGCAGGCCCGCGGCCCACCGCCAGGGGCGCCAGCCGAAGCGGAAACCGTCGGCCACGCGCGCGTCGGGGCGGATCCGGCCGTCCGCGTCCGGCTGGAGCGCGGCGGCGATTTTCTCCCGTGACCGGTCCCGGTCGATGATCAGACACCCGAACGCCGCCAGCACGAAGAACATCAGCACACCGTCGAGCAGCGAGGTGCGGCTCATCACGAAGTGCAGGCCGTCCACCGCCATCAGCGCGCCGGCCAGGCAGCCCAGGAGGGTGGAACGGAACATCCGGCGCCCGATCCGGCACAGCAGCAGCACGCTCAGTGTGCCCAGCAGCGCCGTCATGAAGCGCCAGCCGAACGGGTCGAAGCCGAAGATCAGTTCCCCGAGCCCGATGACGTACTTGCCGACGGGCGGGTGCACGACGTACGCCGCGTCCGCCGGGATCGTCAGATGGCCGTGCGACTGCAGGACCAGATCGTTGGCGTTCTTGTCCCAGTTGACCTCGAAACCACGGTGGACCAGCGCCCACGCGTCCTTCGCGTAGTACGTCTCGTCGAATATCACCGCCCTCGGGCTGCCCAGGTTCCAGAACCGCAGCAGACCCGCCATCAGCGTCACGAGCAGCGGGCCGCCCCAGCCCGACCAGCGCGTGATCCGCTCGGCGAGCACCGGGGGCACACCCAGCCCGAGCCACAGCCGGGGGTTGGGCTCGGCGTACGGCGGCACCAGACGGTCGACGACGTCGGCGTGCGCACCGGCGTCCGCGGCGCTACTGCCGCCGGTGGTGTGCGCCGTCTGCGCCGGACTCGCCGTGTAGCCGAATCGGCGCAGCCGCTGCTGCCACGTCGGCCGCTCGTCGAGCACTGCCTGGCCCTGCCGGGTGTCCGTGGAGGACGCGGTACTGGTCACCGCGCCATCGTAGGGAACCGTTCTGTGTGAGTCCCGTGCAATGGGGCTTAGAGGTGGGTTCCTTTGCGATCGCAGCCCGGCTCCGGGGAGGGGCTGTCGGTGGCTGCTGCGAGGATGGGGAGGTGACTGGAACCCTTGTCCTCGCAGGCACCCCCATCGGCGACGTCGCGGACGCGCCGCCCCGGCTCGCGGCCGAGCTGACCGGCGCCGACGTGATCGCGGCCGAGGACACCCGGCGGCTGCGGTGGCTCACGCAGGCGCTGGGTGTGACGCCCAAGGGCCGCGTGGTGTCGTACTTCGAGGGCAACGAGGCCGCCCGCACCCCCGAGCTCGTCGAGGAACTCCTCGGCGGCGCGCGCGTGCTGCTCGTCACCGACGCCGGAATGCCCTCCGTCTCCGACCCCGGCTACCGGCTGGTCGCGGCCGCCGTGGAGAAGGAGATCCACGTCACAGCCGTCCCGGGACCGTCCGCCGTGCTCACCGCGCTCGCGCTGTCCGGGCTGCCCGTCGACCGGTTCTGCTTCGAGGGCTTCCTGCCGCGCAAGGCGGGCGAACGCCGCTCCCGGCTCCAGGAGGTCGCCGAGGAGCGCCGCACCCTCGTCTACTTCGAGGCCCCGCACCGCCTCGACGACACCCTTGCCGCGATGGCCGAGGTCTTCGGCGGAGAACGGCGGGCCGCCGTATGCCGTGAACTGACCAAGACGTACGAGGAGGTGCGGCGCGGGCCCCTGGCCGAGCTGGCCGTGTGGGCCGCCGAGGGAGTGCGCGGCGAGATCACCGTCGTCGTCGAGGGCGCTCCCGAGCGCGGGCCCGAGGAACTCGGTGCGGAGGAGCTCGTCCGGCGGGTGCGGGTGCGGGAGGAGGCCGGGGAGCGGCGCAAGGAGGCGATCGCGGCGGTGGCCGTGGAGGCGGGGATTCCCAAGCGGGTCGTGTTCGACGCGGTGGTCGCCGCGAAGCGTGTTGATGGGTGAGGTCGGTTTCGGCCGCGCCGTCGTGGTTGCTTTTGTGCAGTCGGCTCCGGGGCGGTGGGGGCTGGTCGCGCAATTCCCCGCGCCCCTTTCGGGGCGCCCTGGTGACCGGCGTTCCAAGGGGGCGCTCCTTGATCTTTGAGCGCGCCGCTTCTCCCTTGAGCATGCGCCCCTGACCTGCGGAGATGCTCCCTCTGAGCGAGGAGCTACTCGCCTGAGCGCGCGCCCCACGGGACGGTAAAGCGAGGGCGGGAAAGGCAAAGCCAACCCCCCTGTCGCAAGGCCGATTCGGCAAGTGAAGTCCAAATCGCCTCCAACAGTCGACAGGCCTGATGCATTCGCGCCGGTGAAGGCGTCCACTGGTCAGCAGGGACAGCACCCGTCCCTCACCCCCAACGGGATTCCGGGGGGAATCCCCGCGCCGGGGGTGCTTGTCCAGCGGACAAGAGGAGCTGGCATGAGTGAGATCGCAGGGCAGACCGGCCTCCGCGGTACGGCCACAGCCGTCGTCCACGAGTCGTATTCCTTCGCCTGCATGCGTTGCGGGCACGGCTGGGAGCAGTCGTACCAGATAGAGCACCACACGGACGCCGACAACCACGAGTTCGTCATGTATGTGGCGAACGGCCAGGTCGTCCCGTCCCCGCTGAGCCGGCCCGCGTGCCTGAACTGCGACGGCCATGTCGTCCGGATCATGCGTGCGGGGCAGGTCTCCTCGGTGCGGAACGCGGCGCAGCGTTCGCATCAGCGGCCGGTGCAGAGCCTTCCGGACGGAGGGGCCGGCGAGGAGGCGACCGAGGCGGCGGCGACCGAGGCGGCGGCGACGGAGGCCACCGCACAGGTCAGGGAGCCGCACCACTGGCATCTGTCCGATCTCCTGCATCCGTTCCAGCGCAAGGCGAGCTGACCCGGGCGCGAGGCCGGCACGGCATGCCCCTTTCGTAGGATCGGGGCATGCCTTCGAACGCCTCCGGCACCGGCACCTCCGGTACGGCCGACAAGAACGCGGCACCGCCGCTCCCGGAACCCCTCCGGGTGCCGGTCGCCGACTCCCACACCCACCTCGACATGCAGTCCGGCACAGTCGAGCAGGGCCTCGCGAAGGCCGCCTCGGTGGGGGTGACGACCGTCGTCCAGGTCGGCTGCGACATCAAGGGCTCCCGGTGGGCGGCCGAGACCGCCGCCGCGCACGAGAACGTCCACGCGACCGTCGCCCTGCACCCCAACGAAGCCCCGCGCATCGTCCATGGTGACCCTGGGGGCACCTCCCAGCCCCCTGGGGCTGGGGGAGGCTGGTCCAGGCAGGGCGCCCGCAGGGCGGGCGGCGACAGCGCGCTGGACGACGCCCTCGCCGAGATAGACCGGCTGGTGGGACTGCCCCAGGTCAAGGGCGTCGGTGAGACGGGTCTCGACTACTTCCGCACCGGGCCCGAGGGCAAGGCCGCCCAGGAGCGCTCCTTCCGCGCCCATATCGAGATCGCCAAGCGACACCGCAAGGCCCTCGTCATCCACGACCGGGACGCCCACGCCGATGTGCTGCGCGTCCTCAAGGAGGAGGGCGCCCCCGAGCGGACCGTGTTCCACTGCTACTCCGGGGACGCCGAGATGGCCGAGGAGTGCGCCCGCGAGGGCTACTTCATGTCCTTCGCCGGCAACGTCACCTTCAAGAACGCCCAGAACCTGCGGGACGCCCTCGCCGTCGCCCCGCTCGAACTGGTCCTCGTGGAGACCGACGCGCCCTTCCTGACCCCGGCGCCGTACCGCGGACGGCCCAACGCGCCGTATCTCATTCCGGTCACGGTGCGTGCGATGGCCGCCGTGCGCGGTATCGACGAGGACGCGCTGGCGACGGCCCTGGGCGCGAACACGGCCCGTGCCTTCGATTACTGAGAGTGCACATATGGTAACTGACGTATAACGCTCACCGGGGGTCACGCGGAGTGTGATCGCTACTTTGAGTATCCGCGCCGCTTTGGAGAGTGACCGGTGCTCCGCTAGGTTCTGGGGCCCGATCCGGACCCCTCTGGCCCCCTGGAGCGTGTCGGCGTGAGCACATCGCAGTACGAGACGTTTGGCGCGTACGACCCCTATGGTGCGCCCGGCGTGCGCGGGCAGCACGGCGCGCACTGGCTTGGCGTGCATGGGCAAGGCGTGCCGGGTATGCCTGGTGTTCACGGTGCGCCGGGCGCGAGAAGCGCGTACAGGGAGCAAGGCGGGTATCGCGCACCCGGCGTGAACGGCGCACCCGGCGCATCCGGCATGAACGGCGTGCACGACTCCGCGACGCTGGGATACGGCGCGGTCCACGGGGGCGGCGATACGTACCGCCCGGCGTACGAGGTCTCGGCGGGAGCGGGAGGCGCGTCGGCGGCGGCGCGCGCTCACGTGAGTGAGCCGGTGCTTCCACGGCAGAGCGAGCGCGTGCCGGAAGGCGGGGCGCGTGAGGCGGAGGCGCGCGCTGTGGTGGGACGGCGGGCCGCGCGCCGGCGGAAAGCGCGGTACACCCAGCGCCCGGAGTCCGCGGTACGCCGGCTGCTGCCGCAGGCGCTGGTCGTCGCGTTCCTCGCCGGCGGCACCACCGCGTTCCTCGCCAAGGACAAGGCGATCGAGCTGAGCGTCGACGGCAGGCCGCGCACCCTGCACACGTTCGCCGACGACGTGACCGGCCTGCTGGCCGAGGAGGGTGTGCGGGTGGGGGCGCACGACGCGGTGGTGCCCGCCCGCGGCGCGGCCCTGGCCAGCGGGGACGAGGTCGCGGTGCGCTACGGCCGCCCGGTCCGGCTCACCCTGGACGGCCGGCGGCGCGAGGTGTGGACGACGGCACGCACGGTGGAGGGGGCGCTCCAACAGCTGGGGGTGCGTGCCGAGGGCGCGTACCTGTCGACCTCGCGCTCCCAGAACATCGGCCGCGCCGGGCTCGCGCTCGACGTGCGCACCGAGCGCACCGTCACGGTCCTGGCGGACGGCCGGACCCGCACCATCCGCACCAACGCGGCGACCGTCGGCGAGGCCGTCGAGGAGGCCGGGATCACCCTGCACGGTCAGGACACCACCTCCGTCCCGCCGGGCGACTTCCCGCGCGACGGGCAGACGGTGACCGTGCTGCGCGTCAAGGGAAGCAGGGAGGTCCGCGAGGAGGTGATCCCCTTCGAGGTGCGGCGGACGCAGGACCCCGCGCTGTTCAAGGGGACCGAGGTGGTCGAGCAGCTCGGCCGGCCCGGGCTGCGCCGGGTCACGTACTACCTGCGGTCCGTCAACGGCGTCCGGCAGAAGCCGCACCGCGAGACGTCCGAGCTGGTGCGCGAGCCGCGCGCGCAGCTGGTGAACGTCGGCACCAAACCGCACCCGGACTCCGTGAAGGGAGCCGACGGCCTGAACTGGCACGGTCTCGCCGTCTGCGAGTCCGGCGCCCGCCCGCACGCGGTGGACTCCTCCGGGACATACGGCGGGCTCTACCAGTTCGACACCCGCACCTGGCACACCCTCGGCGGCAGCGGGCGCCCGCAGGACGCACCGGCCAAGGAGCAGACGTTCCGCGCGAAGAAGCTCTACGTGAGCCGCGGGGCCACCCCCTGGCCGCACTGCGGGGCGCGACTGCACGGGTGACCGGCGGAGGAGGGGTCCGCCACGGCCCGTACCCTTGTCCCGTGAGCAGCCCCACCCCCGACGCCCTCCTCGGCCCCGCCGACATCCGTGAGCTCGCGGCAGCGCTCGGTGTGCGCCCCACCAAGCAGCGCGGCCAGAACTTCGTGATCGACGCCAACACGGTCCGCCGTATCGTCCGCACCGCCGGGGTCCGCCCGGACGACGTCGTCGTCGAGGTCGGCCCGGGACTAGGGTCCCTCACCCTCGCGCTGCTGGAGGTCGCCGACCGGGTCACCGCCGTCGAGATCGACGGCGTCCTCGCGGGCGCCCTGCCCGCGACGATCACGGCACGCATGCCGGCGCGCGCGGACCGGTTCGCGCTGGTCCACTCCGACGCGATGCACGTCACCGAGCTGCCCGGCCCGGCGCCGACGGCGCTCGTCGCGAACCTGCCGTACAACGTCGCCGTCCCCGTCCTCCTCCACATGCTCGACACCTTCCCGAGCATCGAGCGGACGCTGGTGATGGTGCAGTCCGAGGTCGCCGACCGGCTCGCCGCCGCACCCGGCAACAAGGTGTACGGCGTGCCCTCCGTCAAGGCCAACTGGTACGCCGAGGTGAAGCGCGCCGGTGCCATCGGCCGCAATGTCTTCTGGCCCGCCCCGAACGTCGACAGCGGACTGGTCTCCCTCGTCCGGCGCACCGAACCGGTCAGGACGACGGCCTCCAAGCGGGAGGTCTTCACGGTCGTCGACGCGGCGTTCGCCCAGCGGCGCAAGACCCTGCGGGCCGCGCTCGCCGGATGGGCCGGGTCCGCGGCGGCCGCGGAGGCGGCGCTGGTCGCGGCCGGTGTCTCGCCGCAGGCGCGCGGGGAGTCGCTGACCGTGGAGGAGTTCGCGAGGATCGCCGAGCACAAGGAGTCCGGTAAGTGAGCGTCACGGTACGGGTCCCCGCCAAGGTCAACGTCCAGCTCGCGGTGGGCGCCGCCCGCCCCGACGGCTTCCACGACCTCGCCAACGTCTTCCTCGCCGTCGGCCTCTACGACGAGGTCACGGTCACGCCCGCCGACGAGCTGCGCATCACCTGCGAGGGCCCGGACGCCGACCAGGTCCCCCTGGACCGCACCAACCTCGCCGCCCGCGCCGCCATCGCGCTCGCCGGGCGCCGGGGCATCGAACCGGCCGTGCACATCCACATCGCCAAGGACATCCCGGTGGCCGGCGGCATGGCCGGGGGGAGCGCGGACGGGGCGGGGGCGCTGCTCGCCTGCAACGAGCTCTGGCGCGCGGGCGCCTCCCGCGCGGAACTCCTCGCCATCTGCGCCGACCTGGGCAGCGATGTGCCCTTCAGCCTGGTCGGCGGCGCCGCCCTCGGCACCGGGCGCGGCGAACGGCTCAGCGTCCTCGACGTCGGCGGCACCTTCCACTGGGTCTTCGCGATGGCGGAGCACGGGCTGTCCACCCCGGCCGTCTTCCGCGAGTTCGACCGGCTCGCCGAGGGCCTCGACATCCCCGAGCCCGTCGCCTCCCCCGACCTCCTCGACGCGCTCGCCAAGGGCGACGCCGACGCGCTCGCCGCGGCCGTCTCCAACGACCTCCAGCCCGCCGCCCTCTCCCTCTTCCCGGAACTCGCGGACACGCTCGCCGCGGGCCGCGCGGCCGGCGCCCTCACCGCCCTGGTCTCCGGCTCCGGCCCCACGACCGCGTTCCTGGTCCGCGACCCGGAATCCGCGACCAAGGTCTCCGAGGCGCTCCTGACCTCCGGCACCTGCCGCACAGTACGCACGGCAACGGCCCCGGCACCGGGCGCGAGCGTCCTGCCGGCGGCGCCGGACACCGCCGCCCGCGCTGACGTGTGACAGCGGGGCTCACGGCGATACGTGACAGCAGCGCTTATGCCGACGTGTGACACCAGCGTCCCCGCCGACGCCTGAGCGGCGAGCTCACGCCGTTGTGTGAGCGAGCGCATACGCCAGGCGGGATGGAGAGCGCGCGCCAGGCGGTCGTATCTGACGCATCCCGATGCCGGGGTGCGCTGCATGCTGCCGCACACGCTGGAGCTGGGGGAGAGCCGGCTGGTGGTGCGCCCCGAGAGCCTGAGGGCGGTGTTCGCGCCGACGCGGGATCCCGAGCCCCGCGTGCGGTCGGCGGCGTGCGTCTGGCTGGCGGAGTATCCGGGACACGACCCCGGCATCGCGGACGCGCTGGCCCGACTGGTGCACGAGGAGGACCAGGTCACCCGGATCCACGCCGTGTTCGGACTCGCGCATCAGGACGACCCGCGCTGTGTGGACGCCGAACGGCACATCGGTCCGGTGGATCCGGAGACGTGGTCGGACACCTGGATGCTGTGTGCGGTGGACAGATACCGACAGCGTGCGGCGAAGCGGGCGGCCGGCTCCGGGTGACGCGGTCACCCCGGACGATGACCAAGGACGTCACCAAGGACGTCACCAAGGTTCCCGGCCACCGCGACCGGCCGCGGACCGACCGCCCGGGCCGGACGGCGTACGACCGCCTCGACGAGGCACGCGCGCGTGCGGGCCGAAAACGGCTCGCGGCCGGACGGCCTCCCCGTGCGCATTACGCTGGGAGGCTGACCGTCCCCGTGCGCAGGAGTGAAATGGCCGTCAACCTGGTCAATGTCGAGAACGTCAGCAAGGTCTACGGCACCCGTGCCCTGCTGGACGGCGTCTCGCTCGGCGTGTCGGAGGGCGACCGCATCGGCGTGGTGGGCCGCAATGGCGACGGCAAGACCACCCTCATCCGGATGCTCGCCAAGCAGGAGGAGGCCGACACCGGCCGCGTCACGCACTCCGGCGGACTGCGCAGCGGAGTCCTCACCCAGCACGACTCCCTCGACCCGGCCGCCACCGTCCGGCACGAGGTCATCGGCGACATGGCCGACCACGAGTGGGCCGGCAACGCCAAGGTCAGGGATGTCCTGACCGGTCTCTTCGGCGGCCTGGACCTGCCCGGCTTCCCCAAGGGCCTGGACACCGTCATCGGCCCGCTCTCGGGTGGTGAGCGGCGGCGCATCGCCCTCGCCAAGCTGCTCATCGAGGAACAGGACCTGCTCGTCCTCGACGAGCCCACCAACCACCTCGACGTCGAGGGCATCGCCTGGCTGGCCAAGCACCTGCGCGAGCGCCGCTCGGCCCTCGTCTGCGTGACGCACGACCGGTGGTTCCTCGACCAGGTCTGCACCCGTATGTGGGACGTCCAGCGCGGCGACGTCTACGAGTACGAGGGCGGCTACTCCGACTACGTCTTCGCCCGCGCCGAGCGCGAGCGGATCGCGGCCACCGAGGAGACCAAGCGGCAGAACCTGGTCCGCAAGGAGCTGGCCTGGCTGCGCCGCGGTGCCCCCGCCCGTACCTCCAAGCCGCGCTTCCGCGTCGAGGCCGCCAACGAGCTCATCAAGGACGTGCCGCCGCCGCGCGACACCTCCGAGCTGATGAAGTTCGCCTCGTCCCGGCTCGGCAAGACCGTGTTCGACCTGGAGGACGTGACCGTCCAGGCCGGGCCCAAGGTGCTGCTCAAGCACGTCACCTGGCAGCTCGGCCCCGGCGACCGCATCGGCCTGGTCGGCGTCAACGGCGCCGGCAAGACCTCGCTGCTGCGGGCCATGGCCGAGGCCGCGCGGACCGAGGGCGAGGCGCAGCCGGCGGCCGGCCGGGTCGTCGTCGGCAAGACCGTCAAGCTCGCCTACCTCTCCCAGGAGGTGGCCGAGCTGAACCCCACCACCCGGGTCCTGGAAGCCGTCCAGCAGGTCCGCGAGCGCGTCGACCTCGGCAAGGGGCGTGAGATGACCGCCGGGCAGCTGTGCGAGACGTTCGGGTTCAGCAAGGAGAAGCAGTGGACGCCGGTCGGCGACCTCTCCGGCGGTGAGCGCCGCCGCCTCCAGCTGCTGCGCCTCCTCATGGACGAGCCGAACGTCCTCTTCCTCGACGAGCCCACCAACGACCTCGACATCGAGACCCTCACCCAGCTGGAGGACGTCCTCGACGGCTGGCCGGGCTCGATGATCGTCATCTCCCACGACCGGTTCTTCGTCGAGCGGACCACCGACCGGGTCTTCGCCCTCCTCGGCGACGCCACCCTGCGGATGCTGCCGCGCGGCATCGACGAGTACCTGGAGCGACGGCAGCGCATGGAGGAGACGGTCGCCGCCACCGCCGTCGCCCCCAAGGCCCCCACGGCCGAGCGCAGCGCCGCCGACCAGCGCGCCGCCAAGAAGGAGCTTCAGAAGATCGAGCGTCAGCTGGACCGCGTCTCCGAGAAGGAGACCAAGCTGCACGACCAGATCGCCGCGAACGCCACGGACTTCGCCAAGGTCGCCGAACTCGACGCGCAGTTGCGTGACCTGGCCGGCGAGCGCGAGGAACTGGAGATGCGCTGGCTGGAGCTGGCGGAGGACGCGTAGCGCTTCGCCGGGGGCGCCGAGGATGGGCCCTCGGTCGGCTGCGGGTGTGTCGTGGCTGGTCGCGCCCGCGCGGCGGTAGCCGCATGTCGACACAGCCCCGCGCCCCTACGGGGCGCTCTTGGCAGGGCGCGCGCCTGTCAGGCGACCCGGCCGCCGACGCCCGAGCGTCCCTCGGGTACGGACAGCAGGCCGACGGTCGTCTGATCGCGGACCTCTTCGCCGAGTACGGCGGCCACCGCGTCGGTGATCGCGGCGATCAGGCGTGCGGGGGCGTCCGGGACCTGCGGATGCCGGTAGGCCGCCTCGCGCAGGCTGAGTGTGACGTTCGGGGCGGCCTGGCCGGTCACGGCCCCGCCCGTACCGCGCCGGTGCGGCGGAATGCCGATGAGGTCGACCGCGACCAGCTTGCCGAACCGTTCGCCGTAGACGGAGCCGACCGCGTCCGCGAGTCCGCGGATCAGGCCGTCCTCGGCATGCCCGTCGAGGGCCGTCTCGCTGATGTGCACGGTGAAGTGGGGCATGGTGGAATCTCCGTTCGTGCCCGCGGCTGCGGGCAGGTCGGTTCCTCATACCTTTGAAAGCAAAGCATCTTTGCATTCAAAGGTAAATGGCGAGGGGTGCTGAGGGGTGCGATATGGCCGGATCCGCGGATGACGTGGACGCCACCGTGCGAGAGCTGCTGCTGCTCATGCCCCGGATGGTGAGCCGGGCGAAGCGCATCCCCGTGCCCCGGGCGCTGGAGTCGCTGTCGCTGGCGCCCCGTCATCTCTCCTTGCTGGCCTGTCTGCTGCTCGACGGAACCATGACCGTCAACGAACTGGCCGCGCGTCTGGAACTGGCGCCCACCACGGTCAGCCTGATGGTGGCGGACCTGAGCGCGAAGGGCGTCCTGGACCGCCGGGAGGATCCCGCCGACCGGCGGCGCCGGATCGTGGCCATCGCCCCCGACCAGCACGAGGCGATCGCCGGCTGGCTCGCCCCCGGCGCGGCCGCCTGGCGCCGCGTGCTCACCCCGCTGACCCCGGCGCAGCGCGACCTGTTCGTCGAGACCCTGCGCGCGTACGAGGCCGCGGTGGCGGAGGAACGCGGGCGCTGACCGCCGCGGGCCGTGCGCACCGGCATGAATCGGCCGTGCGCAATCCCCTTGCGTACACCCGGTGATGGGGCCGTGAAGACGCGTAACGGCGGTATCACGGGGCGGTTCTCCCTTGGGAACAGCGGCAGATGTGGCCCCATGGCCTGTCGGTGCCGGGTGGTAGAAAGGTCCGTCTGAGAACTGTCTGAGAACGGCCTCGGGGCCGTCACGAGCCTCAGGCGTGGCTAAAAATCAGTGAACGAGGGGGAAGAGCGCTGATGACTCAGCCGCCCGACCAGCCGCCGCAGGGCGGTTTCGGGGCACCGCAGGACCAGCCGCCGCCGGCCGGTGGCTTCGGTGCCCCGCAACAGCCGCCCGCACAGGGAGGTTTCGGCGCGCCTCCGCCCCTTCCTCCCCAGCCGCCCTATGGATCCCCGGTCCCGCACCAGCAGCCGCACCCCGGATACGGCTACCCGCAGCAGCCCGGACCTTACGCGCAACCGGGCCCGTACGGGCCGCAGCCGGGATACGGGTACCCCCAGCAGCAACCGCCCTACCCCGGTGGGCCGGTGACGACCCCGCCGCCCGGCAGCGGCGCGGGCGGCGGCGGGCCCTTCAAGGGCAGGCCCGCGCTGGTCGTCGCGGCGGCGGTGGCAGGGCTGCTGGTCGTCGGGGGCACGGTGTACGCCGTGACCGGCGGCGGGGGCGGCGGCAAGAAGCCGGTCGCTCAGCAGTCGGACGACCCCAAGGCCTCCGACACCCCGGTCAACCCCGGTGACGGCAGCGGAAACGGCGGCAAGGACCCGGAGAACCTCAACGCGGGCCGCAAGCCCGGCGAGGCCAAGGTGCTCTGGTACAAGTCGGCACCCGACGCGCCCGCGAACGGCGCCGACGCCCCCGGCATGTGGATCACCGGGAAGACGGCGGTGAAGGCGGCGTACAAGCAGGTCTTCGCCTACAACGTGGGCAACGGCAACCCGACCTGGGCCCCGATCACGTTCCCGCAGAAGATCTGCGCGGTCACCGCACACAAGTCGGCGGACGACAAGGTCGTCGTGGCCTACATGAACGGCACCAGCGACCAGGCCAAGTGCAACCAGCTGCAGGAGATCGATCTCGACACGGGCAAGAAGGGCTGGACCGCGACCGTCGCGGACGGCGGGCTGTTCGACAGCGCGCTCAGCATCGCTCTGACGATCAGTGGAAAGACGCTGATGGTCGGCCGTTCCGAGTCGGGCACGGCCTATGACCTTGGCAGCGGCGACAAGTTGTACGACAAGAAGAAGTACGGTGCGGCCTGTTTCCCGACGGCGTTCGCGGGCGGCACGGACCGGCTGGTCGAGGTGGCGTCCTGCGATGCCGGCGGCAGCGACGAACACGACGAGATCTCGCAGCTCGACCCGGCCACCGGCAGGGTCGAGTGGACCCGGCCGGTCAAGAAGGGCTGGCAGGTCCAGCGGACCTACTCCGTCGACCCGCTCGTGGTCTACATGACCAACGAGGACAAGAAGGCCTGGAACATCTCGACGCTGGACGGCAAGGGCACGTTCCGTTCCGAGGTCAAGGTCGACGAGAAGTTCGCGCCCCAGTGCGGCTGGGCGCTCCTCACCCGTGACCTGCAGGGCTGCCAGGGCGTGGCCGCCGACGCCGACACCCTCTACCTGCCGACCGACGTGAGCGGCGGCGCCAACGAGGTCGTCGCGATCAGCCTCGCCGACGGCAGGGCGAAGTGGCGTGTGAAGTCCCCGACGGACGAGTCGATGTACCCGGTCAAGGCCGAGGGCGGCAAGCTCGTCGCGTACGTACGGCCGTCGTACGACGCGGGCGGCCGGGTCGTGTCGATCCCGACCGCCGGCGCGAGCCACAAGGCCACCAGGCTGCTGCAGAACCCGCAGCACAGCGCCGACATCGAGGGCAGTTTCTACGACGGCGCCGTCGACTGGGCCGACGGCCGCTTGTACATCTCCTCCACGCGGCTGAACGGCAGCGACGAAGCGAAGGAGAAGCTGATGATGGCCTTCGGCAACTGAGCGCGTCCCGTTCCGTCCCGCGCCGTCCGCAGTCCGTCAGCCCGCGTCGTCAGCCCGCGCCGTCCGCAACCGTCTCGCGCGCCGTCCTCCGAGGTACCCCGTCATGACCCAGCCGCCCCCTTCGCCGCCCAACCAGCCCCCGCAGCAGCCCGGGTTCGGACCTCCGCAGCAGCCCCAGCCCCCGGCCCCCCAGCCGGGCCACGGCTACCCCCAGCAGCCGCCCCAGCCCGCGCAGCCCGGCTACGGCTATCCGGCCCAGCCCACCACGGGCCCCAACCCCTATGCCCAGCAGTCCGGTTACGGCTACCCGGGGTACCCGGGCGGCCCCACCGCGCCCACCATGCCGATCCCGGCCAAGCCGAAGAACAACGCCGCGCTGTTCATCGTCATCGCCGCGGTCGTCGCGATCGCGCTGATCGTCGGCGGCGGCATCTGGTACGCCCACTCCTCCGGCGGCGACGGGAAGAAGGACGACACCGCGAGCTCCGGCGGCGGCACCGGCGGAAAGGACACCGGCAAGGACGGTGCGGACGGCAAGGGCACCGAGAAGGTGCCCGCGGACACCACCTCCAAGGTCCTCTTCCAGGTCCCGCTGCCCACGACGAAGGACACGACGGTCACCGCCGGTTCCTGGCTCACCGACAAGGTGTACGCGAAGAGCGGCGTCGGCCGGATCGTCGGCTACGACCCCGACTCGGGCGCCAGGCTGTGGACGGTCCCGCTGCCCGGCCCGGTCTGCTATGCCAGCGGGCGCGTCAGCGCGGACGGCAGGACGGCGGTCGTCTTCCAGCCGAGGACGCCCCCCAAGGGCTCCTCGGCGGGCTGCAGCCAGGTCGCCGCGATCGACCTGAACGCCGGCAAACGGCTGTGGACGAAGTCGATCAAGTCCGGTGACGTAGCGGTCGACTTCAACAATGTGACGGTCGCCCAGCAGACGGTCGCGGTCGGCGGCACCAGCGGCGGCGCCGCCTTCGACCTCTCCTCCGGCACGGTCCGGTGGCAGCCGAAGCCGGGCGACGGCTGCTACGACGCCGGTTACGGCGGCGGCACCAAGCTGGTCGCGGTCCGCAGGTGCGGAAGCGGCGACACCGGACAGCTGCACATCCAGACCCTCGACCCGGTCTCCGGCAAGGTGATCTCCGAGTACACGATGACGTCGGGCATCGACTACGCCAGCGTCGTGTCGACCGACCCGCTGGTGGTGGCCGCCGACGTCAACGACAGCGCGGGCGACGGCAGCGGCTTCTCGGACGTCTTCTCCATCGACAACAGGACCGGCAGGCTGCGCACCCGTATCTCCACCCCGGGCAGCTCGTACGCGGTCCGCTGCGACGGCATCTACGAGGTGGAGAAGTGCAAGGGCGTGACGGTCGGCAACGACCGGCTGTACCTGGCCACCGAGGAGCACGACGGCAGCGGCGACGGCACGAGGACCAACGAGATCGTCGCCTTCGACCTGGCCACCGGCGAGCAGACCGGCCAGCGCGCCGACGCCGGCAACGGCTACACGATCACGCCCCTGCGCATGGACGGTCCGAACGTGATCGCGTACAAGAACGCGCCGTACGACAAGGGCGGTCAGATCGTCAGTATCGACGGCGGTTCGTTCAAGGAGACCAAACTGCTGGAGAACCCGGTGACCGTGGCGGTCAAGGCGATCGAGACCAGCCTGTCGCCCGACTACGCTGAGGTCCTCTACTCCCAGGGGCACCTGTACATGTCGGCCGTGTACGCCCGTACCGCGAGTTCGTCGTCGGCGGGCAAGGAGTATCTCGTCGCCGCGTTCGGTACGGGTGGCTGACACCTCGTCAAGCGGCCGCACCCGGCATCACCCGGTACGCGCTCTTCACCCGCGAATACCAGAAAAGCAAGAGATTCCTCCGATCCGGGGCACTTCTCATCGGTAGGGGCAGCGCAACGTCGAACAAGCGTGTAGCTTCCGGGGGCATGAAGGACGAGGTGCCGGGGGGCCCTCTGTCCATGCGGACCAGTGGGCATCCATAGTGGGGCATCCATTGGGGGGACTGGGGGGTTGCTCTATGGGAGTGCGGCTCATGGTGGTCGACGACCACCGGCTGCTCGCCGAGGCGCTGGCCTCGGCGCTGAAACTGCGCGGCCACCGCGTGCTCGCGGCGGCCGCGCCGGCCGCGGGCGCGGCGGAGCTGGTGATCACACGGGCGCCCGAGGTGTGCCTGCTCGGTACGGCGACACCGGCCGAGCCGGGGATCTTCGACCCGGTGGTACGGATCAAGAAGGAACGCCCGCAGGTCGCGGTCCTGGTGCTGGGCCCGGTGCCGTCCCCGCGCGGCATCGCGGCGGCGTTCGCCGCGGGTGCGTCGGGCTATGTACGGCACGACGAGCGGATAGAGGGCGTCGAGCGGGCGATCATGAAAGCGCGGGCGGGTGAGGCGGCCGTCGCGCCCGCCCTCCTCCAGGGCGCGTTCAGCGAACTCCTCAACCCCGCCGCCCAGCCGGACGACGAGGGCCAGCGCCTCCTCCAGATACTCACCCCGAGGGAGGTCGAGGTCCTGGTGCGCGTCGCCGACGGCGAGGACACCAGGCTGATCGCCGCCGGCATGGGCATCGCCCCGAGCACGGCCCGCACCCATGTGCAGAGGGTCCTGATGAAACTGGGCGTGGGATCGAGACTGGAGGCGGCGGCACTGGCGGCGCGCACTGGTCTGCTGGACAGGGCGGGACCTCTCAACGGCGGGAGCGAGATTCCCTAGGGGCGCGAGGAACTGCGCGACCAGCCCCCGTACACCCGCGGCCGAACAACCACCGGCAGCTAGTTCTCGGCCTCCTCCACCGGAGGCACCGGCGGTGGAGTCGGCCGCAGCCGCAGCCACACCAGGAAGAACACCCCGAGCAGCAGCATCCCGATGCCCGTCCACAGGTTGATGTTGATCCCCTGCGCCTTGTCGATCTCGGCCTGCGAGTCCGTGATCCCGGCGATCGTGACGATGATCCCGTACAGCACGAACAGCCCACCGATGATCCGCCGCAGGTCGAAGATCCGCGCGGCGGTCGTGGACCTGCTCTCCAGCTCGGTCACCTCGCGCTGGACGTCCTGCTCGGAGTAGTGGAACCCGGAGTGCTCCGGGCGCCCGGAGTCGTCGTTCATGGTGCCTCCATTCTTCAGCGGCGGCGATCAGATCGAGAACGGGATGTAGCAGAGGGCCGCGAGGACCACCGCTCCCCAGCCCAGCAGCGCCGGCCTGCGGTACCACGCCTCGTCGCCGGGCGCGGGCGCCTCGGTCATGCCGGGGGAGCGCGTGCCGTAGACCAGGCCCGCGAGCTCGGCCTCCGGCTTGGGCGCGGTGAACAGGGACACGATCACCATCACCACCGCGCCGGCGACGAAGCCCGCGATCGCGGAGACGAAGTTGGCGCCCTGGTCGGTGGGGATGTCGATGATGTGCCGCTTGTAGAGGACGAAGTAGTTGACCATCGCGGTCACCGTCCCGGCGAGCAGCCCCCAGAAGCCGGATTTCGCCGAGGCGCGCTTCCAGAACATGCCGACGATGAAGACGACGAACATCGGCACGTTGAAGAAGGAGAACAGCGTCTGGAGGTAGCTCATGATGTTCGAGAACGACGACGCGAGGAACGCCGTACCGACGGACGCGCAGACGCCGATCACGGTGATGAGGCGTCCGAAGCGCACGTAGTACGCGTCCTCCTCGCCCCTGACCACGTACTTCGCCCAGATGTCCGTCGTGAAGACGGTGTTGAAGGACGACACGTTGGCCGCCATGCCGGCCATGAAGGCCGCCAGCAGACCGGTGACCGCGATGCCGAGGACGCCGTTGGGGAGCAGCTGCGACATCAGGTACGGGATCGCGTCGTTGTACTGGAGGCCGGACCCGGACCTGCCGATGTCCGGCACCAGCGCGGCGGCGACCAGGCCCGGGATCATCACCAGGAAGACGATGAAGATCTTCGGGTACGCGGCGATCAGCGGGGTGCGCTGGGCGGCGGAGAGGTTCTTCGCCGACAGGGCGCGCTGGACCTCGGCGAAGTTCGTCGTCCAGTAGCCGAAGGAGAGCACGAAGCCGAGGCCGAGGACGATCGTCAGCCAGTTCGCGCCGAGCGGGTTGACGGAGCCGATGCCGGTGCCGCCCCAGGCGGTCGTGAAGTGGTGGCCGTGGGTGGCGGTGAGCTTGTCGACCAGGCCGTCCCAGCCGCCGGCCCTCTTCAGGCCGAGCACGGACAGCGGGATCAGGGCGGCCAGGATCACGAAGAACTGCAGCACCTCGTTGTAGATGGCCGAGGAGAGACCGCCGAGGGTGATGTACGCCAGCACGAACGCGCCCGCCACCACGATCGCCACCCACTGCGGCCAGCCCAGCAGCGCCTCGACGACGATCGCGAGGGCGTACAGGTTGACGCCCGCGATGAGGATGGCGGCGAAGGCGAACAGGATCGAACTGAGCAGGTGTGCGGCTCTGTCGAAGCGGAGCAGCAGCATCTCGGGGACCGAGCGGACCTTGCTGCCGTAATAGAAGGGCATCATCACCAGGCCGAGGAAGACCATGGCCGGAATCGCGCCGATCCAGTACCAGTGCACGGTGTACGCGCCGTACTGCGCGCTGTTCGCGGCCATGCCGAGGATCTCGGTGGCGGCCAGGTTCGCCGAGATGAACGCGAGGCCGGTGATCCAGGCGGGCAGCGACCGCCCGGAGAGGAAGAAGTCGAGGCTCGTCCTCACCGAGCGGCGGGCCGCGAAGCCGATGCCCAGGACGACCACGAAGTAGATCGCGAGGATCGTGTAGTCCAGGCCGTTGGTGGGGAGCCGCAGCTCCGCCGCGAGGTCCGCCGTGAGACGTGTGGGGTATTCATGGGTATTTGTGTGGTTCTGCACCCAGTAATTCAACACTTTCGTTGTCTCACCTTGATTGATTGCGATGTTGACTGTCGTGGTGAGTTGTGTTTTGGTGTGTTCGGTTCTGTTTGAAGGTTGGCTGACTCGAACAACGCTCGAAATTCGGGAGTCCGCAGTGAAGAAGACCTCGACCCGGTTGGCCGACGGTCGCGAGCTCATCTACTACGACCTGCGCGACGACACCGTGCGGGACGCGGTGGACCGGCGTCCCCTGGAGCGGACGCACACCACCTCCGAGATCCGCCGCGATGTGCTGCTCGGCGACCAGGTCGCCATCGCCTCGCACCGGCAGGGCCGCACCTACCACCCGCCGGCCGACCAGTGCCCGCTGTGCCCGACCAAGGGCGACCGGCTGAGCGAGATCCCGGACTCGTCGTACGACGTGGTGGTCTTCGAGAACCGGTTCCCCTCGCTGGCCGGCGACTCCGGGCGGTGCGAGGTGGTCTGCTTCACCTCGGACCACGACGCGTCCTTCGCGAGCCTCACCGAGGAGCAGGCGCGCCTGGTCCTGGACGCGTGGACCGACCGGACGTCGGAGCTGTCTCATCTCCCCTCCGTCGAGCAGGTGTTCTGCTTCGAGAACCGCGGCGAGGAGATCGGCGTGACGCTCGGTCACCCGCACGGCCAGATCTACGCCTACCCGTTCACCACCCCGCGCACCGCCCTGATGCTGCGTTCACTCGCGGCCCACAAGGAGGCCACCGGCGGCGAGAACCTCTTCGACGCCGTCCTGGAGCGGGAACTCGGCGGCGAGCGGGTCGTCCTTGAGGGTGAACACTGGGTCGCCTTCGTGCCGTACGCGGCACACTGGCCCTACGAGGTCCACCTGTACCCCAAGCACCGGGTCCCCGACCTGCTCGCACTCGACGAGGCGGCACGCTCAGAGTTCCCCCAGGTTTATCTGGAACTCTTGAGGCGCTTCGACCGTATCTTCGGCGAGGGTGAGCCTCCCACGCCCTACATCGCCGCCTGGCACCAGGCGCCGTTCGGGACGCTGGAGGAGTTCGAGGGCGTCACGCGCGACGACTTCGCGCTCCACCTCGAGCTTTTCACCATCCGCCGAACGTCCGGCAAGCTGAAGTTTCTCGCGGGTTCCGAATCCGGCATGAGTGTGTTCATCAACGACGTGCCGCCGGAGCGCGCGGCCGAGCGACTGCGAGAGGTAGCGAGTTGATGAAGTACCTGGTGACGGGCGGGGCGGGATACGTCGGCAGCGTGGTCGCCCAGCACCTGCTGGAGGCGGGCCACGAGGTCACCGTCCTGGACAACCTCTCCACCGGCTTCCGCGAGGGCGTCCCGGCGGGCGCCGCCTTCGTCGAGGGCGACATCCGCGACGCCGCCAAGTGGCTGGACTCCTCCTACGAGGCGGTGCTGCACTTCGCCGCGTTCTCCCAGGTCGGCGAGTCGGTCGTGAAGCCCGAGAAGTACTGGGACAACAACGTCGGCGGCACCATGGCGCTGCTCGGCGCGATGCGCGAGGCGGGCGTGCGCAAGCTCGTCTTCTCCTCCACGGCGGCCACCTACGGCGAGCCGGAGCAGGTCCCGATCGTCGAGACCGCGCCGACCAGCCCCACCAACCCGTACGGCGCCACCAAGCTCGCCGTCGACCACATGATCACCGGCGAGGCCGCCGCCCACGGCCTGGGCGCGGTCTCCCTGCGCTACTTCAACGTGGCCGGGGCGTACGGCGCGCAGGGCGAGCGGCACGACCCCGAGTCGCACCTGATCCCGCTGGTCCTCCAGGTCGCCCAGGGCCGCCGCGAGGCCATCTCGGTCTTCGGCGACGACTACCCGACGCCCGACGGCACCTGCGTCCGCGACTACATCCACGTCGCCGACCTCGCCGACGCCCACCTGCTGGCCCTGACCGCCGCACAGCCCGGCGAGCACCTGATCTGCAACCTGGGCAACGGCGAGGGCTTCTCGGTCCGCGAGGTCATCGAGACGGTCCGGCAGGTCACCGGCCACCCGATCCCCGAGGTCGTGGCCCCCCGCCGGGGCGGCGACCCGGCGGTCCTGGTCGCCTCGGCGGCCACCGCCCGCGAGAAGCTGGGCTGGAACCCGACCCGCGCGGACCTCGCGGGGATCGTCGCGGACGCCTGGGAGTTCGCGCAGCACATCAGCGCAGCAAGGGAGCAGTAAGTGGGGGCACAGCAGGTGCACGACGGTTTCGTGGAGCTCTACGGAACCGCGCCCGACGGCGTCTGGTCGGCGCCCGGCCGGGTCAACCTGATCGGCGAGCACACCGACTACAACGACGGCTTCGTGATGCCGTTCGCGCTGCCGCACGTGACGACGGCCGCGGTCGCCCGCCGCACCGACGGCGTGCTGCGCCTGCACTCCTCGGACATCGAGGGCGGGGTCGTCGAACTCGCCCTGGACGCCCTGGAGCCCGGCACCGACCAGGAGTGGACGGCGTACCCGGCGGGCGTGGTCTGGGCGCTGCGCGAGGCCGGCCACCCGGTCACCGGCGCCGACGTCCACCTCGCCTCCACGGTCCCGACCGGCGCGGGCCTGTCCTCCTCCGCGGCCCTGGAGGTGGTGATCGCCCTCGCGCTGAACGACCTGTACGAACTGGGCCTGCAGCGCTGGCAGCTGGCCCGGCTGTGCCAGCGCGCGGAGAACGTGTACGTGGGCGCGCCGACCGGCATCATGGACCAGACCGCGTCCGCCTGCTGCGAGGCCGGGCACGCCCTGTTCCTGGACACCCGGGACCTCTCGCAGAAGCAGATCCCCTTCGACCTCGCGGCCGAGGGCATGCGGCTGCTGGTCGTCGACACCCAGGTCAAGCACGCCCACAGCGGCGGCGAGTACGGCAAGCGCCGCGCGGGCTGCGAGAAGGGCGCGGCCCTGCTCGGGGTGGACGCGCTGCGGGACATCCCCTACGACGAGCTGGACTCCGCGCTCGACCGCCTCGGCGACGAGGAGGAGGTGCGGCGCCTGGTCCGCCATGTCGTCACCGAGGACCAGCGGGTGGAGCGGGTGGTGGCCCTCCTGGAGGCGGGCGACACCCGCGCCATCGGCCCGGTCCTCACCGCGGGCCACGCCTCGCTGCGCGACGACTTCCGGATCTCCTGCCCGGAGCTGGACCTGGTCGTCGACACCGCCCTCGCCTCCGGCGCCCTGGGCGCCCGGATGACCGGCGGCGGCTTCGGCGGCTCGGCGATCGTCCTCGCGGAGGCGGCCGACGTCGACACCATCACCAAGGCGGTCGAGGAGGCCTTCGCGGCGGGCGGCTTCAAGGCACCGCGGACGTTCGAGGCGGTGCCTTCGGCGGGGGCGCGGCGGGAGGTCTGAGCGTCAGCCCAGCCGCTTCACGAAGGTGTACTCGGTGATCCCGGGCGGATAGTCCGGGATCACGCACACCACGTCGTAGCCCTGCTTCCGGTAGAACTCCGGGGCCTGGAAGTCCCAGGTCTCCAGCCGGGCGCCGGTGCAGCCGCGGTTCCTCCCGGCGATGCGCTCCGCCTCGGCCAGCAGCCGGCCGCCCAGGCCCGCGCCGCGGTGCCGGCCGTCCACCCACAGATAGGTGACATGCAGCCAGGTCGTCCAGGTGTGGCCGACCAGACCGCCTGCCAGTTCGCCCGAGCGTTCGTCCATCGCCCACACGTGCAAAGGCGCTTCGCGTTCGCCGGGGGTGCCGCGCAGGGCGGCGAGGACCGGGGACGCGGCCGTGTTGGTGTCCCGCAGCCTGGTGCGGAGCAGATCCCGCCGTTCCCTGTCGACTTCCGCCTCAATACGAAACATGCGGCACACCATAAACGCGTCGGCCGGGCAGTTCTGCAAATTGCCTTCCGCTCCGGGCCCCCGGCCGTACTCTGAGGAGCGGTACCGGTGGGGGCCGGTGCTGATCAGGGGGCGAGACAAGTCGGGTACGACGCCCGCGCTGGGGGTAGCAGTTCAGGCACGGCGGCGGCTGTGCGGTTCCACCCTCCCGCGGGTGTCGTGTCCGCATAGTTCGTCGTTCTCCGGACCTTGGGGTATCCCCTGCTCGTGAAGAGCCTGGGGAAGGGGGTTTCGTGGTTCGCATCCGAGTTCTGGTCGTCGACGACCACCGCATCTTCGCCGAGTCGCTGGCCGCCGCACTGGCCGCCGAGCCCGACGTCGACGTGTCCGCGGCCGGCAGCGGTCCGGCGGCGCTGCGCTGCCTGGAGCGCGCGGTCGCCGAGGGCCGCCGCTACGACGTGCTGCTCGTCGACGCCGATCTGGGCGGTCAACTGCCCGCCGGCCGCCCGGCCGTGCCGGTGCAGGTGGGCAACGAGGAGGGGCTGGTCGACGGGATATCGCTGGTCACGGGCGTCCGCTCGGCCCAGCCCGCCGTCCGCGTCGTCGTCCTCGCCGAGAAGGACGACCCCAGACGGGCGGCCCTGGCCCTGCAGGCCGGCGCCTCCGGCTGGGTCGCCAAGGACTGCTCGCTGTCCCGGCTGTTGAACGTCATCCGGGGCGTGCTGCGCGACGAGACGCATCTGCCGCCCGCCCTGCTCACGGGCGTCCTGCGGGAGTTGACGGCCGCGCGCAAGCACCGCACCGAGAGCGAACGGCTGGTGGAGTCCCTCACGCCGAGGGAGCGGGAAGTACTCCGGTGCATGGTGGCGGGCCTGGGGCGCAAGGCGGTCGCCGAGCGCCTGTTCCTGTCCCCGCACACCGTCCGCACCCATATGCAGAACGTCCTCGGCAAACTGGGCGTCCACAGCACACTGGCCGCGGTCGCACTCGCCCGCCGGGCCGGGGTGGGGCCGGTGGACCTGGGGCCCGCCGGGCGGATCATGCCGGAGGAAAGCAGCAGCGCCTGACGGCCTACCGCGGCACGTCCAGCGGAGCGGCCTACCGCGGCATGTCCAGCGGAGCGTCTAGCCGGGGATGTTGTCGAACGGGGCGGTCAACTGGCGTAGCAGTCCGGCGAGTTCGGATCGCTGGGTGCGGGAGAGCTCGGCCAGGATCGCGCGTTCCTGGGCGAGGAGGCCGGCCAGGGCCTGGTCCGCGCGGTCCTGGCCCTCCTCGGTCAGCCGCACCAGCACGCCTCGCCGGTCGCTCGGGTCCGGCAGCCGCTCCACCAGGCCCTTCTTGGTCAGCCGGTCGATCCGGTTGGTCATGGTGCCCGAGGTGACCAGGGTCTGCGTCAGCAGCTGCCCGGGAGAGAGCTGGTACGGATTCCCCGCGCGCCTCAGCGCGGTCAGCACGTCGAACTCCCAGGGCTCCAGGCTGTGCTCCGCGAAGGCCAGCCGACGTGCCCGGTCCAGGTGCCGGGCCAGTCGGCTCACCCGGCTGAGCACCTCAAGCGGCTCCACGTCGAGGTCCGGGCGCTCCCGGCGCCACGCAGCCACCAGCCGATCGACCTCGTCCTCCATGGCGATCAGTGTAGTGGTTGTGTCGATGTGAAGTCTCTTGATGTCGAGTCTCTTGACATCAAGAGAATGGAGGCGGGAACGTGTCGTCCATGACCTCTCCCACCTGGGACCCCGCCCAGTACCTCCGGCACGCCGACCACCGCGCCCGCCCCTTCGTCGACCTCCTCGCCCGCGTTCCCGGCCTGCCCGGGAAGCCCCCGGTCGTCGCCGACCTCGGCTGCGGCCCCGGCAACATGACCGCCCTGCTCGCCGAACGCTGGCCCACCGCGCACATCACCGGCTACGACAACTCGCCGGAGATGCTCGACAAGGCGCTCGTGGAGTACGCGGGGCCCACCGCGGGCGGCGGCCGCCTCGACTTCGCCCACGCCGACGTCCGCACCTGGGCGCCCGAGACGTCGTACGACCTGATCGTCAGCAACGCCACGCTCCAGTGGGTCCCCGGGCACGCCGACCGCTTCGCCGACTGGATCGCCGCCCTCGCCCCCGGCGGCACCTTCGCCTTCCAGGTCCCCGGCAACTTCACCGCCCCCAGCCACCGGCTGATGCGCACCCTCGCCCACTCCGCCCGCTGGCACGACCGGCTCGCCGAGACCCTCCGCCACGACGACGCCGTCCTCGAACCCGGGACCTACCTGGAGCGGCTGACCGCGCTCGGCTGTACCGCCGACGTCTGGGAGACGACGTACGTCCACCTCCTCACCGGCGAGGACCCGGTCCTGGACTGGGTGAAGGGCACCGGTCTGCGGCCCGTCCTCACCGCCCTCGCCGACGATCCCGGGGCCCGGGACGCGTTCCTCGCCGAGTACCGGGCCGCCCTGCGCGAGGCCTATCCGGCCGGCCCGCACGGCACCCCGTTCCCGTTCCGCCGCATCTTCGCCGTCGCCCGCAAGACGGAGGGCTGATGCTCAGCGCCGTCGACCACGTCCAGCTGGCCGCGCCCCCGGGCCGCGAGGACCTCCTGCGCGCCTTCTACGTCGATGTGCTCGGCATGACGGAGATCCCCAAGCCGCCCGCGCTCGCGGCCCGCGGCGGCTGCTGGTTCCGGGCGGGGGCCGTGCACCTGCACCTGGGCATCGAGGACGACTTCCGCCCGGCGCGCAAGGCCCACCCCGGGCTGCGCGTCACGGACATCGAGGCCTACGCCGAACGGCTCGCCGCCGGCGGCGCCACCGTCACCTGGGACGACGACCTCCCCGGCCACCGCCGCTTCTACTCGCAGGACCCGGTCGGCAACCGCCTGGAGTTCCTGGAGCCGATGCCCCAAGCCGCCGTTTGACCCGGCCCGATCACGGTTACCCGGCGTCCTGACCAGGAAGTCCGACCCGGTCAGGAGGTATCGACGGTGTCAGGACACCAGAAGGCAAAGGCCAAGAAGGAACAGATCAAGGGCAAGGCCAAGGAGATCGGCGGACGCGCGACGCACGACCTGCCCATGGAGGCCGAAGGACGCCTCGAACAGTCCAAGGGCGACGCCCGCCAGGCCAAGGAGAAGACCAAGGACATCTTCAAGCACTGACCAGCACCGACGCCCGCGAAGGCGCTCACGCCTTCCGGTGCCCTATCAGCCGCGGCTTCTGCTCCAGGCCGTCCAGGCCGTGCCAGGACAGGTTCACCAGATGGGCGGCGACCTCCGCCTTCTTCGGGCGGCGCACGTCCAGCCACCACTGGCCGGTCAGCGCGACCATCCCCACCAGTGCCTGCGCGTACAGCGGGGCCAGCTTGGGGTCGAAGCCGCGGGACTTGAACTCGCGGCCCAGGATGTCCTCCACCTGGGTGGCGATGTCCGAGATCAGGGAGGCGAAGGAACCTGTCGACTGGGGGATGGGGGAGTCCCGGACCAGGATCCGGAAGCCGTCCGTGTACTCCTCGATGTAGTCCAGGAGCGCGAACGCGGCCTGCTCCAGCAGCTCCCGCGGATGCCCGGCCGTGAGGGAACTGGTCACCATGTCCAGCAGCCGGCGCATCTCACGGTCCACCACGACCGCGTACAGCCCCTCCTTGCCGCCGAAGTGCTCGTACACCACCGGCTTGGAGACCCCGGCCTTCGCCGCGATCTCCTCCACCGACGTGCCCTCGAAGCCCTTCGCCGCGAAAAGCGTGCGACCGATCTCCAACAGCTGCTGGCGGCGCTCCGCACCTGTCATACGGGTACGACGTGCCCGCCGCTGCTTTTCGGGACTGGGGGTGCTGGAGTCGGTCGCCACGCCGTCAATCATGCCGCCTCGACGGCCTCCGCCCCCTGTCGAGAGCCGCCTTCCCCGGTGTTACGGCGCGAATCGATACGCGAGCGTGACGGCCAGCGCACGTCGTACGCCCACCCGAGCTGCTCGCACCAGCGGATGATCCGCGCCGACGAGTCCAGCTGGCCCCGCTCCACCCCGTGCCGCGCCGAGGTCGGGTCGGCATGGTGCAGGTTGTGCCAGGACTCGCCGCAGGACAGCACCGCCAGCCACCACACGTTCCCGGAGCGGTCGCGCGACTTGAACGGCCGCTTGCCCACCGCGTGGCAGATCGAGTTGATCGACCACGTCACATGGTGGAGCAACGCCACCCGTACGAGGGAACCCCAGAAGAACGCGGTGAACGCGCCCCACCAGGACATCGTCACCAGCCCGCCGATCAGCGGCGGCAGCCCCAGCGACAGCATCGTCCAGTAGATGAACTGCCGGGAGATCGTCCGGATCGCCGGGTCCTTGACCAGGTCCGGCGCGTACTTGTCCTGCGGTGTCCGCTCCTCGTCGAACATCCAGGCGATGTGCGCCCACCACAGGCCCTTGATCAGCGCCGGCACGGTCTCCCCGTACCGCCACGGAGAGTGCGGGTCGCCCTCGGCGTCGGAGAACTTGTGGTGCTTGCGGTGGTCGGCCACCCAGCGCACCAGCGGGCCCTCCACCGCCATCGAGCCCGCGATGGCCAGCGCGATCCTGAGCGGCCGCTTCGCCTTGAACGAACCATGCGTGAAATAACGGTGGAAACCGATCGTCACACCATGACAGCCCAGGTAGTAGAAGAACACCAGCAGGCCCAGATCGAGCCAGCTCACGCCTCCCCAGCTCCACGCCAGCGGCACCGCCGCCAGCAGCGCGAGGAACGGCACGACGATGAACAGCAACAGGGTGATCTGCTCGATCGAACCCTTCCGCTCGCCGCCCAGAGTGGCGGAGGAAAGCGAGGTGTCGGCGGGCTTCTGGGCGTCTTCGATCACATCGGAACCAGACGAGGTCATGCGCGTCCCCTGTGGGGTCGAGGGTTGAGACAGGTGCCGATCCGCGGTCACCGCACGGGACTCTAGAACTCATTCCCTACGGTTCCGTAACCTACGGCGACGTAAGTATGGCAGCGAGGCGTCTCGCAGCAAGAGCCCGAGAGCCTGCGCGTCCTCATGGACACCTATCCTTGGAGTCGGTCGGACAGCGCGGTCCGCTCTGTTTTCTTCCCGGATGTCCGGCCCGTATGCGACCAGTGCGCCGCGCGGCTGACGGACGGGTCCCCTCCAGACGAGCTTCAACACTGCAAGGAGCCGCACCTGTGAGCAGTGCCGACGACCAGACCACCACGACCAACAGTGAGCTGCGCGCCGACATCCGGCGACTGGGTGACCTCCTCGGCGAGACCCTCGTCCGGCAGGAGGGCCCCGAGCTGCTGGAACTCGTCGAGAAGGTCCGCCGTCTCACCCGCGAGGACGGCGAGGCCGCCGCCGAACTGCTGCGTGGCACGGAACTGGAGACCGCCGCCAAGCTGGTCCGCGCCTTCTCCACCTACTTCCACCTCGCCAACGTCACCGAGCAGGTCCACCGCGGCCGCGAGCTGCGCACCCGCCGCGCCGCGGAGGGCGGTCTCCTCGCCCGCACCGCCGACCGGCTCAAGGACGCCGACGCCGACCACCTGCACCAGACCGTCCAGAACCTCAACGTCCGCCCGGTCTTCACGGCACACCCCACCGAGGCCGCACGCCGTTCGGTCCTCAACAAGCTCCGGCGAGTCGCCGCGCTGCTGGACACCCCGGTCATCGAGTCCGACCGCCGCCGCACCGACATCCGCCTCGCCGAGAACATCGACCTGGTGTGGCAGACGGACGAACTGCGCGTCGTACGCCCCGAACCGGCCGACGAGGCCCGCAACGCCATCTACTACCTCGACGAACTGCACGCCGACGCGGTCGGCGACGTCCTGGAGGACCTCACCGCCGAGCTGGAGCGGGTCGGCGTCAAGCTCCCCGACGACACCCGCCCGCTCACCTTCGGCACCTGGATCGGCGGCGACCGCGACGGCAACCCCAACGTCACCCCCCAGGTCACCTGGGACATCCTGATCCTCCAGCACGAGCACGGCATCAACGACGCCCTGGAGATGATCGACGAACTCCGCGGCTTCCTCTCCAACTCCATCCGCTACACCGGCGCCACCGAGGAACTCCTGGAGTCCCTGCGGGCCGACCTCGACCGGCTCCCGGAGATCAGCCCCCGCTACAAGCGCCTCAACGCCGAGGAGCCCTACCGGCTCAAGGCCACCTGCATCCGGCAGAAGCTGGAGAACACCAAGCGACGCCTGGCCACCGGCACCCCGCACGAGCCCGGCGCGGACTACCTCGGCACCGCCGAACTCCTCGCCGACCTGCGCATCATCCAGACCTCCCTGCGCGCCCACCGCGGCGGCCTGTTCGCCGACGGCCGGCTGGCCCGGACGATCCGCACGCTCGCCGCGTTCGGCCTCCAGCTCGCCACCATGGACGTCCGCGAGCACGCCGACGCCCACCACCACGCCCTCGGCCAGCTCTTCGACCGCCTCGGCGAGGAGTCCTGGCGCTACTCCGACATGCCCCGCGAGTACCGCGGCAAGCTCCTCGCCAAGGAGCTGCGCTCACGCAGGCCGCTGGCCCCGACCCCGGCGCCCGTCGACGCGGCCGGCGAGAAGACCCTCGGTGTCTTCCAGACCGTGAAGAAGGCCCTGGAGGTCTTCGGACCCGAGGTCATCGAGTCGTACATCATCTCCATGTGCCAGGGCGCCGACGACGTCTTCGCGGCAGTGGTCCTCGCCCGCGAGGCCGGACTCATCGACCTGCACGGCGGCTGGGCGAAGGTCGGCATCGTCCCCCTCCTGGAGACCACCGACGAACTCAAGGCCGCCGACACCATCCTGGAGGACATGCTCTCCGACCCCTCCTACCGCCGTCTGGTGGCGCTGCGCGGGGACGTCCAGGAGGTCATGCTCGGCTACTCCGACTCCTCCAAGTTCGGCGGCATCACCACCTCCCAGTGGGAGATCCACCGCGCCCAGCGCCGGCTGCGCGACGTCGCCCACCGCTACGGCGTGCGGCTGCGCCTCTTCCACGGCCGCGGCGGCACCGTCGGCCGCGGCGGCGGCCCCTCGCACGACGCGATCCTCGCCCAGCCCTGGGGCACCCTGGAGGGCGAGATCAAGGTCACCGAACAGGGCGAGGTCATCTCCGACAAGTACCTCATCCCGTCCCTGGCCCGGGAGAACCTGGAACTGACGGTCGCCGCCACGCTCCAGGCCTCCGCCCTGCACACCTCCCCCCGCCAGTCGGTGGAGGCCCTGGCCCGCTGGGACGCGGCCATGGACGTGGTCTCGGACGCGGCCCACGGCGCCTACCGCCGCCTGGTGGAGGACCCGGACCTGCCGACGTACTTCCTCGCGTCGACGCCGGTGGACCAGCTCGCCGACCTGCACCTGGGCTCCCGGCCCTCCCGCCGCCCCGGCTCCGGCGTCTCGCTCGACGGACTGCGGGCCATCCCCTGGGTGTTCGGCTGGACCCAGTCCCGGCAGATCGTCCCCGGCTGGTTCGGCGTCGGCTCCGGCCTGAAGGCGCTGCGCGAGGCAGGCCTGCGGCAAGAAGGGGACACCGTCCTGGACGAGATGCACGAACAGTGGCACTTCTTCCGCAACTTCATCTCCAACGTCGAGATGACCCTCGCCAAGACCGACCTGCGGATCGCCCAGCACTACGTCGACACCCTCGTCCCCGACGAGCTCAAGCACGTCTTCGACACCATCAGGGCCGAGCACGAGCTGACCGTCGCCGAGGTCCTGAAGATCACCGGTGAGGCCGACCTGCTGGACGCCACCCCGGTCCTCAAGCAGACCTTCACCATCCGCGACGCCTACCTGGACCCGATCTCCTACCTCCAGGTGGCCCTGCTCAAGCGCCAGCGCGACGCGGCCGCGGCGGGCGACCCGGCCGACCCGCTGCTCTCCCGCGCCCTGCTCCTCACGGTCAACGGCGTGGCGGCGGGCCTGCGCAACACCGGCTGACCGCCGCCTTCGGACACGGCTGTGCCCCCGGGGTCGTACACCCGGGGGCACAGCCGTATGTGTCTACCGCATCGCTGTGTCTACTGCACCGCGAAGAACGCCGCCGTCAGCAGCGCGATCCCCGAACCGCCCAGCACCCACGCCACCCGCGTCAGCCGCAGCCCCCCGGCCACCACCACCGACGCCAGCAGCAGCGCACCGCCCAGCGGCACCCACGAGTACAGGACCCCGGCGGGGCCCGACCGGACCACGTCATCGGTGCCGGGCTTCACGATCACGTCGTACGTCTGCCCCTTGCGCACCGCCACCGACTTGTCGATCACCACACCGGAACGCGCCGACGCCCCCGCCGAGACGGGCGTGAACGGCCCCGAGCAGGTGTCCGCACCGCACGAGGCCACCTTGACGGTGCCCTGCTCCTTGCCCTTCGTCAGCATCACGTGCTGCGCGGTGCCCCAGGAGCCCCACACACCGGCGATCAGGATCAGCACGGCCACCGCGCCCATCGACACGACACGCAGCGCGTCGACCGGAGCCGTACGGGAGGAAGCGGCTGAGGCAGCAGGCATGGCCGGGATCATTGGCCATTTCCCTACGGTCGGTCAACTTCCGTAGAGGACAAGCGGGGGACAAGTCAGGAGTTGTACGAGCTTTGCGCCCGCTCCAGCCCCTCGGTCACCAGCGCCTCCACCGCGTCGGCCGCCCGGTCCACGAAGTAGTCCAGTTCCTTGCGCTCGGCCGAGGAGAAGTCCTTCAGCACGAAGTCGGCGACCTGCATACGACCCGGGGGGCGCCCGATCCCGAACCGCACCCGGTGGTAGTCCGCCCCCATCGCCTTCGTCATCGACTTCAGCCCGTTGTGGCCGTTGTCCCCGCCGCCCAGCTTCAGACGGAGGACGCCGTAGTCGATGTCCAGCTCGTCGTGGACCGCGACGACGTTGGCGAGCGGCACCTTGTAGAAGTCCCGCAGCGCGTTCACCGGCCCGCCGGACAGGTTCATGAACGACATCGGCTTCGCCAGGATCACCCGCCGGCCGGCCGGCCCCGGCGCCCCGATCCGCCCCTCCACGACCTGCGCCTGCGCCTTGCCGGCCCGCTTGAACTTCCCCCCGATCCGCCCGGCGAGCAGATCCGCCACCATGAAACCGACGTTGTGCCGGTTCATCGCGTACTCGGGCCCGGGATTGCCGAGCCCGACGATCAGCCAGGGGGCGTTGGCGGGGGTGGTCACGTCCATCTCGATTCCTCGTCCGCACGGTGCGTAACGCCGTGGTACTTTCCTGTAGTCCCCAAAAGGGGCCGGTTCGGGCTGGACCGCAGCCTTCGGGTTGGAAGCCCGCCGCTTCGGCGGTGGGCGGAGTCACGTCTCCTTGATACGCGCGAGCGAGAAGGAGAGCGAGCGCGCGTGCAGCGCGCTCACGCTGCACGTCAGCCGCTGCCCCTCGTGAGGAACAGCGGCTGACGAAGCGACGACGGTGAGGATCAGGCCTCGGCGGCTTCCTCGCCCGCGGCCTCGGGGGCCTCCTCCGCCTGCGCGGCCAGGACCTGGAGGACGACCGCGTCCTCCTCGACGGCCAGGGTCACGCCGGAGGGCAGGGTGATGTCCTTGGCGAGGACGGAGGCGCCGGCCTCCAGGCCCTCGACGGAGACGGTGACGGCCTCGGGGATGTGGGTGGCCTCGGCCTCGACCGGCAGCGCGTTCAGGACGTGCTCCAGCAGGTTGCCGCCGGCGGCCAGCTCGCCCTCGGCGTGGACCGGGATCTCGACCGTGACCTTCTCGCCACGCTTGACCAGCAGCAGGTCGACGTGCTCCAGGAAGCCCTTGATCGGGTCGCGCTGCACGGACTTCGGGATCGCCAGCTCGTTGGTCTTGCCGTCGATGTCCAGGGAGATCAGGACGTTCGGCGTACGCAGCGCGAGCAGCAGGTCGTGGCCCGGGAGGGTCAGGTGGATCGGGTCCGAACCGTGGCCGTACAGCACACCGGGGACCTTGGCGTCACGGCGGATACGACGCGCGGCACCCTTGCCGAACTCGGTGCGCGTCTGGGCGGCGAGCTTCACCTCGGACATATGGATCACTCCTCGTAGAGGTAGATACGGACGTGGTCACCCGGCCACGAACGGCCTGCTACGAAGAGCGCGTCGATAACGGAGGCGTGGCCTCCCTCGCCGAGCAACTTCAGAAGTCTACTCGGCGCGAGAGGCCACGGAGAAATCGATCAGCACCCTGCGGGCGCGGACGATCATGCAGAAGCGTTTTTACAGCTCACTGCTCACGCTCACTGCTCGTCGAACAGGCTCGTCACCGAACCGTCCTCGAACACCTCACGCACCGCACTCGCGATCGTCGGCGCGATCGACAGCACCGTGATCTTGTCCAGATCCCGGCTCAGCTCACCCGGCGTCGGCAGCGTGTTCGTCAGTACGAACTCGCTCACCCGCGAGTTCTTCAGCCGGTCCGCCGCCGGACCGGAGAGCACGCCATGCGTCGCGGTCACGATGACGTCCTCCGCACCGTGCGCGAACAGCGCGTCCGCGGCCGCGCAGATCGTGCCACCCGTGTCGATCATGTCGTCGACCAGAACGCACACCCGGCCCTTGACCTCACCCACGACCTCGTGGACGGTCACCTGGTTCGCCACGTCCTTGTCGCGCCGCTTGTGCACGATCGCGAGGGGCGCACCCAGCCGGTCGCACCAACGGTCCGCCACCCGCACCCGGCCGGCGTCCGGAGACACGATGGTCAGCTTGTCCTTGTCCACCTTCTTGCCCACGTAGTCCGCGAGCAGCGGAAGCGCGAACAGGTGGTCCACGGGACCGTCGAAGAAGCCCTGGATCTGGTCGGTGTGCAGGTCCACGGTCAGGATCCGGTCCGCACCGGCCGTCTTCATCAGATCGGCGATCAGCCGCGCCGAGATCGGTTCACGGCCCCGGTGCTTCTTGTCCTGCCGGGCGTAACCGTAGAAGGGCACGATCACCGTGATGGAGCGGGCCGACGCGCGCTTCAGCGCGTCGATCATGATCAGCTGCTCCATGATCCACTGATTGATCGGAGCCGTGTGGCTCTGGATCACGAAGCAGTCGGCACCACGCGCCGACTCCTGGTAGCGGACGTAGATCTCGCCGTTCGCGAAGTCGAAGGCCTTCGTCGGGACGACCCCGACACCCAGCTGGTGGGCGACCTCCTCGGCAAGCTCGGGGTGGGCGCGGCCGGAGAAGAACATCATCTTCTTCTCGCCGGTCGTCTTGAACCCGGTCACAGCACTGTCTCCTCAGAGGTGTCTCAGCCGTACAGCCGGCTCACGAGTGACCTCCGCGCCAGGCGCGAGGGGTCGAACCAGCTGGTTAGGTGCGGGTGTGCACTTATCACGGTACGACGTCTTCGGCGCACCTGTTTCCGGTCAGTCCTCGCTCGTGCCCTGCCGGGAAGCCGCCTCGGCAGCCTTCGCCGCCGCGCTGCCCGGCCGCTTCCGGGCCACCCAACCCTCGATATTCCGCTGCTGACCGCGGGCCACGGCCAGCGAACCGGGCGGCACATCCTTCGTGATCACGGACCCGGCAGCGGTGTACGCACCGTCCCCGACCGTGACAGGAGCCACAAACATGTTGTCCGAACCCGTCTTGCAGTGCGACCCGACGGTGGTGTGGTGCTTGCTCTCCCCGTCGTAGTTCACGAACACGCTCGCCGCGCCGATGTTCGAGTACTCGCCGATCGTCGCGTCGCCCACATACGAGAGATGCGGAACCTTCGTCCCCTCACCGATCGACGCGTTCTTCGTCTCCACGTACGTACCGATCTTGCCCTTCGCCCCCAGCCGGGTGCCCGGCCGCAGGTAGGCATACGGTCCCACGGACGCGTCCGCACCGATATGAGCGGAATCGGACACCGTGTTGTCCACCCGCGCCCCCGCACCGACCCCGGTGTCCTTCAGCCGGCTGTTCGGCCCGACCTCCGCACCCTGCCCCACATGCGTGTCACCCTGCAGCAGGGTGTTGGGGTGGACCACGGCATCCTGCTCGAACGTCACCGTCACATCCACCCACGTCGTGGCCGGATCCACCACGGTCACACCCGCGAGCATCGCCCGCTCCAGCAACCGGTCGTTGAGGATCCGCCGCGCCTCCGCCAGCTGCACCCGGTTGTTGATCCCGGCGATCTCCCGGTGGTCACCCGCCACGGACGCCCCCACCCGATGCCCGGCCTCCCGCAGGATCCCCAGCACATCGGTCAGGTACTCCTCGCCCTGGCTGTTGTCCGTCCGCACCTTCCCCAGCGCGTCCGCCAGCAACTGCCCGTCGAACGCGAACACACCCGAGTTGATCTCCCGGATCGCCCGCTGCGCGTCGGAGGCGTCCTTGTGCTCCACGATGGCCGTGACGGCCCCGGAGACCTCGTCGCGCACGATACGGCCGTAACCGGTCGCGTCCGGGACCTCCGCCGTCAGCACGGTCACGGCGTTGCCGTCGGCGTGGTGGGTCCCGGCGAGCGCCGTCAGCGTCTCCCCGGTCAGCAACGGGGTGTCCCCGCAGACCACGACCACGGTCCCGTCGACCGCCCCGCCCAGCTCCTCCAGCGCCATTCGTACGGCGTGCCCGGTGCCGTTCTGCTGCTCCTGCACGGCGGTACGGACGCCGGCGTCGACCTCGCCGAGATGCGCGGCGACCTGCTCACGCGCGTGTCCCACGACGACGACCAGGTTCTCGGGGTCCAACTCACGGGAGGCGGCGAGCACATGACCCACCAGGGAACGGCCACAGAGCTGATGCAGGACCTTGGGTGTGGCCGACTTCATACGGGTGCCCTCACCCGCTGCGAGAACGACGACGGCTGCCGGGCGAATGGCGCTCACGGATGTGCCCTTCGGCTTTTTGGACGGGTGGGGACATCCGCAGGATACCGGGGCGTTTCATGGGGGACATGGGAGCGGGCCCTGACGGTGCTGTCGCACGTCAGGACCCGAACCGAGTATGGCTCCCCCGCCAGGACTCGAACCCGGACAGATGGCACCAAAAGCCACAGTGCTGCCAATTACACCACGGGGGAATATTCTCGACTAAACCGGACATTTAGCAAGGTCGTCGAGTGGCGCCTCCTACTATGCCGTACCGGGCGCCTTCCATGCGACGGTACAAGTCGGCGCCCTTGAGCACGTGGACGACCAGGCGGCCACGGTAGGTCTCCGAGGTGTTCTTCCGGCTCGCCCTCGGGGTGTGCCCCCCGGGGGCCCTCTGGAATGCGGAGCGTTCGACGCTCGCCGCATCGGCCCGGAACTCCTCGGCTTCGGTCGTCGAAATCCTGGTGCTTGTTGTGTGGATGCGCCACGGGCGTACCGTCCGGGCGGAATGCGCCATTCCGGGTTCGAACGGGTGTGGTTCAGCAGTTCGAGGGATTCCGGAGGGTTTCGGTGCTGTTCGGTTACGGAGTGTGGTGTAGGGCAGTAGACGAAACTCACCGGAAAAGCCCACCCTCGCGCCCGTAGGCTGGACGCATGACCACGACGGGGGCAGACCACGCGACGGCCGTGACCGGGCCGTGGTGGTGGTCGCGGTGGCGTAGTGCGGTTCTGGACGGGGCGCTCGCCCTGGTGTCGGCGCTGGAGTGCGGCGCCGAGGGGATTCCGTTCGCGCGGGACGCGGGGGTCCCGTTGTCGGCGGGGATCGTGTTCGGTTTGCTGGCCGGTTCCGTGCTGCTGCTGCGCCGGAAGTGGCCGATAGCCGTCGTGCTGGTCTCGATCGCGATCACGCCGGCCCAGATGGGCTTCCTGATGGGGATCGTCGGCCTGTACACCCTCGCCGCCGCGGAGCTGCCGCGGCGGATCATCGTGGCGCTGGCGGGGATGTCGCTGCTGGGCACGATGATCGTGACGTTCGTGCGGGTGAAGCAGGACATGGCGCGGGGGGATCTGACGCTGGGGGACTGGTTCGTGCCGTTCGCGGCGGTCACGACGTCGCTCGGGCTGACCGCTCCGCCGCTGCTGCTGGGGCTGTACGTGGGTGCGCGGCGGCGGCTGATGGAGAGCCTGCGGGAGCGGGCGGACAGTCTGGAGCGGGAGCTGCAGCTGCTCGCGGAGCGGGCGGAGGAGCGTGCGGAGTGGGCGCGGGGTGAGGAGCGGACGCGGATCGCGCGGGAGATGCATGACGTGGTCGCGCATCGGGTGAGCCTGATGGTGGTGCATGCGGCGGCGTTGCAGGCGGTGGCGCGGAAGGATCCGGAGAAGGCGGTGCGCAACGCCGCGCTGGTGGGGGACATGGGGCGGCAGGCGCTGACGGAGTTGCGGGAGATGCTGGGGGTGTTGCGTTCGGGGGAGAGCGTGCAGCGCCGTACGGCGTCGTCGGCGTCCTCCGCGGCGGTGCCGCTGGCCGCGGTGGGGGTGGCGGCCGCGGTGGCGGCTTCGCGGGTGGCGGAGGAGGAGGGGCCGTGGCTGTCGGAGCTGGAGGAGCTGATCGGGCAGTCGGCGGCGGCCGGGATGGCGGTGGATCTGTCGGTGGAGGGGGAGGTGCGGTCGTACGCGGTGCAGATCGAGCAGACCGCGTACCGGGTGGTGCAGGAGGCGTTGACGAACGTCCACAAGCACGCGGCGGGTGCGAAGACGCATGTGCGGCTCGCGCATCGGGGGGTGGAGATCGCGATGCAGGTGGAGAACGAGCCGCCGCCGGAGCCGGCGTCGGCGGCGTCGGTGAGGCTGCCGTCCGGTGGGAACGGGCTGGTGGGGATGCGTGAGCGGGTGCTGGGGCTGGGCGGGGTGTTTGTGTCGGGGCCGACGGATGCCGGGGGTTTTCGGGTGTCGGCGGTGATTCCGGCGGTCTGAGCGCCGGCCCGGTTACGCGTGGGTGGTGAGCCGGACGGGTTCGACGCCCGCGATGAGGGTGGTGAGGGCGCGGTCGATGTCGGGGCCGACGTACCAGTCGCCGGTGTGGTCGAGGGTGTAGACGCGGCCGTCGGCGTCGATGGCGAGGAGGGAGTGGGTGTCGGTTTCGGCGCCGAGAGGGCAGACCTCGGTGTCGAGGGCACGGCCGAGGTCGCCGAGGGTGCGGGCGAGGTGGAGGCCGTGGAGGGGGTCGAGGTGGAGGGTGGCGGGGGCGATCTGGCGGCCGGGGCCGGTGGGGGTGATGTGCAGCCCGCCGAATTCGGCCCAGGCTTCCACGGCGGCGGGGAAGACGGTGTGCCGGTGTCCGGCGGGTGAGGTGTGCTCGCGGAGGGTGTCGGCCCAGAACTCGGCTTGTTTTATGTCCCAGCGTCCGGGCTGCCAGCCGGCGGTGCGCAGGGCGGTGTCGACGGGCGCGGAGAAGCGGGTGGGGTGCATCTGCCCTTCGTTCGTGTGTGGTGCGGGTGTGTGCTGTGGGGGCGTGGGTGCGGGCGTCAGTCGCCGGTGGCGGGGTCGACGACGTGGACGCCGAAGTGGGCGGTGAGGGCGGTGCAGGCCCGGCAGGGGGCGGCGAAGCTGCCGTGCAGGGGGTCGCCGTCCTCGCGTATCCGGCGGGCGGTGAGTTTGGCCTGCTTGAGGGCTCTGCGGGCTTCGCCGTTGGTCATGGGTTTGCGGAGGGCGCGTTTGCTGCGGGCCGCGTCGGCGGAGCTGATGTGCCGTGAGATGAGGATGGCTTCGGCGCAGCGGCCGGTGAAGCGGTCGCGTTGCCCGCTGGGGAGGGTGTCGAGGAATTCCTGGACCAGCGGGTGGAGGGGGGGCGGCTGGTCGCCGCGGGCGGCGGTGCCGGTGAGGGTGGCGCCGCGGACGGAGAGGGCGGCGGCGACGGTGGGCAGAATGCCGTCGCGGCGGTGCTGGAGGGTGGGGGCGGGGGGTGTTTCGGTGCTGCTCCAGCCGATGCGGGGGTCGCCGTGGGCGGCGCTGTGGCCGGCGCCGGACATGGCGGTGTGTGGTCCCGTCTGTGTTGCGTTCATGATCGTCTTCCCCTCCCGGGGATCCCCCCGAAAATCACAGACTGCCAAATCCCGTGGCGGGTGCGGTAGCTGGGGCGGTGCGACACGCCCGGGTTTGGGCAGGCTGTCACGGCAGGGTGACGGCTGGTCACGGAAGTGGAGGGCCGGTGACCGGGGTTCGTGTACCGCATAGGCTGTCGCCACCGCGATGGGCGCGGTCGACGCGTCTGGGACGTGGGAGAGACAGCCGGATACGGGCCGTGGCGCGCCTTGGGGTGCGGTTTCGGTTCGTACAGAGTGCCGCAGGGGGCATCCGTCATGACGACAGGTCGGCTCGGGCTGGGGGCACCGCTCAGCGGCCAGGCCGGGGGACAGGCCGCGCCGCCTAACGCGGCCTATGCCGGGCAGGTCGTGCACTTCCCGGATCCGGTCCGGGCGGCACGTCACCCGAGAGGGGTACGCGTCGACGAGCGTGGCTACCCCGATTTCTCGCCCTACGCGCGTGCGGCCGCGGAGATCGCGGATCCGCCGGAGGGTTTCGGTGTCGACGAGTTGCGGCTGACGGACTTCGTGTCCGCGAACGCGGTGTTGTCGGCTTCCGGGCACGAGTTGTGGGACACGGTGCCGGCGGTGGCGACGCCGCACGGGTGGACCTGGCATCACGTGGTGGGTTCGCGGCGGCTGGAGTTGGTGCCGGTCGAGGTGAAGGCGTTGCTGCGGCATCACGGTGGGCTGGTGACGACGCGGGTGGACCAGGGCAAGCGTGGTACCCGTCCGTTGCAGGAGACGCGGCCGGCGCACTTCGGGCTGCCGAAGTCGGGTGTGGCGGTGTCGGAGCAGCAGGTGCAGGGGGTCGAGGAGGACCTGGGGTACCGGCTGCCGGGCGCGTACCGGTCCTTCCTGAAGGCGGCGGGTGGGTGTGCGCCGGTGGGTACGGCTCTGCACGCGGAGCTCGGACTGCTGCTGGACCAGCCGTTCTTCACGGTTCGCGACGAGGCCGCGGTCAACGACCTCGTGTACGTCAACAAGTGCCTGCGTGACCATCTGACCAAGGACTACCTGGGCGTCAGTTTCGTGCAGGGCGGTCTGCTGGCGGTGAAGGTGAAGGGCGACCGGCTGGGTTCGGTGTGGTTCTGCGCGTACGACGACGTGCGCGACGTGGATCCGTCGTGGTCGCCGGCGGAGCGCGTGGAGCGGCTGTTGCTGCCGTGCGGTGAGGACTTCGACGTGTTTCTGTCGCGACTGGCGGGTTCTCCGCCGGAGTTGGAGACGGTGGCGAACCTGATGGTCGACGGTGGTTTCGCGAGTGCCGTCCCGGTCTCTTCTGTTGGCTCGGGGGAGTGAGTCTCGGCATGGTGACGTTCGCGCAGGCGCAGGAGCGCGCGGAGGAGTGGATCAACGGGGACGTGCCGGCGTACCAGCATCGCGAGGTGCGGGTGCGGGAGTTCGGCCTCGGGTTCGTGGTGTGGGGCGAGGACCGTGCGGAGGGTCCGCGTTCGGACGCGGGCGGGCAGCGGTTGGTCATCGCCCGGGACAGCGGTGAGGCCACGCTGTGGCCGGCGTTGCCGGTGGGTGAGGTGATCCGCCGGTACGAGGAGGAGTACGGCCGTGAGGCGGAGGTCGCCGACGCGGTGCCGGCGGCGGCCCGGGTGGACCTGAACCAGACGTCGTTCCTGTTGAGCCCGCCGGAGTGGCTCCAGGAGGCGGCGGACAAGCTGGGGATCCCGGACCGCCGGTCCGGGGGTGACGGGGCATCGGCCGGTGCCGGTTCCGGCACCGGTGGGCTTGCGGAGACGCAGGCCGGGGTGGCTGGGGCCGGTCCGGCGGGGAACGGTGGTGCCTCCTGGCCGGCGGCCGGTGCGGGTGCCGGTGCGGGCTCGGGTGGTGTCGGAGCGCGTGCGGGCGCAGGCGCGCCCGCCGGGGCGCAGGGGGCGTCAAGTGCGCCGGGTGTGCCCGACGGCGCGACTCCCTGGGCCGGTACGGACACGAACGCCGATGCCGGTGAGGACCGTTCCGTCCCGCTGCCCGCGACGGTCTTCGCGCCGCCGCTGAGCGACGCCGACGACGGTGCCCTGGGCGATGCGGAGACGGCGCTGATGGCGGGGGGCAGCCAGCTGCCGCGCACGACGGAGGCCCCGGCGCTCGACCGCCCGGGTGCGCCCGGAGCGCACGGTACGGCTGCCGTGCCCGGCGCACCGCAGGACAGCACGCCTCCGCCGCCTCCGCAGGGCGTCCCGTCGTACGACTACCCGCAGGGACCCGCGGCTCCGCCCGCGCCTCCGCAGGCTCCCGCGGCTCCGCCCGCGCCGTCTTCCTACGGCTACCCGCAGGGACCGGCGGCTCCGGCCGGGCCTCCGCAGGCTCCCGCGGCTCCGCCCGCGCCGTCTTCCTACGGCTACCCGCAGGGACCGGCGGCTCCGGCCGGGCCTCCGCAGGCTCCGGCCGCCCCGGGCTACGGCTACCCGCAGGCACCGGCCGGTGCGCCCGACGCGCCCCGCCCTCCGGCGGGTCCGGCCGCTTCGGGCCGGTCGCTCGCACCGAACGCCAGTGACATAGCCGACGCCGCGACGAGCAAGGCCGCGCCTCCTGCACGCAGGGCGCGCGGTGCGGCGGGCGCGCCGCCTCCACCGCCGGGCGTTCCGGGAACGCCGGGTGCACGTCCTGGAGGCACGCCTCAGCCGTCGGCGCCGGGTGCGCCTGGCGTGCCGGGCGCACCCGTCAGCGGGTATGCGCCGACGCAGCTGGTGTCGTCGTTGGGTCCCAAGGGGCCCGCGGGTCCGATGGGCGCGGGGCAGGCGCCGGGCACGCAGACTCCGCCAGGTGCCCCCGACTCGCCCGGTGCGCCGGGTGTTCCGGGCGGCCCGCCCCCCGGTGTCGATCACGCGGCCACGATGCTGGCCGGCCCGGGCGGGATGGGCGGGGGCGCGCAGCAGCCTCCGGGCGCCCCGGGCGTACCCCCCGCGCCGGGCGCATCGCAGCCCCCGAACGCCCCGGGCGCACCTTTCGCCTCCGGTGCACCGCAAGCCCCTGGCGTCCAGGGCGCACCGCGGCCGTCCGGCCCCCCTGGTGCCCCTGGCATGCCCCCCGCGCCCGGCGCGCAGGGCCCTGCCGGTGGCGCGGTTCACCACGCGCAGACCGTGCTGGCCGGGCCTCCGGTGGGTGCCCCGGGCACCCCCGGTATGCCGCCGGGCGCTGCGCAGATGCCGCCGCCGATGCCGGCCGGTGCGATGCCGCCGCCCCCCGCCCCCGGCCAGCAGCAGCCGGCGTACGGCTACCCGCAGCAGGGGCAGCCGACCGTGGGCCCGGGCTATCAGGCGGTGCTGCGCTACCGCGCGCAGGACGGTTCGGAGCAGCAGCTGATCCGGCGTTCGGCGCCGGGGACGCCGCATCCGGAGTGGCAGATCTTCCATGAGCTGCGGGCGATGAACGTGCCGCCGGACCAGGTGCTGGAGCTGCACACGGAGCTGGAGTCGTGCGAGCTGCCGGGTGCCTACTGTGCCCGGATGATCCGGGAGCAGTGGCCGCAGGCGCGGCTCGCGAGCATCGCGCCGTACGGGACGGACCACGCGAGCCGGCAGCAGGGGATGCGGCAGTTGCTGGCGCACCAGGGCGAGTTGCACCAGGTGGCGGCGGGTCCCGCGCGACCCGCGCCGGTGCGGGCGCCGTTGCCACAGGTGCAGGCGGCGCCGCCGATCCCGCCGGAGGCGATCGGGCAGGAGCTGGCGGCGGCGTTCGGTCCCGGCGTGTTCCGGTTCGAGCAGGTGGCGGTGGACCGGCAGGGTGTGCCGCCGATCGTGGCGCACACGCTGGTCGCGGCGGGGCTGCCGCTGGACATGGGACCGTTCTTCTGGGCGCAGGCCCAGCCGGGCCGTCCGGTGCCGACGCTGGCGGAACTGGCGCAGGAGCGCGGGGTGCAGCCGGCGCCGGACGCGGGGTCGTACCTGGTCATGGGCACCGACTTCGGCAAGGCGGTCTGTGTGCAGTACGGGACCGCGAACATCGTGGCAGTGCCGGTGGAGGCGGGGCCGGGCGGCGGTTCCGTACCGCCGCAGTTCGTCAACACCGGGCTGCCGGAGTTCGTGCGCTGTCTGGCGCTGCTGGGCCGGATGTGGCGGCTCAGGTTCGGCCTGAACCAGGAGCAGGCGGGCCGCTGGACCGTCGACTTCCAGGCCCAGTTGGCCTCCCTGGACCCGGCGGCGCTCGGTTCGCCGGAGAGCTGGTGGTCGGTGCTGCTGGAGCAGATGTGGGACGGGCTGCTGTAGCGCGGCGGTAGGACGACCGGTGGGGCCGGTCCGGGCGGGTGTCCGGGCCGGCCCCACGCGCGCGTGCACGCTTTTGCCACCCGGTGTGCGTGGTGCGCGGGCATGATGGGCGGGTGGACTTCGAGCCGTACCGGGGCGAGTTGGTGGCGTACTGCTATCGGATGCTGGGCTCGTTCCACGAGGCCGAGGATCTGGTGCAGGAGACCATGCTGCGCGCCTGGAAGGCCCGTGACCGCTACGACCCGGCGCGGGCGTCGGTGCGGACGTGGCTGTACCGGATCGCCACGAACGTGTGCCTGACGGCCCTTCAGGGGCGCGCGCGAAGGCCGTTGCCGTCGGGGCTCGGGAAGCCCGGCACGGATCCGGAGGCGCCGCTGACGCCGGCGCTCGACGTGCCGTGGCTGGAGCCGTTCCCCGACGCGCGCCTCGATGTGGAGGTGCGCACGGATCTGCGGCTCGCGCTGGTGGCAGCGCTGCAGGTGCTGCCCGCGCGGCAGCGCGCCGTGCTGGTGCTGCGCGAGGTGCTGGAGTTCAGCGCCGCCGAGGTCGCCGACCAGTTGGAGACGTCGGTGCCGGCCGTGAACAGCGCGCTGCAGCGGGCGCGTGCCGCTCTCGCGGGCATGGGTGCGGCGGACGAGGTGACCGAGCCGGACGATCCCGGGGTGCGGGAGGCGGTCCGGCGGTATGCGCGGGCGTTCGAGGCGGCCGATGTGCCCGCGCTCGTACGGCTGCTCACCGACGACGCGGTCCTGGAGATGCCGCCGCTGGCGCTGTGGTACCGGGGCCGTGACGACTACGGCCTGTTCATGGAGCGGGTGTTCCGGATGCGCGGCACCGGCTGGCGTACGCGCCTGCTGACCGCCAACGCGCAGCCCGCGCTCGCCGCGTACGCCCCGGAGCCCGGCGGCGGTCACCGACTGCACAGCGTGCAGGTCCTCACGGTCAGCGGCGAAGGCCGGATCGCGCGCAACACGGTGTTCACGGACCCGCGCGCGCTGACGACGCTGGCACAGCAAGAAGCTCCCTGAAGAAGTTCGCGAAGAAGTCCCGCGAAGAAGTTCCGTCCACGCCGATGAGTCCGCCCGATGCCGCCGGTATGTACCGGTGACCATCGAGCGAAGGGACAACCGTCATGAGCGTTGTCGTCATCCAATTCACCACCCTGGACGGGATCGTGTCCGACCCGGACGGTTCCGAGGGCACCCCGTACGGCGGCTGGCTCTTCCGGTTCGGCCGGGAGGAGATCGCCGGGGACAGGTTCCGTCTGGGCAGCGTCCTGGACGAGGGGGTCGTACTGCTGGGGCGGTCCACCTGGGAGGCGTTCTCGCAGCTGTGGCCGGGCCGCGACGACCCGTTCTCCGCGCGCCTGAACGCCGCGCCCAAGCTGGTCGCCTCGCGCACGCTGTCCGATGTGTCCGCGTGGGCCAACTCCCGTCTCGTCGACGGTGATCTCCTGGACGCCGTCAAGGCCGAGCAGCGGGACGTGGTCGTCATGGGCAGCATCGGAGTCGTCCACGCGCTGGCGGCCGCCGACCTGGTCGACGAGTACCGGCTGGTGACCTTCCCGACCGTGCTGGGCACCGGCCGGCCGCTCTTCCCCGCGGGCAGCCCATCTGTCGAACTGGAGTGCGTGTCGGCGGAGCGGTCGGGCGCGACGGTGCTGACCCGCTATCTGAGGGCGCGCGACTGAGCGTTCGCGCCCCCTGGTGCGCTCACATCCCCGGGAACAACACGCGTTGCTTCGACCGTGACGTATCTGCGGAGTGTCGCGTTATGAACAGTTAAGCCCGATCCATCAAGATGTGCGCGAAATAATCATTTCGTGCGGGTCCGGTGGAGAGGGGTTCCCAGGGTGAGCAGCACATCGATGTCGCCGTACTGCTTCGTGACCGTCCGGGGGCGTGGCTACCGCCCCGAGCAGGTCGACACGTTCATGGCGGCTCTGTCGGAGGACCGGGACGCCGCGTGGGAACGTGCCGCGCGGCTCACCGTCCTCGCCAAGGACATGGAGAGGGAGGCCGAGCGGCTGCAGGCCGTCGTCGCGGAACTCCCGCCGCAGACGTACGAGTCGCTCGGGGACCGTGCGCAGCGTGTGTACCGGCTCGTGCTGGAGGAAGCGGCGGCCCTGCGCGAAAAGGCCCGGCGCGCGCTGACGGACGACGTCGCGGAGGCCTCGGAGCGTGCCGAGAACACCCGCAGTACGGCACAGGAACAGTCCGACGCGCTCCGCGCGGACACCGAGGAGCGCACCCGCCAGCTGCTTCTCGCCGCACGCGCCGAGGCCGACGACATCCGCGTCGGCGCCCGGCTGGAGGTGAAGGAGCAGCGCGGCGAGGCCCTCGGTGCGGTGCGCGAGGTACGGCAGCGCACCACGGCGATGCTGGCCGAACAGGCCAAGGAGCACGCCGAACGCTGGGCCGAGGCGGAGCGCGAGGAGGTCGCGAGCGCCGCCGCCGTCGACGCGCACAACGCCGAACGCATCGCCCGTGCCGAGGCCGCCCTGTCCGAGGCGAAGTGCGCCCTCGGTGAGGCGGAGGAGTCCTCGCGCCGTGCCGAGGAGGCGGCGCAGACGCGTGCCGAGGAGATCCTCGCGGAGGCGCGGGCCCGGGAGGACCGCATCGCCCGGGACACCGAGCGGGTGCTGCGCGAGCACGGGGAGACCTGGGACGGCGTGCAGGCGCACATGGACCACATGCGCAACAGCCTCATGTCCCTGACGGGGCGCGCGACGGCGGAATAGCGCACCCGGCCGTGGGCCGCGCCCCCGCGTACGCCAGGTTCGAGTCCCTTTCCGTACGCGTCGGCGCAGCCCCCTTCCGTGCGCCGTCGGCTCAGCGCCTTCCGTGCGCCGTCGGCTCAGCGCCTTCCGTGCGCCGTCGGCTCAGTGCCTTCCCTGACGCCGTCGGCTCAGTGCCCCCGTCGTTCCGCCCCCGCCAGGATCCACCCCTCCACCGCTTCGTACTGCCGCCGCTGTTCGGCGGCCCCGCGCCGGCCGGAGACCGCCGTCCCCAGCCACCCCAGGAAGAACCCGGCCGGGATGGAGACGATGCCGGTGGTGGTGAAGGGGAACCAGTTGAAGTCGGCGTGCGGGAAGACGGCGCCCGGCGATCCGGAGACCAGGTTGGTGCCCGGCATCAGGAGCAGCACGGTGAGGGTGCCGCCGAGGAGCGTGCACAGGAGGCCGGTGCGGGTGTAGCGGCGCCAGAAGAGGCCGTAGACCAGGGCGGGGGCGAGGGCGGAGGCGCCGAGGCAGAAGGAGAGGGTGGCCAGGGGCTGCAGGCTGTGGTGCTGGACCAGGACCGCCAGGAGGATCGTGGGGACTCCTATGGCGAGTGCGCAGACGCGGGCCAGGTTCATCTCGCGGCGGGCCGGCATCTCCTGGACACGGGTCGCGAAGACGTCGTGGGCGAGGGAGTTGGCGCAGGCGAGGATCATGCCGGCGACGGAGGCGAGCAGGGTCAGGAAGATCGCCGTGGTGACGGTGGTGAAGAGCAGGGTCTCCGCCGTCGACACGTCGGTCCCGAACGCCGCGCGGGAGCCGAGCAGATACGCGGTGTTGCCCTGCGGGTCGGCGGCGCTGATGGCGGCACGGCCGACCAGGGCGGTGGCGCCGAACCCGATGATGCCGATGATCAGCACGAACAGGGCCACCCCCGACACCGCCCAGGACATCGAGCGCCGGACCTGGCGGGCGCTGGAGGCCGTGTACATGCGCATGGTGATGTGCGGGAGACAGGCGCCGCCGATGACGATGGTCAGCTCCGAACTGATCATGTCCAGCCGGGGAGCGGGTCCGCCGCGGAACTCGAGGCCGGAGTGCAGGTAGGCGGTGCCGGCGCCGCTGCCCTTGGCGGCCGCGGTGAGCAGGGCACCGGGATCCCAGTCGAAGCGGTGCAGGATCAGCAGGGCGACGACGATGCCGGAACCGAGCAGCGTCACGATCTTCAGGATCTGGATGAGCGCGGTGCCCTTCATACCGCCGATGGCCGCGTAGCTGATCATCAGGGCGCCGAGGCCGATGACACAGCCGGTCTGCACGGACCCGTCGGAGAAACCGAGGATGAAGGCCATCAGCTGGCCGGCGCCGGCCAGCTGGACGAGCATCAGGGGCAGCAGGGCGGCGATGGTGACCGCGCAGGCCGCGATCCGTACGCTCCGGCCGGGCATCCGGCGGGCCAGCGCGTCGCCCATGGTGAACCGGCCCGCGTTGCGCAGCGGTTCGGCCAGCAGGAACATCAGCAGCAACAGCGACAGGGCGGTGCTGAGGGCGAGGACGACGCCGTCGTAGCCGCACAGGGCGATCACCCCGCCAGTGCCGAGGACGGTGGCCGCGGAGATGTAGTCGCCGGCGATGGCCAGGCCGTTGCGCAGCGGCGAGAGGGAGCCGTAACCGGTGTAGAACTCGTCGAGGTCGTCGCGGTCCGGGCCGGTCATCACGCACAGCAGGAGGGTGAGCGTGGCGACGACGGTGAAGGCGATCAGGGACATGGACTGGGCGGAACCGCTGAAGCCGGTCACCGTACGGCCCCTCGCCTGGCGTCCAGTTCGGCGGTTCTGCGGATGCGGTCCGCGAGCGGGTCGACATGGCGGCGCGCGGTGTGCTCGTACAGCGCGATCGCCAGCCAGGTGACGGGGAGTTGAAGGAGTGCGAGGAGCAGGCCGGCGGGGATGCCGTCGGCGACCGTGCTGGTCATCAGGTGCGGGGCGAACGCCGACAGTACCAGGAACAGCGTGAAGTAGCCGAGCGCGGTGAGTGCGGCGGTGCGCCGCTGCAGCCGGTAGGCGCCGCGCAGTACCCGGAGGTCGCTGTGGTGCCCGACCGGCTCCCGGTGCGGCACATGCCGGGGCCGTGGCGGCTCCGGGGGCAACGGCTGCCAGGGATAGGTCAGTTGCGAAGGCTCGCGTGGGGAAGGGTCGTAGGACATCCCGGTGCTCCTTGCATGGCTCGGGTCCGTGGCGGCGGACCGCAGGGAGGGGAGGGAACCGGGGACGCACGTTACTCGCAGGTATACGGGGCGCGCGGCTTTTTCCTTCAACTGGCCGGTCGGTATGCGCTTACTGTGCGGCGGCGGTCTGACCTCGGGTGTTACCCGCGTTAACCCGTCCCATACAACTGTTCGACGCCGGGCGGAGTCATATGAGCGGGGGTGCGTCTTGCCCCGCAGTTCGTCCATCCGCCACCGAGACTTCATATGGGGACCCATGTTCCAGACCTCTCCCGGACTTCGCCTCCTCGGGCGGACCGCCGGCACGATCGGCGCCCTCGCCCTGGTCGCGCTGGGCGCCACTCCCGCCGTGGCCGACGGATCGGCCCCCGGGGTGGTCCTGGGCAAGCTCGCCCCGGTCGACGGGGCCGAGCCGGGCAGTTCCTTCCAGGTGCCGGGCCAATTCACCAACACGGGCGCGGAGGCGCTCGGCAAGGTCTGGCTGTCGTACACCCTCACCCGCGGACTGAGCCTCACGGAACTGCCCTCCAACTGCTCCTCCCTCAAGATCCCGACAATGGACGAGATCCCCAACATGACCGAGGCGGTCTGTGAGTTCGACCAGACCGTGAAGCCGGGCGTCGTCTACGCGCCCGAGAAGCAGCTGACCTTCGACGTGCTCGACTACGCGTTGTACGACGACGTCACGGTGGGGATCGACACCGCGGGGTTCCCCTATCCCGGGGACAACTTCTCGCATCCGGAGCCGGGATCCGGGCCCGCGATCAAACTCGTCGAGCAGCCCGGCGCCACGCCGGCGGCCCCCGGCAGCGCGAAGCACCCGACCGGGGACGTGGCCTATGTGCCGGTCACCGCCGCGAACACGGCCGACTTCCAGGTGACGGGAGCGCGCCTGGAGGGCGTCGTCGGGGACACCGTCCCCCTGAAAGTGAAGATCACCAACGCCGGGCCGGCCTGGGTGTACCGGCGGGACCGTGCGACGGCGGCACAGGTACTGATCAAAATGCCCGCCGGTACGACGGTGGCCAAGAGCGACAACTACTGCACCAAGGCGGGCTCCGGGACCTACACCTGCTCCAGCGGCTACGCCTGGGTCCCCGAAACCTACAAGCAGACCTTCACCTTCGAACTGAAGATCGACAAGGCCGTGTCCGGGGCCGAGGGATCGATCGAACTCACCGGCCGCTCCCGGCCGTTCGACACCGACGCGAAGAACGACAAGGCCGACATCCGGCTCGACGTGACCGGCGGCAAGGGGTCGTCCGGCGGCGGCGCGAGCTCGACGCCCTCCACCGCATCCGGCGACGACCTGGCGAACACCGGTTCCGGTACGGCCCTCCCGCTCGCGGGCGCCGCCGCGGCCGCCGTCGCCCTCGGCGCGGGCGCGCTTCTGGCGGCCCGCCGGCGCGTGAACAGGCGGTAACCGCGCGAACGGGCGGCAGCAGGGCGGGCCTTCGGGACGGCGACGATCCCCCGGAAGCGCCGGAGAGAGGGGCCGTCCCTCACCGCTCCGTCAGGACCGGAAAGCGCCGGGGCGCCAGCACCAGCAGCACCACGAAGGCCAGCGCCGCCGCGCCCGCCGCTCCCAGGTACACCGCGTGCACCGCGTCCGCGATGGCCCGCCGGGTCGCCTCGGGCGCGGTCCCGGCGGCCAGGGCGCGGGTGACGGAGTCCAGGTCGCCGGCTCCGCCCAGGCGCGCGGACAGCACCCCGTTGGCCACCGCCCCGAAGGCCGCCGCGCCGATCGTCTGCCCGGTCTGCCGGCAGAAGAGGACGGACGCCGTCGTGGTGCCGCGCTCCGCCCAGCCGACGGTGGACTGGACGCCCACGATCAGCGGGAGCTGAAAGAGCCCCAGGGCGGCGCCCAGCAGGGTCATCAGCAGCGTCGGCTGCCAGGCCGATCCGGGATACGGCAGGAACGGGAAGGCGAGCAGGATCAGCGCCGCCGCCCCGATCCCCAGCATCGCCGTGTTGCGGAAGCCGACCCGCCGGTACACGTGCTGGCTCAGCGCCGCCGCCACCGGCCAGGTCAGCGTCCAGACGGACAGCACGAATCCGGCGGCCACCGGGGCGAGGCCCAGGACCGACTGGGCGTAGGTGGGCAGGAAGACCGTGGGGGCGACCATGAGGAGTCCGAGCGCGCCCGACGCCAGATTCACCGCGGCGATGGTCCTGCGCCGCCACACCCACCCCGGGATGATCGGCTCCGCCGCCCGGCGCTCGATCCCCACCACGAGCGCCACCAGCGCCAGCCCGGCGGCGAACAGCGCGCACGACGGCGCGGACCACCAGGCCCACGCCACCCCGCCCTGCACGAGCGCCGTCAGCAGTACACCGCCGCACGCGAAGACCGCCAGTGCGCCCATCCAGTCCACCCGCGGGCGCGTGCGCGGCGCGCGCTCCGGCTCGTGCAGGTGGCGCACTATCAGCCAGAGCGCCGCCGTGCCGATCGGCAGGTTGACGAGGAAGATCCACCGCCAGTCCGCGTACGCGGCCAGCACCCCGCCGATCCCCGGCCCGGCCACCGCCGACACCGCCCACACCGTCGACAGCTTGGACTGGATCTTCGGGCGTTCCTCAAGGGGGTACAGGTCGGCCGCGAGGGTCTGCACGGTGCCCTGCAGCGCACCTCCGCCGAGGCCCTGCACGATCCGGAACGCGATCAGCGCGCCCATGTTCCAGGCCAGCGCGCACAGCAGCGAGCCCAGCAGGAACAGCACGGCGCCCACGACCAGCACCGGCTTGCGGCCGAAGGTGTCGGAGAGCTTGCCGTACACCGGGAGGGTCACGGTGACGGCCAGCAGATAGCCGGAGAAGAGCCAGGAGAAGACGGAGAAGCCGTCGAGGTCGCCGACGATCTGGGGGACGGCGGTGGAGACGATGGTGGAGTCGAGCGCGGCCAGCGCCATCGAGAGCATCAGGGCGGCCACCACGGCTCCCCGCCGGCCCGTCCCGGTGTCCCGCCCGGCCGCGCGTATCGCGGGTGTCGTACTCCCCACGCCGGATCCCCTCCCCATGCGTTCCCTATGCATCTATGTCGCGTACGACAGCTTCCCATCCGCCCCGACCTGGCGGGAGTACGCCTCCGCTTGCGTCTCACGCCACGGGAGGGTGGAGGCTGACCGGGCCGGCGGGTGGAGTCCGACCCCTAGACGGTCTCCACCCGCCGGTGGACTTCCCCTAGGGGGTTCTCCGTATCAGGGCCCGGGGAGGGTTCGTACCGCCGGAGGAGGAGACGGCACCCCGGTCGTCCTTAACCTGGCTTTATGCCGCCGGGGGGCGGTTGACCGAACCGGCGGGGGTGGGGTTTTCCCCCGGGCAAGACGGGGCTTCGCACCAGCGCGGGGCACCCCCGCCCACCGCCAGACTCATCGTCGTACCGAACGCTGCACAGCACGGCGCAGCACAGCGCTGCCCGTTCGCTGACCGACTTAGGAGACATACCGTGACATCGGCTGTGACCATTCCCAGGCACGGGGGTACTGGAGGGCGTACGGCCGTTGCCGCGCGGGCGCGGCAGGTCGTCAAGGCGTACGGGGCCGGAGAGACCCGTGTCGTCGCCCTCGACCACGTCGACGTGGACATCGCGCGGGGCCAGTTCACCGCGATCATGGGCCCCTCGGGGTCCGGCAAGTCCACCCTGATGCACTGCCTCGCCGGGCTCGACACCGTGACGAGCGGTCAGATCTACCTGGACGAGACCGAGATCACCGGCCTGAAGGACAAGAAGCTCACCAAGCTGCGCCGGGACCGGATCGGCTTCATCTTCCAGGCGTTCAACCTGCTGCCGACGCTGAACGCGCTGGAGAACATCACGCTCCCCATGGACATCGCCGGACGCAAGCCCGACAAGGAGTGGCTGGAGCGCGTGGTCACCACCGTGGGGCTCGCGGACCGGCTCAAGCACCGTCCCACGCAGCTCTCGGGCGGTCAGCAGCAGCGCGTGGCCGTGGCGCGCGCCCTCGCCGCGCGCCCCGAGATCATCTTCGGTGACGAGCCGACCGGAAACCTCGACTCCCGCGCGGGCGCGGAGGTCCTCGGCTTCCTGCGCAGCTCCGTGGACGACCTGGGCCAGACCATCGTGATGGTCACCCACGACCCGGTGGCCGCCTCGTACGCGGACCGCGTGCTGTACCTCGCCGACGGCCGGATCGTCGACGAGATGTTCAAGCCGACCGCGGACGCCGTCCTGGACCGCATGAAGGACTTCGACGCGCGGGGGCGTACGTCATGACCGTCATGAGGACCTCCCTGCGCAACTTCTTCGCGCACAAGGGACGCATGGCCCTGTCGGCGGTCGCCGTGCTGCTGTCGGTGGCGTTCGTCTGCGGCACGCTGGTGTTCACCGACACCATGAACACGACGTTCGACAAGCTGTTCGCGGCGACCTCCTCCGATGTGACGGTCAGCGCCAAGAGCGCCTCCGACACCGGCCAGACCACCTCCGACAACGGCAGGCCGCCGGTCATGCCGGCCTCGGTGGTGGCCAAGGTCCGGGCGGCGCACGGCGTCAAGTCGGCGGAGGGCACGGTCTTCTCGACGACCGTGACCGTCGTCGACGCCGAGAAGGACAACCTGTCGCCGTCCAGCGGCGCCCCGACCATCGTCGGCAGCTGGAACGGCAACGACGCCCGCACCATGAAGGTGACCAGCGGCACGGCGCCGAAGAACTCCGGCCAGATCATGGTGGACGCCGACACCGCCGACAAGCACCACCTGGGGCTCGGCGACGAACTCGCCGTCATCAGCGCGGTCGGCACCCACACCGCGAAGATCTCCGGCATCGCCGACTTCACCGTCACCAACCCCGGTGCCGCGATCTTCTACCTGGACACGAAGACGGCGCAGCGGACGCTCGTCGGGCAGACCGGCGTCTTCACCAACGTCAACGTGACGGCCGCGGCCGGGGTGACCGACCCGCAGCTGAAGAAGAACGTCATCGGCGAACTCGGTTCCGCCTACAAGGTGCAGACCGCCAAGGAGACCGCCGACGCCAACCAGAAGTCCGTCGAGAGCTTCATGGACGTCATGAAGTACGCGATGCTCGGCTTCGCGGGGATCGCCTTCCTGGTCGGCATCTTCCTGATCATCAACACCTTCTCGATGCTGGTCGCCCAGCGCACCCGTGAGATCGGTCTGATGCGGGCCATCGGCTCCAGCCGCCGCCAGGTCAACCGTTCCGTGCTCGTCGAGGCGCTGCTGCTCGGCGTGGTCGGCTCGGTCCTCGGCGTCGGCGCGGGCGTCGGCATCGCGGTCGGCCTGATGAAGCTCATGGGCTCCATGGGCATGCATCTGTCGACCAGCGATCTGACGGTCGCCTGGACCACCCCGGTGATCGGCCTGATCCTCGGCGTCGTCGTCACCGTCCTCGCCGCCTACCTGCCCGCGCGCCGCGCCGGCAAGGTCTCCCCGATGGCCGCGCTGCGCGACGCGGGCGCCCCCGCCGACGCCAGGGCGGGCCTCGTACGCGCCCTGGTGGGCCTCGTGCTGACCGGTGCGGGCGGCTACGGCCTCTACCTGGCCTCGGCCTCCGAGAAGGCCAAGGAGGGCTCGCTCTGGCTGGGCCTGGGCATCGTGCTCTCCCTCATCGGGTTCGTCGTCATCGGCCCGCTGCTCGCGGGCGGGGTCGTACGGGTCCTGGGCGCCGTCCTGCTGCGGATGTTCGGCCCCGTCGGCCGCATGGCCGAACGCAACGCGCTGCGCAACCCGCGCCGCACCGGTGCGACGGGCGCCGCCCTGATGATCGGGCTCGCGCTGGTCGCCTGCCTCTCGGTGGTCGGCTCCTCCATGGTCGCCTCCGCCACCGACCAGCTCGACAAAACCGTCGGCACGGACTTCATCATCCAGTCCGACGGCGGCCAGCGGATCACCCCGCAGGCGGTCAGGGCCATCAAGGACACGCCGGGGCTCGCCCGGGTCACCGAGTACCGGAACACCACCGCCGACTACACCACGCCCGACGGCAAGACCCTCAAGGACACCGACATCACGGCGGCCGACCCGACCTACGCGACCGACCTGCGCACCAAGACCGTCGCCGGGAACCTCAAGGACGCCTACCTGCCCGACTCGATGTCCGTGCACGACAAGTTCGCCAAGGCGCACGGCATCCACCTCGGCTCGAAGATCACCGTCAAGTTCAGGGACGGGCGTACGGCCCACCTGACGGTCCGCGCGATCACCAGCAGCGACGTCGTCATCGACCAGGGCGCCAAGTACACGTCCATCGCCACGCTCGCCAAGTACGTGCCGGCCGACAAGATGCCGCTCGACCAGCTGGTCTTCGCCACCGCCAAGGACGGGCAGCAGGACGCCGCGTACAAGTCCCTCAAGTCCGCGCTGCACGGCTACCCGCAGTACAAGGTGCGCAACCAGACCGACTACAAGCAGGCGCTCAAGGACCAGATCGGCCAGCTGCTGAACCTGATCTACGGCCTGCTCGCCCTCGCGATCATCGTCGCGGTCCTCGGCGTGGTGAACACGCTGGCCCTGTCGGTCGTCGAGCGCACCCGCGAGATCGGCCTCATGCGGGCCATCGGCCTCTCCCGCCGCCAGCTGCGCCGCATGATCCGCATGGAGTCCGTGGTGATCGCCCTCTTCGGCGCCCTGCTGGGCCTGGGGCTCGGCATGGGCTGGGGCGCCACGGCCCAGAAGCTGCTCGCGCTGCAGGGCCTGAAGGTCCTGGAGATCCCCTGGCCGACGATCATCGGGGTGTTCATCGGCTCGGCCTTCGTGGGCCTGTTCGCCGCCCTGATCCCGGCGTTCCGCGCGGGCCGCATGAACGTCCTGAACGCCATCGCGACGGACTGACGCACCACATAGGAGACCACCGCATACGGGGGTTGCGGGGGAAAGGCCCGGCGCCGGGGAGTCTTGGGGGACTCTCCGGCGCCGGGCACGTCCGCATCTTCCGCCTCTGCCTGCCGAGCCCGGCTTCTTGGCTCGCCTGGGGGGCGCGTGTGTCCGAGAGCCCAAGCTTCTCGGCTCACCGAGTCAGGTGGTTTGGTTGGTGGGGGCGTGTGTCGTTGTCTTCCGAGCCCGGCGTCTTGAATCACCGAGTCGGGTGGTGGGCGTGCGTGTGTCTCTGTCTTTCGAGCCCGGCGTCTTGATTCACCGAGTCGGGTGGTGGGCGTGTGTGTCTCTGTCTTTCGAGCCCGGCTTTTTGATTCACCGAGTCGGGTGGGCGGAGGTCGGGGGGCCGGGGGGGGCGGAGCCCTCTGGGACGGTCACCAGGGCGCCGGCGCGTTCACAGCGCACCGGAGGTTGTCCACAGCCCCCGGCACACGCGCACGCGTCGTCGTACGCTGGAGACCCCCCGGCCGTAGCCCGCGCCGGGCTATTCGCGTTGCCCACCCCCGGACGAAAGCCGCCCTGAATGAGCCTGCACGGTCTGCTCGACGCCGTAGTCAAGGACGCCGCACTCGCGGAAGCGATCAAGGCGGCCGCGGACGGCAACCGCATGCACGTCGACCTGGTAGGCCCCCCGGCGGCCCGCCCCTTCGCGGTCGCCGCCCTGGCCCGCGAGGCCGGCCGCCCCGTCCTCGCGGTCACCGCTACCGGCCGCGAGGCCGAGGACCTGGCAGCCGCCCTGCGCACGCTCCTGCCCTCCGAGGGCGTCGTCGACTACCCCTCCTGGGAGACGCTCCCGCACGAGCGGCTCAGCCCGCGCAGCGACACCGTCGGCCGCCGCCTCGCCGTGCTGCGCCGCCTGGCCCACCCCCGCCCCGACGACCCCGAGACCGGCCCGGTCTCCGTCGTCGTCGCCCCCGTGCGGTCCGTGCTCCAGCCGCAGGTCAAGGGCCTCGGCGACCTGGAACCGGTGGCGCTGCGCACCGGCCAGAACGCCGACCTGAACGACGTCGTCGAAGCCCTCGCGGCCGCCGCCTACGCGCGCGTGGAGCTCGTCGAGAAGCGCGGCGAGTTCGCCGTCCGCGGCGGCATCCTGGACGTCTTCCCGCCCACCGAGGAACACCCCCTGCGCGTCGAGTTCTGGGGCGACGACGTCGAGGAGATCCGCTACTTCAAGGTCGCCGACCAGCGCTCCCTGGAGGTCGCCGAGCACGGCCTGTGGGCGCCGCCCTGCCGAGAGCTGCTGCTCACCGACGACGTCCGCGCACGCGCGCGTGCCCTCGCCGAGGAACACCCCGAGCTGGGCGAACTGCTCAACAAGATCGCCGAGGGGATCGCGGTCGAGGGTATGGAGTCCCTCGCCCCGGTCCTCGTCGACGACATGGAACTGCTGCTCGACGTGCTGCCCAAGGGCGCGATGGCCGTCGTGTGCGACCCGGAGCGGGTCCGTACACGCGCCGCCGACCTGGTGGCGACCAGCCAGGAGTTCCTGCAGGCCTCCTGGGCGGCCACGGCCGGCGGCGGCGAGGCACCCATCGACGTCGGCGCGGCCTCCCTGTGGTCCATCGCGGACGTCCGCGACCGCGCCCGCGAGCTGGACATGATGTGGTGGTCGGTGTCGCCGTTCGCCGCCGACGAGGAGCTGTCCGCCGACACCCTCAAGCTCGGCATGCACGCCACCGAGACCTACCGCGGCGACACCGCCAAGGCCCTCGCCGACACCAAGGGCTGGCTGGCCGACGGCTGGCGCACGGTCTACGTCACCGAGGGCCACGGCACCGCCTCCCGCACGGTCGAGGTGCTCGGCGGCGAGGGCATCGCGGCCCGTCTGGACGTCGACCTGGACGAGCTCGGCCCCTCCGTCGTGCACGTGTCCTGCGGTTCGATCGACTACGGCTTCGTCGACCCGGCGCTCAGACTCGCCGTCCTCACCGAGACCGACCTGTCCGGCCAGAAGGCGGCCGGCAAGGACGGCGCCCGGATGCCGGCCCGCCGCCGCAAGACCATCGACCCGCTCACCCTGGAGCCGGGCGACTACATCGTCCACGAGCAGCACGGTGTCGGCCGCTACATCGAGATGGTGCAACGCACCGTCCAGGGCGCCACCCGCGAGTACCTGGTCGTGGAGTACGCCCCCGCCAAGCGCGGCCAGCCCGGCGACCGCCTCTACATCCCGACCGACCAGCTGGAGCAGATCACCAAGTACGTCGGCGGCGAGGCCCCCACCCTGCACCGCCTGGGCGGCGCGGACTGGACGAAGACCAAGGCGCGCGCCAAGAAGGCCGTCAAGGAGATCGCCGCCGACCTGATCAAGCTCTACAGCGCGCGCATGGCCGCCCCCGGGCACGCCTTCGGCGGGGACACGCCCTGGCAGCGCGAGCTGGAGGACGCGTTCCCGTACGCGGAGACCCCGGACCAGCTGACCACCATCGCCGAGGTCAAGGAGGACATGGAGAAGTCCGTCCCCATGGACCGCCTGATCTGCGGCGACGTCGGCTACGGCAAGACGGAGATCGCGGTGCGGGCCGCCTTCAAGGCCGTACAGGACGGCAAGCAGGTGGCCGTCCTCGTCCCCACCACCCTGCTGGTGCAGCAACACTTCGGGACGTTCTCCGAGCGGTACTCGCAGTTCCCGGTGAGCGTGAAGGCGCTCTCCCGCTTCCAGACCGACACCGAGGCGAAAGGGACCCTGGAGGGCCTGCGCGAGGGCGCGGTCGACGTCGTCATCGGCACCCACCGGCTGTTCTCCTCGGAGACCAAGTTCAAGGACCTCGGCCTGGTCATCGTCGACGAGGAGCAGCGCTTCGGCGTCGAGCACAAGGAGCAGCTGAAGAAGCTGCGCGCCAACGTCGACGTGCTGACCATGTCCGCGACCCCGATCCCGCGCACCCTGGAGATGGCGGTCACCGGCATCCGCGAGATGTCGACGATCACCACGCCCCCGGAGGAGCGGCACCCGGTGCTCACCTTCGTCGGGCCGTACGAGGAGAAGCAGATCGGCGCCGCCATCCGCCGCGAACTGCTGCGCGAGGGCCAGGTCTTCTACATCCACAACCGGGTGGAGTCCATCGACCGCGCGGCGGCCAGACTCCGCGAGATCGTCCCCGAGGCGCGCATCGCGACCGCGCACGGCCAGATGTCGGAGTCGGCGCTGGAGCAGGTCGTCGTCGACTTCTGGGAGAAGAAGTTCGACGTCCTCGTCTCCACGACGATCGTCGAGTCCGGCATCGACATCTCCAACGCCAACACGCTCATCGTCGAACGCGGCGACACCTTCGGCCTCTCCCAGCTGCACCAGCTGCGCGGCCGGGTCGGCCGAGGGCGCGAGCGCGGGTACGCGTACTTCCTGTACCCGCCGGAGAAGCCGCTGACCGAGACCGCGCACGAACGGCTCGCCACCATCGCCCAGCACACCGAGATGGGCGCCGGCATGTACGTGGCGATGAAGGACCTGGAGATCCGCGGCGCCGGAAACCTGCTCGGCGGCGAGCAGTCCGGGCACATCGCGGGCGTCGGCTTCGACCTGTACGTCCGCATGGTCGGCGAGGCCGTCGCGGACTACCGGCGGCAGTTGGAGACGGGAGAGATCGAGGAGGAGCCGCCGCTCGAGGTCAAGATCGAGCTGCCCGTCGACGCGCATGTCCCGCACGACTACGCGCCCGGCGAGCGGCTGCGCCTGCAGGCCTACCGTTCGATTGCCTCCGCCAACTCGGAGGCGGACATCAAGGCGGTCCGCGAGGAACTCACCGACCGCTACGGCAAGCTGCCCGAGCCGGTCGAGAACCTGCTGCTCGTCGCCGGGCTGCGGATGCTCGCGCGCGCCTGCGGGGTCGGCGAGATCGTCCTCCAGGGCACCAACATCCGGTTCGCGCCGGTGGAGTTGCGCGAGTCGCAGGAGCTGCGCCTCAAGCGCCTGTACCCGGGGACCGTCATCAAGCCGGCCGTCCACCAGGTGCTGGTGCCCCGCCCGAAGACCGCGAAGGTGGGCGGAAAGCCGCTGGTCGGACGGGAACTGCTGGGCTGGGTCGGGGAGTTCCTGGCCTCGATCCTGGGGTCGTAGGCGCAGACGCGGACGTCTTCGTACGGGGGAGGCGCACGCCCCGCGACGGTGTGAGCGGGCGTGCGGCCGCGGCAGCCGGGCTTCTCCCGCTGTGTCCGGCCCCCGACTACAAGAAGGAGTCGGGGGCATCCGTCCGCTGAGGCCCCGTCCGGCCCGAACCGTCCGGCGGTTACGGTGGGGGCTGCGGACATCCGCCCTCGTGGGGGCGGCGGAGGGCGAGTACGAGGGGGCGCACGTGGCGCGTCTGAGGAGCGGGGCGGCCGTCGCCGTCGCCGTTGTCTTCGCTGTGGCGGGATGCAAGAACGCGCAGGACAAGGGGGCTTCGGGGGCCCAGGGGTCCGGAGGCGGGGGCGCGGCCCTGGCCGCCGCCGACTCGCTGACCGTCAAGGGCCGGGCACCGAAGACCGGTTACACCCGGGAGAGGTTCGGCTCCGCCTGGGCGGACACCGACTCCAATTCCTGCGACACCCGCAGCGACATACTCAAACGCGACCTGAAGGACGTGAAGTTCACGGACGGCGACTGCAAGGTCTCCTACGGCGTCCTCGACCCGGACCCCTACTCCGGTAAGAAGGTCACTTACCGGCGTGGCCGCAGCCTGGTCGACATAGACCATCTCGTCGCCCTCTCGGACGCCTGGCAGAAGGGCGCCAAGTACTGGGACGCGAGCAAGCGCATAGCCCTCGCCAACGACCCGCTCAACCTCCTCGCCGTCGACGCGAGCGCCAACCGCGGCAAGGGCGACGGCGACACCGCCACCTGGCTCCCGACCAACAGCTCGTACCGCTGCACCTACGTCGCCGCGCAGGTGGCCGTGAAGAAGAAGTACGGTCTGTGGGTCACCGCCGCCGAGAAGGGCGCGATGAAGAAGGTCCTGTCCGGCTGCCCGAACCAGGAACTCCCCACAGGCGGCAACCCGACCGAGGCACCGTCCCGCTTCAAGGCGCGCTGAACCCGGCCCGCCCTCGCCGCGTGCGTCAGTACCCCAGGGAGTGGCCGCGCGGCGGAGCGGCGGGACGGCCCGCCTTCTCCCAGGCGACGAAGGTGTTGGTGCGGGCGAAGACGAACGCCTTGACCGGGTTGGCGGAGTAGGTCCACGGCGGGCTGCCGATGTACCCGCCGATCGCCTTGAACTGCTCGACGGCCTCCGCGTAACGATCCGTCTGGAACAGGGCCTCCGCCAGCAGGTGCCGTACGGTCGGCAGCCGGTGATGCCCGGCCGGTGCCCACGCCACGGCGTCCAGGGTGGCGTCCACGGCCGCCTGCACGAACGGCTGGCGGTACACGGGTGCCTTACGGTCCCGGAACGCGTGCTCCATCAGTGCCTGCAGGCGCAGTACGGGCAGCAGGCTGCCCTGCGGCGCGGCAGCCGCGGCCTGGTCGGCGAACGCGTACATCAGCTCGTGCGAACCGCGCCACTTGGCGCACCAGTACTGCAGAGCGCTCATATGCGCTCCGAAGTGGTGCGGGGCGCGTGCGGTGATCTGGGCCCACAGCGCCCGGAAGTCGTCGTTCGACCAGCCGAGCCCCAGAGCGACGGAGATCTGCGCGATCCAGGGGCAGGGGTCCTCGGGTGACATCCGGGCGGCCTCCTGACAGGCGGGCAGCGCCTCGGCCAGCAGCCGGTGGAAGCCCTCGAACTGCTCGGCCGTGGTGTGCTTCGCCAGCTTCGCACCGCGGACATTGCTCGCGACCTCAAGGAGCGCGTCGGCGTGTACCAGGGCGGCGGACGGGTCGCCGGGGTACTCCGTCCGCCATGCCTTGAGCCAGGCGTCGTCCTCGGCGGCGGCGTGGGTGAGGATGCCGAGCCGGTACCACCGCAGGTCCCAGTCCCGGCCCGCCCCGGCCAGATAGGCCGCGGCCTGCCGCCAGTCACCGGCGAGGGCGGCCGCCGCGACCGCGTCGGCCTCGGGATCGGGGCCCGCGAAATGCTTGTCGAGCTCGGCGGCGGGCACCAGCCCGTACTTGGCGGGATCGATGTTGACCGGCGCCTTGGCCTTCGCCTCCGCCCGGAGGGCCCGCCCCTTGCGGACGTTGCGAGGGAAAGTGACGACCGCGTAGAGGAGAACGCAGGCACCGGCTATGTCGATCAGGATGTTCATACCGGGTCTTTCGGATAGGGGCCGCCGAAGGAAGCGGTCGAAGAGACGGCCGAAGAAGTCGGCTGAGGAGACGGCTGAGGAGACGGCCGAGGAGGCTGTCGGAGCAGGAGAGCGCGGGGTTGTCAGCGCAGGGTGCCGGGCGGGGGTCAGGGCAGGACGGCCGGTGGTGGTGCCGAGTCGCCGACCGGAGCACGACCGCCCCGGGACAGCAGAGCCCGCAGGGGGGCCGTGGTGGGCGGGTCGGCGATCGCGTAGTCCAGGGCCTCCTCCAGCGCCTCGGCGAACCGTTCGGGTGCCAGCGTCCGCACCGGGGGTCCGGACCAGCACAGCTCCCACCGGCACAACCCGGTGTCCAGCGCGGTGAGCAGGGCCAGTCGGTGCAGGGCCGAGCGGAAGGCCGTCCTCGCGAACTCGCGTGCCGCACGGCCACTGCTCCGGCCGGCCTGGTCCGACCTGGGCAGCCGGTCCGCGATGTCGTACAGCAGGCCGTGGTCGATCAAGTCCAGGAGGCGGTCGAGGTGTGTCGCTCCGGATACGCCCACGCCCCTCGCGCCGGCCACCTGAACCATGGCCTCCAGCAGTGGCCCCGCTTCCCGCGCCCAGCTCTCGCGCCGCGTCTGCGCGGGCAGTTCGGCCCAGGGCACCCGCCGCCAGGACCGCGTCTCCCGGCTCAGTACAGCCCGTTCCAGTCCGGCGAGGAGACGGTCCGGCTCCCGGAGCAGCGCGAAGGCGGGACGACGGGGGAGCATGCTGGTGCGTCCGGCGTCGGGAAGTGCCTCCAGCGCCGCGACGCGGTCGGCCGTGGGCGGGTGGCTGTCGTACGGAGAGCTCTCCTCGGGCACCACCTCCGGGAGCGGTCTGCGGGCCCACGCCTCCAGCTCCGCCCGGCGCGCGGGATCCGCGAGCAGGAGGGCGAGCCCGCCGTGGAACTGTCCTTCCGGCGGCAGCAGGCCGGCGTCCCGGCCCATCTGCGCGTACTCGCGCAGGTAGAGGTCGTCGGCGTCTTCGAGCGCGGGGATACGGCGCAGTGCGGTGGCCATGCTGTCCCGGCCGGCGACCCGGGCGGCCGTCAGGTCGGCCGCGTACTCCTGCCGGCGGCTGACGGCTTCGGTCAGGCGCAGACACAGCCGGGCGTACGCGGAGAAGACGAGGGCCAGGTAGTGGTCCGGGCCTCGCGTCGGCTCCCGCTTCACCGGTGGCGGCTTGCCTGCCGCACGGCGCCGCGCGGCCCGCGCCGCGGCCCTTGCCCTCTCCTCGACCTCCTCACGCGCAGCCCGCTGCCGCAATGTGTGCGCGGTGTGCAGCAGTCGGTTGTGCAGCGTCCAGAGCAGGCCGCCCAGCCGGGTGTCGTCGTGCGCGTAGTGGCCCAGTTCGTGCGCGAGGACGGCGTCCAGTTCGTCCTCCGGCAGGCCGATCAGCAGCGCCACACCGAGGAAGAGCTGCCGTTCACCCGCGACCAGCCCGAGCCACCGGGAGTCCTCCCGCACCATGGCGTTGGCCCCCGGGACCACCCGGATCCGAGCGGGCGGCCGAGTGCCCACCCGCTCGCCCAGCTCCCGTACCCGCCGCCACAACTCCGGCTGCTCCTCGGGCGTGAGTGACAGACCGGGCACCTCGTCCTGCCCGTCCCCGGCGCCGCGGCTGAGCAGGACGACCCGCACCACGCACCAGGCGATCGCCAGCGAACCGAGCCAGCCCTCGACGGCCATGACCGTGAAGCCGTGGCCCCGGGCCAGGAAGACGTCCAGGACCGCCAGCGCGACGAGGAGGAGCAGTGCCAGCACGTAGAACCCGAGGAGCAGGCCGAGAACGAGCGCGGCACGCAGTGGAGTTCCGGGCACGCCCCGTTCTCGTACGGCGGTCTCCGCGGCGGCCGCCCGGCCGGGTGGGCGGGACGTCAGGTGCATCGGCATCCTTCACGGAAACGGAACGGAACGGAACGAACGGAACGTCGGTGGGGCGGCGCCTCGGGGCCGGGCTCGGACCCGGCCGCACGCGGCGCCCGCTTCTCCAGCTACTTCTTCAGCTCTTCAGCTACTTCTTCAGCGCCGACAGGATCGTCGTCGTCACCTTCTTCGCGGACGCGGCGCCGTTGTCGCCGCCCGCGGTGGACAGCACGGTGACCACGGAGCCGCCGGAACGGGACGCGATCAGCGTGGTGCCGTTCTCCCAGTGGCCGCTCGTCAGCGTCATCGTGTAGGCCTCGTCACCGAGTCCGGCCGTGGAACTGCCGGTGAGCTTCACCGTGGCGTGCTCGTCGCTGTCCGTGTACGTGGCGCACTCGGCGGCCACGGTACGCAGGGCCTTCATCACGTCGGTCGCCGTGGTGCCCTGGAAGGAGTCGATCTCCTGGTCCACTTCCTCGGTCTTGTTCGCGTAGCCGTTCTGCGCGAACGACACCCCACCCTTGTAGCCGGACACCTGGATCCAGGACGTGGACTCCAGCGCGGTGCAGTCCGGCTTCCCCGTCTTCGGGCTGGACGGGGAGAGGAACTGGCCGCCGCTGTCCGCGGAGCCGTCGGACTCGAGGGTGAGCCCGGACGGGAAGGCCGAGGCGGGCGCCAGCGCCTTCTTCAGCTGTGTGCCGGTGAACAGGCCGGAGTTGGGGTCCTTCGCCTTGGCGGGCTTGGCGTTCGTGCCGGTACCGGAGTCGGCGGTGGAGCCGGTGGAGCCGGAGGAGCAGGCGGTCAGGGCCAGCGGAAGGGCCGCAACGGCTATCAGCATCACGGCACGGGACGGGAGACGCATCAGAAGTCCTTCTGGGGTGGGTGAAACGGATTCACGGCGGGACGGTGATCTGGGCGGGCGATGGTCGGGCTGTTCTCTCCGGTCGCCACGGCCGGCTCGTCTCTAAGCGCTGGGTCAATAAGAACAGAGGCTGTGAACCGAGTCAACACGGTATGCGTGATGCGTCGTTTGCTCGTCTGTGAAGGCGCAGGTCTTGTGTACGTCGATATGCTCGGTGCACACAGGACGAGGGGAGCTGGGCGCGTGCAGGACAACGCCACAGAGGTGACCGCTGCCGGGATCGCACGGCTCGCCGGAGTGGGCCGAGCCGCCGTCAGCAACTGGCGCCGCCGGCACGCCGACTTCCCCAAGCCGGTCGGCGGTACCGAGACGAGTCCGTCCTTCGCGCTCGGCGAGGTCGAGTCCTGGCTGCGCAAGCAGGGAAAACTCGCCGAAGTCCCGCTGCGCGAGCGGGTCTGGCAGCAACTCGCCGGGCACCCCGAGGGCGCTCTGGCGGCGCTGGTCCACGTCGGCTGTGCGCTGCTGCTGATCCACGAACGACCCACTGTCTGGCTCGACGTGAGCGCCGGCTCGGACGAGCGCCTGGCCGCGATGCTGCCGGGCGCGCTGGAGCCGGTACTGACCACGCGCCTCGGCGGGGCGGTGGAGCGTGCGGTTCACAGCGGCCGAGCTGCAGGTGCCGCCGAGGCTGTGAACAGGTCCGGTGGTCCAGAGGGTGTGAACACCACAACGGCTGTCCAGCCCGTGAACACCGCGCCGACGAAACCCGGCGCGCCCGCATCGCCGACGACACCCGGCGCGACCTTCGCCCCCGCGTCACCTGGCGCGGACCCCTCACCGGCCCCGGCCGACCGCATCCCGCCTGTGAACCCCCCGCCCGCCGTTCGCGGCCCCGCCGCCCCCACCACCCCCGGCACCCCCGTCGTCCGCACCCCTACCGGCCCCCGACTTCTTCCGTCTGCCCCGCTCCTGCGTGGCGCCGCCGAACTGGCCGCCGAGGTCGGGGCCCGGCAGGCCTTCGAGTTCCTGCTGGGCCGGCACCTGGACGCCAACCCCCGCCAGTACACGCTCACCCCGTCCGAACTCGCCGGTCTCATGGCAGACCTGGTCGGCCCCGCCCGCACCGTGCTGGACCCGGCCTGCGGGACCGGGGCCCTGCTGCGGGCCGTGGACGTCCGCCCCGGCCAGGAGCTGTACGCCCAGGACAGTGCCCCCGACCTGGCCGCGCTCACCGCGCTGCGGCTCGCGCTGCACTCCCGGGCCGGGGTGCACGGCGCCGCCGGCGACACCCTGCGCGCAGACGCCTACCCGGAACTGCGCGCCGACGCGGTGCTGTGCCACCCGCCGTTCAACGAGCGCAACTGGGGCCACGACGAGCTGGCGTACGACTCACGCTGGGAGTACGGCTTCCCCGCGCGCACCGAGTCCGAGCTGGCCTGGGTGCAGCACGCCCTGGCCCGGCTCGCCGACGGCGGGACCGCGGTCCTGCTGATGCCGCCGGCCGCCGCGTCCCGCCGTTCCGGGCGCCGGATCCGTGCCGACCTGCTGCGCCGGGGCGCGCTCAGGGCGGTCGTCGCGCTGCCGGTCGGGGCGGCACCCCCGTACAGCATCTCGCTGCACCTGTGGGTGCTGCGCCGGCCCGACCGGACACCGGCCACGCCCGAAGTGCTGCTCGTGGACACCGGGCAGTTCGCGGGGGAAGGGCGCGGCGGTCCGGACTGGACGGCGGTCCGGGACGCCGTCCTGGACGCCTGGCGTGCCTTCGAACGCGCCGGGGGACCGGTGGAACAGCCGGGACTGGCCCGTTCGGTTCCGGTCATCGAACTCCTCGACGACGACGTGGACCTGGCCCCCGCCCGCCATCTGCCGCCGGCCACGGTGGCCGACGGCGCGGAACAGCTCACAGTGGTCCGCGAACGGCTCGGCGCCACCCTTCGCCTGACCGTCGACCTCACCCCGCCACCGGCCGACCAGGCACCGCCCGCGCGCTGGCCGCTCACCACCGTCGGTGAACTCGTCCGTGCGGGCGCGCTGGTGCTGCGAACCGGCGGGCACGGCGGCCGCGCGCGTGTGCCCGTGCTCACCGACCACGACGTCCTCGCCGCGGCGCCGCCCTCGGGCACGCTTCCCGAGAGCGACGAGGAGGCCGTACTGACCGAACCGGGCGATGTCGTCGTACCGGTCCTCGGCGGGGGCTCGGTGGCGCGCGTGATCGACGACGCGACGGCGGGCGCCGCCCTGGGGCGCAACCTCGTTCTCCTGCGCCCCGATCGCACGGCGCTCGACCCGTGGTTCCTCGCCGGCTTCCTGCGGGGCACGGCCAACAACCGGCAGGCCAGCAGTTATGCCTCCACCGCGACCCGGCTGGACGTGCGCCGGCTGCAACTGCCCAGGCTCCCGCTGGAGGAGCAACGGCGCTACGGCGCGCGTTTCAGCGCACTCGACGAGTTCGAGCGGGCACTGCGCCACGCGAGCCGACTCGGAGAGCACCTCCTGCGCGGGATGTACGACGGCCTCACCGACGGAACCGTCACGCCCGACTGATTCCCGCCCGAGCGCTGTCTGAGCCCGCCCGAGCCCGGTCGGTCGTTGATCGGTGCGTCCCGGCAGTCGGTACGACAACGGTTCGGTACAACCCGAACCGGTTGTCCGCCCCGGGCCATATGCTCGAACCGACCATCGCACGACCGGTGTCGTCCGCGGACGGACCGCGTTGGGTGGGCAAGTGTGCCCTTTTCGGGGAACCTTCAGGCGACACAGGAGCGATCATGCAAGGCCAGGGCCATGCGCAGCCGGTGCAGCGGCCGCCGCACGAAGCGGTACTGGTTCTGTTGCGCGTGATGTTCGTGGCGATGGGCGTGTTCAGCATCGGCCTCCTGACGTGGGTGATGATGCTGCGGCTGGCCGCCGTGACCCGCAGATCGGTGGACTGGGGCCTGCTCGTGGCGGTGGCGGCGTCCGACGTCCTCAGCTTCGTGCTGCTGGGCACCGAACCCGGCGACGACGTGAACACCACCGGCGGCTACGTGGGAATCACCCTGCTGTTCGGCACGCTCCTGGCCACGATCGTCTACTACCTCGTGGCCGAGGTAGGCCACTTCCAGCGGCAGCGCGCGGCGTACGCGGCGCAGACGTACCCCTACGCGCCCCCCGCCTCGCCGTACACCACGGGGACGACGCCCCTGGGCGTGCAGCCCCCGCACACCCCGCCCCCGCACACCCCGCCCCCGCACACCGTTCCCCCGACGGCCGGGCCACCGCTCTCGCAGTCTCCGATACCCGCCCCGCCCCAGCGCCCGGCGCCCGTCCGGATCGAGCAGGTGCGCGCCGAACTCGACGAGCTCAGTGACTACCTGCGCAAGCACGACGGTCACCACGAGGGCAACCACGAAGGCGGAAGGTGACCGTGGCGACAGGACGTGTCGTCTCCGGCCGCTACGAGCTGTCCACACTCATCGGCCAGGGTGGCATGGGCCAGGTGTGGACGGCGTACGACCAGCGGCTCGACCGGCGGGTGGCGGTGAAGCTGCTGCGCCCCGACAAGGTGGCGGGAGCGGAGGCGGAGGAACTGCGCCGGCGGTTCCTGCGGGAGTGCCGGGTGACCGCCCAGGTCGACCATCCCGGGCTGGTCACCGTGCACGACGCGGGCAGCGAGGGCGAGGAGCTCTTCCTCGTCATGCAGTACGTCGACGGAGCCGACCTCTCCGACCACCTGGCGGAGCACGACCCGTACCCGTGGCAGTGGGCGGTGGCGGTGGCCGCGCAGCTGTGCGCCGTGCTCAGCGCCGTGCACGCGGTGCCGATCGTCCACCGCGACCTCAAGCCGCGCAATGTGATGGTGAAGCAGGACGGTACCGTCACCGTCCTCGACCTGGGCGTGGCCTCCGTCATGGACACGGACACGACCCGCCTCACCCACACCGGCTCCCCGATCGGCTCGCCCGCCTACATGGCGCCCGAGCAGGCGATGGGCGGCGTGGTCGGCCCGTACACCGACCTGTACGCGCTTGGCGTTCTGCTGCACGAACTGCTCAGCGGCGAGGTGCCGTTCGCGGGTTCCACGGCGCTCGGCGTGCTGCACCGGCACCTGTACGAGCCGCCGCTGCCCGTACGCCGGATCCGCCCCGAGGTCCCGGAGCCGCTCGAGAGCCTCGTGCTGAGCCTGCTCGCCAAGGATCCGCAGCACCGGCCGGCGTCCGCGCAGGAGGTCTACGAGAACCTGGCGTCGCTCCTGCCCACGCGCGGGACACCCTCCGGGGCGCCCCTGGACCCCACGCGTCCCTTTTTGCGCCCGCACGCCCCCTGGCCGGACCGGGCCCGGACGCCCGCGCCCCAGCCTGCCGCCCCCGTGGCCGCCGTACCGGACAAACCGGATGTCGCCGCCGCCGTCGACGAGGTCAAGCGGCTGCTCGGGGAGGGGCGCATCACCCAGGCCGTCGACATCCTGGGCGCGATCCTGCCCATCGCCGCCGACCAGCACGGCGAGCGTTCCACGGTCGTACGCACCCTGCGCAAGCAGTACGCGGCCACGCTGATGGACGACGGGCAGTACCGGCGCGCGCTGCCCGAACTGCGTCGGCTCGCCGACGAACGCGCCGCCGAGGCCGGCCAGGCCGACCCACAGGCCCTGCGCTTCCGTTACGAGACCGCCCAGTGCCTGGAGCAACTCGGCGAACCGGCGGCGGCGCTCGCGGAGTACCGCGCGCTGCTGCCGTACTACGAGAACCAGTACGTGGCCGGCGATCCGCAGCTCGCGCACGACGTGCGCCGCCGGATCGGGCATCTGCTGCTGGCGCTCGGTGACCGGCCCGCCGCACACGACACACTCACCCGGCTGCTGATGGACGTGGAGCGGCTGCACGGGCCCGGACACCCGTTGGCGACGGAGGTCCGGCGCACGTTGCAGTGGCTGGGACAGGTGCGCGGCTAGCCGTTGCCGTCCTGGGAGATGGCCGGCTTCGGCCTCCTGATAGGTTGCGGTCCGTTTTCCTCGGTTTTTCATGCACAGTACATACACAGGGGTGGGGTAGGGCATGTCCAGCCATCGGCAGTCGAAGAAGCGCAGATACATCACCTGGGGCGTGGCGGGCGCCGCCGTCGTCGCCGGGGCCGGGATCGCGGCGCAGACCTCCATGGCGGCCACCACCTGGCCCGCCCAGAAGACGTACACCGGCCATGCCTTCGACACCTGTGCTGCGCCCTCCCTGAACGCGATGACGGCCTGGAAGGGTGGCCTCTACGGCGCCGCCGCCGTCTACGTGGGCGGCAAGAACCGCGGCTGCAGCCAGCCCAACCTCACCGCCTCCTGGGTGAAGTCGGTCAGCTCCCTCGGCTGGAAGCTCATCCCGCTCTACGTCGGCGCCCAGCCGCCCTGCCAGAGCGGCTCCAACCCCGAGAAGCTCACCGCCTCCACCGCTGCCTCCCTCGGCGTGAGCGACGCCAACGACGCGGTGGCCAAGGCGTCGGCGCTCGGCATGAAGGCCGGCAGCCCGATCTACCTCGACATGGAGTCGTACGACACCACGAACACGTCGTGCAACAACGCGGTACTGACGTACGTGCGCTCCTTCTCCAAGACGCTGCGCGCCAAGATCTACCGCAGTGGCTACTACGGCTTCACCAGCTCCAGCGCCAAGGCGATCGCCACCGCGACCGACAAGACGGACCTGCCGGGCAATCTCTGGTACGCGCTGTGGGACAAGCAGTACACGACCACCTCGGACTGGCCGTGGGGGGCCACCCAGTACACCGGCCACAGCCGCGCGCACCAGTACCTCGTCAACAGCAAGGAGACGCGCAACGGTTACACGATCACCGTGGACCGCGACGCGTGGGACGCACCGGTGGCGATCACAGGCTGAGGGCGGGGTGGGGCCGGGTCGGGGTCGGGGTCGGGCTCGCGGAGAGTGCGCGTCGACCCGTAAACCCTTCCAGAGGGTGGCGCGGCGGTGCCGGATGCGGCTGTGAATCGTTGGTCGAATGGGTTGGCCAGAGCCTGCCCACTGCCTACCATCGATCACCGCAAGACTTTGTGCACCGTCGCACAATCTCCTCGGGAGGCCTCCTTGCACCGCCGCCGTCGCACCGCGCTAGTCCTCTCCGCCGCGATCGCCGCTGCGGTCCCCTTCCTCACCGCCTGCGGAAGCGGCGCGCACCCGGGCGCGGCGGCCGTCGTCGGCGGCCAACGGATCACCGTCTCGCAGCTGGAGAGCCGCGTGGACGAGGTGCGTCAGGCCCAGCGCGCGGCGGTGCCCGACGAGACGCAGTACCAGCAGGTCCTCGCCTCCACCAGCAGCCTCACCCGGGACACCCTGCACAACATGGTCCTCGACCAGGTACTGCACCGGGCCGCCCAGGACGCGGGCGTCAGCGTCACCCGCAAGGAGGTGGAGCAACTGCGCTCCGGCCTCGAACAGCAGGCCGGCGGAGCCAAGGGGCTGCAGGCCGCCTGGCTGCAGAAGTACGGCATCGCCCCCAAGCGCCTGGACGACAACCTCCGCCTCCAGGTGGAGGCCACCAAGCTCGCCCAGGTGCTCGGCACCGACACCGCCCAGCCCGCCTTCTGGAAGGCCCTGGCCAAGGCGTCCCAGGAACTGCACGTCGACCTCAACCCGCGCTACGGCGCCTGGGACGTCCAGAAGAGCAGCCGTGTGGACGCCAAGACGCCGTGGGTACGGGAGGTCACCTCGGCCGGGACACAGGTGTCGGCGTAGGGAGGCCGAAGGCGGGAGCGGGGGGCTGGGCGGATCGAGTCGTCATGACTGGTCGCGAGTGGTCGTGAGTGGTCATGACTACTCATGAGTGGTCGCGCGAGTAGTCGTACGATCGGCTGATCGCCCCCGCCCTGTGGATGAACCGCGAGGTCGGCGGCGGCGGTGCGTTACGTTCGGAGCGTGAACACCACCAGGCCCGAACCCACCACCCCGCAACCCCCTACGACTCCCCGTGCCGACGCCACCGGGACCGGCCGCATCGTCCTGCTCACCACCAGCCACCGGGTCGCCCCCGGCCTGCTGTCCTGGCCCGCCTGGCAGGTGCTGCGCACGGCGGACCGGGTGCTGTGCTCGGACGGCGCGCATCCGCAGCTGCCGTATCTGCGGGAGGCCGGCACCGCGGTGGACGAGGCCGCCCCCACCGCCCAGGAGCTGGTCGACGCCTGCGCGGGCGGCCGGACCGTGGTGGTCGTGGCGACGGGTGAGGGCGAGCCCGCGCTCACGGACGGACTGGCCCGCCTCGCCGGTTCCGGCCGCGTCGCAATGCCCGAGCTGGAGCTGCTCCCCGCCTCCTACGACCTGCCCGGCGCCCGCCTCCTAGACCTCGTCCAGGTCATGGACCGCATCCGCGCGGAGTGCGTCTGGTCCTCCCAGAAGACCCACGAGGGCCTGGCGAAGTACGCCATCGAGGAGGCGTACGAACTGGTCGAGGCGATCGAGCAGGGCGACCGTGACGAGCTGCGGGAGGAACTGGGAGACGTCCTGCTCCAGGTCGTCTTCCACGCGCGCATCGCGGAGGAGGACCCGGAGGCCCCCTTCTCGATCGACGACGTGGCGGGAGGCATCGTCGCCAAGCTCATCCACCGCCACCCGCACGTCTTCGGCGACGAGACCGCGTCGACGCCGGAGGAGGTCAAGGAGCACTGGCTGCGGACCAAGGCGATAGAGAAGCGGCGGGAGTCGGTGACCGACGGTGTCCCGCTCGGTCAGCCCGGCCTCGCCCTCGCCGCCAAGCTCGCCTCCAGAGTCCACAACGCCGGCCTGGACGTCCCCCTGCCGGCCGGCGAGGGCATCGGCTACGAGCTCCTGGCACTGGCGGCCCGCGCCGAGGCGGAGGGCGTGGACCCGGAGGCGGCACTTCGGGTGGCTGCCCGGGCATACCGGGATGCGATCAGGGAGACCGAGGGAGAGGAGAGGCGGTGAGGACGGGAACGGTGGAGAAGACGGAAACTGCGGAGTCGGTGCTCGGGGGGAAGCCCTATACGGTCAAGGAGTGACCGACCAGCCCCACCCTCAAGCCCCCCAGGCCCTCGTCGCCCCCGACCTCTTCACCTGGGAGTTCGCCACCGATCCCTACCCCGCCTACGCGTGGCTCCGCGAGCACGCCCCCGTTCATCGGGCCACGCTCCCCAGCGGGGTGGAGGCCTGGCTGGTCACCCGGTACGCCGATGCCAAGCAGGCCCTCGCCGACCCCCGGCTCTCCAAGAACCCGGCGCATCACGACGAGCCCGCGCACGCCAAGGGGAAGACCGGGATTCCGGGGGAGCGCAAGGCCGAGTTGACGACGCATCTGCTGAACATCGACCCGCCGGACCACACCCGGCTGCGGCGGCTGGTCAGCAAGGCGTTCACACCGCGCCGGGTGGCCGAGTTCGCGCCGCGGGTGCAGGAGCTGACCGACCGGCTCATCGACGGGTTCGCGGCCGGCGGGTCCGCCGACCTCATCCACGAGTTCGCCTTCCCGCTCCCCATCTACGCCATCTGCGACCTGCTCGGCGTCCCGCGCGAGGACCAGGACGACTTCCGGGACTGGGCCGGGATGATGATCCGGCACGGCGGGGGACCGCGGGGCGGGGTCGCGCGGTCCGTGAAGAAGATGCGGGGATATCTGGCCGAGCTGATCCACCGGAAGCGGGAGGCGCTGCCGGCCGAGGCGGGTCCTGGCGAGGACCTGATCTCCGGGCTCATCCGGGCTTCGGACCACGGTGAGCACCTCACCGAGAACGAGGCCGCCGCCATGGCCTTCATCCTGCTGTTCGCCGGGTTCGAGACGACCGTCAACCTGATCGGGAACGGGCTGTACGCCCTGCTCACCCACCCCGAGCAGCGCGCACGGCTGCAGGACTCGCTCGCCGCCGGGGAGCGCGGGCTGCTGGAGACCGGTGTCGAGGAACTCCTGCGCTACGACGGGCCGGTGGAGCTGGCCACCTGGCGGTTCGCCACCGAGCCGCTCGTCGTCGGCGGGCAGCGGATCGCGCCCGGCGACCCCGTCCTCGTCGTACTCGCCGCGGCGGACCGGGACCCGGAGCGGTTCGCCGAGCCGGACACCCTCGACCTCTCCCGGCGGGACAACCAGCACCTCGGATACGGCCACGGCATCCACTACTGCCTCGGCGCCCCGCTGGCCCGGCTGGAGGGCCAGACCGCGCTCGCGACCCTCCTCACCCGGCTCCCGGATCTGCGACTCGCGGCGGATCCGACCGAGTTGCGGTGGCGCGGCGGGCTCATCATGCGCGGACTGCGGACACTCCCCGTGGAGTTCACGCCCCTCGGTCGGTAAGCCCTCTACCAGCCAAAGGTGACCAGCACTCAAGTCTGTGATCTTCACGTGATCTGCGCGGCATTAACTTGTGACAAGTGATCGTCTGCCTATACGTTCACCCATCAGTGCGGCGCCCCTGCGGGACCCGTCGCGCTGGTCACCGCTGTCGCTCGAAAGGTTTCCGCATGCTCTCCGGGAACGGTCGTCACCGTCGCCCCCGCCAGGCTCCGGCACTCCTCGTCGCGGCCGGAGTGACTGGCTCGGCCATCGCCATCCCGCTGCTCGGCGCCGCGAGCGCCCACGCGGCCGACGGCACCACATGGGACAAGGTGGCCAACTGCGAGAGCGGCGGCTCCTGGAGCATGGACACCGGCAACGGCTACTACGGCGGCCTGCAGATGTCCCAGGACGACTGGGACAAGTACGGCGGCACGGACTACGCCGCCACGCCCGACCAGGCGAGCCGTTCGCAGCAGATCGCGGTCGCCGAGAAGATACTCGCCGAGCAGGGCACCAAGCCCTGGCGGACCTGCGCCCTGCTCGCCGGGCTCTCGTCGGACGACGCCTCGGTGAACGTCGACACAGGACTCACCGGATCGAATGATTCGTCCGGTTCCTCTGACTCCTCCGACTCCTCCGACTCTTCCTCCGGATTGTCGGACTCGTCCTCTTCGTCTGATTCCGGCTCCTCGTCCGACGCCACGGACTCCGGGGCCGGGACGGCGACCCCCGCTCCGAGTTCCAGCGCGAGTGGTGACTCCAAGAAGGACGCCACCGACAAGTCGGCCAAGACGGACAAGTCTGAATCTTCAGACACAAATACCTCGAAGGCGAGCGAGAGCCCCGTAATTCCCGATAGCAGCAGCGAATCGGACAATTCTTGGCAGGCCGGCGGGTCTTGGAGTCTGGTCGACACAGGGGCCGTCGGTAGTAGCAGTGGCAAGCACCGCGGCGGCTCGGCGGACGAAACCGTGAAAAACGGTCAGAAGGTCGCATCCTCCGGCCGTCACGCCTCCCGGGATGCCGGCACCTATACCGTCCGGGACGGCGACACCCTCGCCTCCATCGCCGACTCCCTTGACCTCGACGGCGGATGGCGCGCTCTCTACGCCGCGAACAAGGCGGACATCGGCACCGACCCGAACGACATCACCCCCGGTCAGACCCTGAAACTCGGCAGCGAATCGGACGAAAAGTAGCGGGAGTTGGCGCCCGACTTGGGAGCTGATGTCCGGTTTGGTGAAAGTGTGGGATGAGTCTCAGAAGCCCTGATCATCTTTGAAATTCACCGGATCGCCCGCTTACGGTCGAGGCCGCTCGTCACCACGAGCCCCGGCCGCCGCAACGCCGAGTCCTGCCAGTGGCTGCCCGGGAACAGTCGACGCGTCAAGCGCCGTAGGCAGGAGCGGGGGACCCAAGGTAAGTGCCGGGTCCGGCAGTTGAGCCCTCATGGGCGCACGGCCGAAAGGCCGCCGGAACCGGCTAGGGGTGGAGCCGCGCACCGACACACAGGTGTGCGGCCGGGCAACTCAACCGGCCCGAACCCGACAGCTCACCTCGCAGGCGTCGGTGAGGGGATCCACCATGCTGTTTTCCGGCAAGGGCAAGCACCGTCGTCCGTCCAAGGCCGTTCGCGCCATCGCCGTCGCCGGTGTCACCGGCGTCGCCGTCGCCGCCCCGCTGATGGCGGCCGGCAGCGCCTCCGCCGCCACCGCCTCCGAGTGGGACACCGTCGCCAAGTGCGAGTCCGGCGGCAACTGGTCCATCAACACCGGCAACGGCTACTACGGCGGTCTGCAGTTCTCCGCCTCCACCTGGGCCGCGTACGGCGGCACCGCCTACGCCCCGCAGGCCAACCAGGCCACCAAGGCGCAGCAGATCACGATCGCCGAGAAGGTCCTCGCCGCGCAGGGCAAGGGTGCCTGGCCGGTCTGCGGCACGGGCCTGTCCGGCGCCGCCTACACGGGCAGCAGCGCCGGCTCCTCCAACTCGTCGAGCGGCAGCACGAGCAGCCGTACGACCGACACGCAGGCCGCCTCCCGGTCCGCCGAGCGTCCGGCCGTGACCAAGACCGTCACCACCCCGACCGGCAAGAAGGTCAAGAAGGGCAACGGCGAGTACAAGGTCGTCAAGGGTGACACCCTCAGCTCGATCGCCCAGAAGCACCACGTCAAGGGTGGCTGGCAGGCCCTGTTCAAGCTGAACAAGGACATCGTCGCCGACGCCGACTTCATCTACCCGGGTCAGCAGCTCCACCTGAAGTAAGACCCAGCTGAACCACAGCCCCCACACAGTCGTGGTCCCCATAGTGGGGACCATGTGAGGGTCACCCCCGTCCCCCACGGGCCCCCGCTTCGGTGCGTTTTCCCCCGTACGCACCGGAGCGGGGTTTCTTTTTTGACCCGCTCTTCTTCCGTTCTTCATCGGGACCCTCTTTGTTCCGCGCGTGAACAATGAGTACCGTCTGAGTGTCCACGGGCCGGTCGGTCGACCGGCTGACGGCCCTGGGACGGTTAGGCTCTAGTCGCAAGGCTGAGCAAGGGCCGACAAGGCTCGCGTGCGCCCCGCACAACCAGCGTCACATCCCAAGAAGGAGATGCTCGTGCCGTCCATCGACGTCGTCGTAGCCCGGGAAATCCTGGACTCCCGAGGCAACCCCACGGTCGAGGTCGAGGTCGGCCTCGACGACGGCAGCACGGGTCGTGCCGCCGTTCCGTCCGGCGCCTCCACCGGCGCCTTCGAGGCCATCGAGCTCCGTGACGGCGACCCCAACCGCTACCTCGGCAAGGGCGTCGAGAAGGCCGTCCTCGCCGTGATCGAGCAGATCGGCCCGGAGCTGGTCGGCTACGACGCCACCGAGCAGCGCCTGATCGACCAGGCCATGTTCGACCTGGATGCCACCGACAACAAGGGCTCGCTCGGCGCCAACGCCATCCTCGGCGTCTCCCTCGCCGTCGCGCACGCCGCCTCCGAGGCCTCCGACCTGCCGCTGTTCCGCTACCTCGGTGGCCCGAACGCGCACCTGCTGCCCGTCCCGATGATGAACATCCTCAACGGCGGCTCGCACGCGGACTCCAACGTCGACATCCAGGAGTTCATGATCGCCCCGATCGGCGCGGAGTCCTTCTCCGAGGCGCTGCGCTGGGGTGCCGAGGTCTACCACACCCTCAAGAAGGTGCTGAAGACCAAGGGCCTGTCCACCGGCCTCGGCGACGAGGGCGGCTTCGCCCCGAACCTGGAGTCCAACCGCGCCGCGCTCGACCTCATCCTCGAAGCGATCAAGCAGGCCGGTTACGTCCCCGGCGAGCAGATCGCGCTCGCGCTCGACGTCGCCGCGTCCGAGTTCTACAAGGACGGCAAGTACGAGTTCGAGGGCAAGTCCCGCTCGGCCGCCGAGATGACCGAGTACTACGAGGAGCTCGTCGCCGCGTACCCGCTGGTCTCCATCGAGGACCCGCTGTTCGAGGACGACTGGGCCGGCTGGAAGGTCCTCACCGACAAGCTCGGCGACAAGGTGCAGATCGTCGGCGACGACCTGTTCGTCACCAACCCGGAGCGCCTGGCCCGCGGCATCGAGGAGGGCACCGCCAACGCCCTGCTGGTCAAGGTGAACCAGATCGGTTCGCTGACCGAGACCCTGGACGCCGTCGAGCTGGCCCAGCGCAACGGCTTCAAGTGCATGATGTCGCACCGCTCCGGCGAGACCGAGGACGTCACCATCGCCGACCTCGCCGTCGCCACCAACTGCGGCCAGATCAAGACCGGCGCCCCGGCCCGCTCCGAGCGCGTCGCCAAGTACAACCAGCTGCTGCGCATCGAGGAGATCCTCGACGACGCGGCGGTGTACGCCGGCCGCTCCGCGTTCCCGCGCTTCAAGGGCTGAACCCCTGCGGCCCGCAGCGGCCGGTAGAGGGTAAGGCTTAGCCAGTCGTACGTACGTCCCCGTACCCGGTCCCGTACCGTGTCCGGGGACGTACGCACGTATCAGGGCGACCAGGGAGGCGGGGACATGGCCGTGAAGGACCGGGACCGGTTCTCCACCGCGACCAGGCTCAAGCTGCTCGGTGAGCAGACGGCGGCCCGGGTCTACCGCTCCCAGACCAGGCGTCAGGCCCGCCGCTCCCGGCTCACCGGCCGCGCGGCGCTGCTCGCGATCGTGCTGTGCACGATGATCGTCGCGCTCGCCTATCCGATGCGGCAGTACGTCTCGCAGCGCGCCGAGATCTCCGACCTGGAACGCAGGCAGCAGCAGGCGCAGCAGCGGGTCGAGCAGCTGCGGGACCTCAAGGCGCGGTGGCAGGACGACTCCTACGCCGAGCAGCAGATCCGGCAGCGGCTGCACTATGTGATGCCGGGGGAGACCGGCTACATCGTGATCGCCCCCGGTACGGCCAAGCAGGCGCACGCCTACCTCGGGGCGGCCGACCGGCCCTGGTACGCGAACGTCTGGGACGGCGTCGACAAGTCCGACGCGTCCGACCAGTGAACCGACAGAAAGCCACGCAGAACACAGTCATGCAAACGCCTCCGCCCTCCACTCCGCGTACCGAGCCCACCGACGCCGACGTCGAGGCCTTCAAGCAGCAGCTCGGGCGGCCGCCGCGCGGGTTGCGGGCGATCGCGCACCGGTGCCCGTGCGGGCAGCCGGACGTCGTGGAGACCGCGCCGCGGCTGCCGGACGGGACGCCGTTCCCGACGCTGTACTACCTGACGTGTCCCAAGGCCGCGTCCGCCATCGGGACCCTTGAGGCCAACGGCGTGATGAAGGAGATGACGGCGCGGCTGGAGAGCGATCCGGAGCTGGCGGCGGCGTACCGGGCCGCGCACGAGGACTACATCCGGCGCCGGGACGAGATCGAGGAGCTGACGGGCTTTCCGAGCGCGGGCGGGATGCCGGACCGGGTGAAGTGCCTGCATGTGCTTGTCGCGCACGCGTTGGCAGCGGGGCCCGGGGTGAACCCGCTCGGTGACGAGGCTCTGGCGATGCTGCCGGAGTGGTGGCTCAAGGGCTCCTGCGTCGTCACCGGCGAGTGACGCACCCCCCAGGGGGCTCCGCCCCCTGGACCCCCGAGACCTTCGCCCACCCACCACCCGACTCGGTCGGTCGAACGGTCCCCGCCCCGGCTCGGTCGGTCGAACGGTCGCCCACTCGGCTCGGTTGGAGGAACGGTCGCCGCCCCGGCTCGGTCGGCCGAGAAGTCACGAACAGACAAGGACCCCACCGTCATGACCCGCGTCGCCGCCATCGATTGCGGTACCAATTCCATCCGGCTGCTTGTCGCCGACGTGAACCCTGAGACGGGGGAACTCGTCGATCTGGAACGCCGTATGACGATCGTTCGGCTCGGGCAGGGTGTCGACCGGACCGGGCGGCTCGCGCCGGAGGCGCTCGCGCGGACCTTCGCCGCCTGCCGTGAGTACGCGGCAGTGATCAAGGAGCACGGCGCGGAGCGGCTGCGGTTCGTGGCCACCTCCGCCTCCCGGGACGCCGAGAACCGCGACGAGTTCGTACGGGGCGTGCTGGACATCCTGGGCGTGGAGCCCGAGGTCATCAGCGGTGACCAGGAGGCCGAGTTCTCCTTCACGGGGGCGACCAGGGAGCTGAGTGGTCGCGACGACCTCGCCAAGCCGTTCCTCGTCGTGGACATCGGCGGCGGTTCGACGGAGTTCGTGGTCGGCGAGGAGCACGTGCGGGCCGCGCGGTCCGTGGACGTCGGCTGCGTGCGGATGACCGAGCGGCACCTGGTGCACGAGGGACACGTCAGCGACCCGCCCACCGAGGCCGAGACCGCCTCGATGTGGGCCGACATCGAGCGCGCCCTCGACCTCGCGGAGGAGACCGTGCCGCTGCGCGAGGCGCACACCCTGGTCGGTCTCGCCGGCTCCGTCACCACCCTCTCCGCCATCCACCAGGACCTGCCGGAGTACGACTCCGTGGCCATCCACCACTCGCGCATCCCCTACGCCCGGGTCCGGGAGATCACCGAGTGGCTGCTGCGTTCGACGCACGCCGAGCGGGCGGCGATCCCCTCCATGCACCCCGGCCGCGTGGACGTCATCGGCGCGGGCGCCCTGGTCCTCCAGTCGATCATGGAGCGGGTGGGTGCCCAGGAGGTCGTGGTGAGCGAGCACGACATTCTGGACGGCATCGCCTGGTCGGTCGCCTGACCCACAGGTCGGCGTGATCCAACCTCGGATGAGCATGCGAAACGACGGGTGAGCGCCCCGAACGGCCTATGACACGCCGTGCCACGACACCTCGCCGGAAAACTTCGTGAAGTTCTTCACAAGGAATTCGGTGCAGGTGAGGGGTCCGGAGGGGTCTCTTGGTCCGTTCGGGGGCTCAACAGGCCCGAGCGGACGCTCGGGGGAGCGTCCAGGGGGTGTTCCTGGAGGCGCTCGTGAGGGTGATATCGGGGGTCCTCACGGTGCCCCCGGAAGCCTGGAGAGGCAGCTCACGCGGCATTGACAACGGGTCGTATCGGAAGCGGGTTCCCGCCGATGACCATGACCTGCGTCACGTGGGCCGCGGAGTGTAGCACGACCCCTGTGGAACCTTGTGAAGGGGCGCACGAGCGGGCCCCTCGGGGCGGGTGGATACTCGATGCCATGAGCACCACGGAGCGTCCCAGGATCCTCGTAGTAGGCGGTGGGTACGTAGGCCTGTACGCAGCTCGGCGCATCCTCAAGAAGATGCGCTACGGCGAGGCGACCGTCACGGTCGTCGACCCCCGGTCGTACATGACCTACCAGCCCTTCCTCCCCGAAGCCGCCGCCGGCAGCATCTCCCCTCGGCACGTCGTCGTCCCGTTGCGACGCGTGCTGCCGAAGGCGGAGGTCCTCACCGGCCGGGTCACCACCATCGACCAGGACCGCAAGGTCGCCACGATCGCCCCGCTGGTCGGCGAGGCGTACGAGCTGCCCTTCGACTACCTGGTCATCGCGCTCGGCGCGGTCTCCCGCACCTTCCCGATCCCCGGCCTCGCCGAGCAGGGCATCGGCATGAAGGGCATCGAGGAGTCCATCGGCCTGCGCAACCACGTCCTCGAGCAGCTGGACAAGGCCGACTCGACGACCGACGAGGAGATCCGCCGCAAGGCGCTCACCTTCGTCTTCATCGGCGGTGGCTTCGCGGGCGCGGAGACCATAGGCGAGGTCGAGGACATGGCCCGTGACGCGGCGAAGTACTACAAGAACGTGTCCCGCGAGGACATGCGCTTCGTCCTGGTCGACGCCGCCGACAAGATCCTTCCCGAGGTCGGGCCCAAGCTCGGCCAGTACGGCAAGGAGCACCTGGAGAGCCGCGGTGTGGAGATCTACCTCTCCACCTCGATGGACTCCTGCGTCGACGGTCACGTGGTGCTGAAGAACGGCCTCGAGGTCGACTCCAACACGATCGTCTGGACGGCCGGCGTCAAGCCGAACCCGGCGCTCGCCCGCTACGGTCTCCCGCTCGGCCCGCGTGGTCACGTGGACACCGCCCCGACCCTCCAGGTCCAGGGCACGGACTACATCTGGGCCGCGGGCGACAACGCCCAGGTGCCGGACGTCGCCGCCCGCAAGGCCGGTGTCGAGAACGCCTGGTGCCCGCCGAACGCGCAGCACGCGCTGCGTCAGGCCAAGGTCCTCGGCGACAACGTGGTCTCCGGTATGCGGGGCTTCCCGCAGAAGGAGTACAGCCACGCCAACAAGGGCGCGGTCGCCGGTCTGGGTCTGCACAAGGGCGTCGCGATGATCGTCCTGGGCAAGACGAAGATCAAGGTCAAGGGCCGTCTGGCCTGGTACATGCACCGTGGCTACCACGGTCTGGCGATGCCGACCTGGAACCGCAAGATCCGCATCTTCGCCGACTGGACCCTCGGCATGTTCCTCAAGCGCGAGGTCGTGTCCCTGGGTGCCATGGAGAACCCCCGCGAGGAGTTCTACGAGGCCGCCAAGCCGGCGCCGGTCGCCGCCCCGAAGGCCGAGGAGAAGGCCAAGGCCTCCTGACCCCGGTCACCGGTCGCCGAAGCAGCTGAACCGACGAAGGACCTCCCGCCATCCGTGGTGCGGGAGGTCCTTCGGCGTTCCCGGGAGCCGGCGCGACGATTCCGGGAGCCGCCGCAATTACATGTTGGCTACATCTTTTTTGCCCAGCCGTAACTCCTTTGCGGGACTGCGCTGCTGCCTCCACGGTGTTTACGTGGTAACCGGCATCCGGGATCGATGTCTTGGAGGTGTGCGCCATGGCCGACGCCGCGTCGCGGCTGGGGAGAGTTGCCGAGCAGGTGCTGGGGGTCCCGCTCCCGGTACGGCTGCGGGCCTGGGACGGATCGCAGGCGGGACCGCCGGACGCGCCGACGTTCGTCGTGCGCAACCGACGCGCCCTGCGCCGCATGCTGTTCAAGCCGGGGGAGCTGGGCCTCGCCAGGGCCTGGGTCGCCGGTGATCTGGACATCGAGGGCGACCTGTACGCCGCGCTGGCCGCGGTGTCGGGACTGGTCTGGGAGCGCGGGGACGGCGGCCGTACCCTCGTCCAGGCCCTGCGCGAGCCCGAGGTGCGGGCGGCCGTCCGTGAGCTGCTGCGGCTCGCCGGACCGCCGATCCCGCCGGCGCCGCCCCGCGAGGAGGTCCGCGGACGCCGGCATCTGCACACCCGCCACAGCGACAGACGGGCCATCAGCCACCACTACGACGTGGGCAACGACTTCTACGAGATCGTCCTGGGCCCGTCCATGGTGTACTCCTGCGCATATTGGGGGGCCGTCGACAATGCAGACACGCTGGAGGGCGCGCAGCGCGACAAGCTCGAACTCGTCTGCGCGAAGCTCGGACTGACCCCCGGTCAGCGGCTGCTGGACGTCGGCTGCGGCTGGGGCTCGATGGCGATCCAGGCGGCCCGGGAGCACGGGGTGAGCGTCGTCGGGGTCACCCTCTCCCAGGAGCAGGCCGCATTCGCCCGTAAACGGGTCGCGGACGCGGGTCTGACGGACCGGGTGGAGATCAGGGTCCAGGACTACCGGGACGTCACGGACGGGCCGTACGAGGCGATCTCGTCGATCGGGATGGCCGAGCACGTGGGGGCCGAGCGGTACCTGGAGTACGCGGAGAACCTGCACGGGCTTCTGAAGCCCGGCGGGCGGCTGCTCAACCACCAGATCGCGCGGCGGCCGCAGCGCGACGAGTCGGCGTACGACGTCGACGAGTTCATCGACGCCTATGTCTTCCCGGACGGCGAACTCGCCCCGATCGGCACCACCGTCACCCAGCTGGAGCGGGCCGGGTTCGAGGTGCGGGACGTGGAGTCGATCCGCGAGCACTACGCCCGCACCCTGCGCCAGTGGGTGGCCAACCTGGAGGCCGACTGGAACCGTGCGGTACGGCTGACCAGCCCCGGCCGGGCCCGGGTCTGGCGGCTGTACATGGCCGCCTCCGCCCTCGCCTTCGAACGCAACCGCATCGGTGTCAACCAGGTGCTGGCCGTGAAGCCCCCCGAGTCGGGCGCCTCCGGCCTGCCGCTGCGCACCCGTACCTGGAACTGACGGCACACCCGAAAGGGGCCCCACGGCGAACGTGGGGCCCCTTCGTGGTGCGTACGGCGCTGCCGCGTACCGCTACTCGGACTTGATCGCCGACAGCATGTTCAGCTTCGCCGCCCGCCGGGCCGGCCACAGGGCCGCCAGGATGCCGACCGTGCCGGCCAGGAGGAGGAAGACCGCCATCCGGGTCCAGGGCAGGACCAGTTCGTACGTCGGCATCTTCGCGCCGACCAACTGACCGGCCGCCCAGCCGAAGAACACGCCCAGGCCGATGCCCAGCACCCCGCCGAAGAGCGAGATGACCAGGGACTCCAGGCGGACCATCCGCTTGACCGCCTTGCGGTCCAGGCCGATCGCGCGGAGCATGCCGATCTCCTGGGAGCGTTCGAAGACCGACATGGCCAGGGTGTTGATGACCCCGAGGACCGCGACGATCACCGCCATCGCGAGCAGGCCGTAGACCATGTTCAGGATCAGTGTGAACACCTGCGCGACGGAGTCGGACAGGTCCTGCTTGTCCTGGACCTGGATCGCCGGGTTGGAGCCGAGCGCCTTCTCCAGCCTGTCCTTGGTGGCGGCGGTCGCGCCGTCCGCCGTCTTGACCATGACCTGCATGTCGGCGGGGTCGGTCACGTGCGGGGTGAGGGTGGTGTTGTCCAGCATGATCCCGCGGATCATCTGGTTGCCCTCGTAGACCCCGGCGACCGTCAGCCGCTGCGCCCTGCCGTCCTCGTAGTGGACGGTGAAGACCGAACCGGCCTTCCAGCCGTGCGACTTGGCGGTGTCGTCGTCCACGACGACGTCCGAGCCGCCGACCTTGAACGAACCGCTGTCCACCGTGAGGTCGGTCAGTTTGCCGATCGCCGAGCCGTCGACGCCGGTGAGGAACTCGGTCCCGCCGTCGATCCGGGAGGCCGCGTTGCGCAGCGGGCTGGAGGCGGTCACACCGTCGGTGGCCGCGACCTTCTTCGCGACGTCGGGGGAGAGCGGGTTGCGGTTGGCCATCGAGACGACGTAGTCCGCGCGGATCGCCGCGCTCGCCATCTTGTCGATGGACTTCTGCAGGCTGCCCGCCATCACCGTCATGCCCGTGATCAGAGTCAGCCCGATCATCAGCGCCGAGGCGGTGGCGGCCGTACGGCGCGGGTTGCGCACCGAGTTCTGGCGCGCGAGCTTCCCGGAGACGCCGAACCCGCGCAGCAGCGGGGCCGCGGCCGCGATCAGCGGGCGGGAGAGCAGCGGGGTGAGGACGAAGACGCCGATGATGAGGAGGACCGCGCCCAGACCCATCGGGGCCTGGCCGTCGCTGCCGCTCATCGTCGTCGCCGCCAGGATCACCGCCACGCCCGCCGCCGAGAACAGGGCGCCGATCGTGTTGCGCAGCACCAGCGACTTGGTGGTCGGCGCCGAGTGCAGCGCGCTCATCGCGGCGACCGGCGGGATCTTCGCGGCCCGGCGGCCGGGCAGCCAGGCGGCCAGCATGGTGATGACCACGCCGACGGCGAGCGCGGCGGCGACCGTGCCGGGGGTGACGACCAGCGGACCGTCCGGGACGGACGCGCCGAACGAGCCCATCAGCGCGCGCAGTCCGGCGCCGATGCCGATACCGGCGGCCAGGCCGGTCACCCCGGCCACCGCGCCGACCACGAACGCCTCGATCAGCACCGAGCGGGTGACCTGGCGGCGGGAGGCGCCCACCGCCCGCAGCAGCGCCAGCTCCTTGGTGCGCTGGGCGACCAGCATGGTGAAGGTGTTGGCGATGATGAACGTACCGACGAACAGGGCGATGCCGGCGAAGACCAGCAGGCCCTGACGCAGGCCGCTCATGCCGTCGGCGATCTGCTTGGCCTGGTCGTCGGCGAGCTTCTTGCCGGTGGTGGTCTCGACGAGCTTCTGCGGAAGCGCCTGGTCCAGCTGGGACTTGAGGGCGGCCTGGCCGGTGCCGGACCTCGCGGTCACGTCGATCTCGTCGTACGCGCCCTTCTTGCCGAACAGCTGCTGCGCGGTCGCCGTGTCGAACAGGGCGAGGCTGCCGCCGGCCGTGACGTTGCCGTCGTCGGTGGTGAAGATGCCGGCGATGGTCGGGGTGAGGACCGGGCCGTTCACCGAGATGCGCACGGTGTCGCCGACCTTGTAGCCGGCCCGCTCGGCGGTCTTGGAGTCGATGAGCACCTGGTCGGCGCCGCTGGGCGCGTGGCCGCTGACGAGCGGGTAGCGGGCGTCCTTGGTGCCCCAGTAGTTGCCGCCCGCGGACTGCCAGCCGCCGCCGATCAGCTTGCCGTGCTTGTCGGCGATGGCGGTGAAGCCGGAGACGACCCCGGTGGCGGAGGCGGCCCCGGGGACCTTCCCGGCCTTGTCGAGCACGGCCTGGGTGAGGTCGGGCACCTTGCCGACCTGGTCGCCCTTGGAGTCCTGGTACTTGGCCTGTACGGCGACGTCGACGCCCTTGAAGCCCTTGGCGGAGCTGTTCTGGTAGGCGTCCGAGATGGTGTTGGTGAAGACCAGGGTGCCGGAGACGAACGCGACGCCGAGCATGACGGCGAGCACGGTCATCAGCAGCCGGGCCTTGTGCGCGAGTACGTTGCGCAGGGCGGTGCGGAACATCAGCTGGTGCGGCCCTTCGCGTCGAACTGCTTCATGAAGTCGAGGACCGTCTCGGCCGTCGGCCGGTACATCTCGTCGACGATCCGGCCGTCCGCGAGGAAGACCACGCGGTCCGCGTACGAGGCGGCCACCGGGTCGTGGGTGACCATGACGACGGTCTGGCCCAGCTCACGCACCGAGTTGCGCAGGAAGCCCAGCACCTCGGCGCCGGAGCGGGAGTCCAGGTTTCCGGTCGGCTCGTCGCCGAAGATGATCTCCGGCCGGGAGGCGAGCGCGCGGGCGACGGCGACGCGCTGCTGCTGGCCGCCGGAGAGCTGCGAGGGACGGTGGCTGAGCCGGTCCTTGAGGCCGACCATCTGGATCACGCTGTCCAGCCACTGGTTGTCCGGTTTCCGCCCCGCGATGTCCATCGGGAGGGTGATGTTCTCCAGTGCGGTCAGCGTCGGCAGCAGGTTGAACGCCTGGAAGATGAACCCGATCTTGTCCCGGCGGAGCTTGGTCAGCTGGCGGTCCTTCAGGGAGCCCAGCTCGGTGTCACCGATCCGCACGGAACCCGAGGAGAAGGTGTCGAGGCCGGCCACGCAGTGCATCAGCGTGGACTTGCCGGAGCCGGACGGCCCCATGATCGCGGTGAACTCGGCCTGCCGGAACTCGACGGTGACCCGGTCCAGGGCGACCACCTGGGTCTCGCCCTGGCCGTAGATCTTCGAGAGGTCCGTGGCGCGAGCGGCCACGGAGGTGGTCCGCCGGTCGGCGATGGGTGTGGTGGACACGGAAGAGGCTCCTGTCGGGACGGCGTTGTTCGTACGGCCGGACCATCGTCTCCGGCGCACCGGCCCGTGTAGTCAGCCGCAGTTCCCGTTCCGGAGGCCGACCAAGGGGGGACCGGAGGGGGCCGAGGTCATACCTGGGGATGACGGCGGACCCTGAGACTCCGATGGGAAGCGCTTGCTCCGAATCGTCGAGAACAGGTGGAGCCCCCTTGTTCGGACGGTGAAATTCCGTCATTCCGCGTACGCGCGCACCCACCGCGCGTAACGCTATTGGCAAGTGCGGATGGCTCGTTCCAGGGGCTGATGCTCCCTCAGACGTCAATAAAATAAGACAACATGGGGGACCCGTCCGCTGTTCGGGGGACGCCTCCCCGATAGGCTCGGGAACTCGTAGCGGAGCCCATGGCCTGCCCGGATGGTGGAATGCAGACACGGCGAGCTTAAACCTCGCTGCCCCTCGCGGGCGTACCGGTTCAAGTCCGGTTCCGGGCACTTCCCGCGCCTTCGCGCGCCTCCTCGGAGGCGCGTCGGCTCATCCCTCGTAGACCGTCAGGACGGCGCCGTCGACCTCGACGCGCCGGCCCGCGCGCATTCCGTTGCGGCGCAGGGCGCCCAGGCACTCCTCGAAGAGGATCAGTTCCTCGGCGTCCAGGATCGCGGCGGCCAGGTCCAGGAGTTCGGTGACCGAGGCGTCGGTGAGCACCTCGGGCAGTTCCCCGGACAGCAGGACGACGGACTCGCCGTCAGGGCCTCGGACCACTGCCGTTGCGGGTCCGCCGTGCACGAACAACACATCTTCCCCCTGAGAGCCCGTGGTCGAGCGGCTCTCGCGTTCCCGGGCAGGACGAGAGACTAGCCCTGGATCTTCCCGCTTTCGTGCGGAGTCGGATTCTTTTTCCGACTTGGCGGAAGAACGTCCGGGAGTGGACCGATGGCGGTCACTTCTCCCGGGAGGACCTGGGGGCGCGGTCCAGCAGGGACTCGACCAGTGCGGCGACATGCCGGCGGTCGTCGGACGACAGCTTCTGGACGCTCGCGATGAGCAGCGCGACCTCGGGGTCGGCGGCCGCGCCGTCCGGTTCCGCGTCCGGCGAGGTGTCGTACACGTGGATCCCGCAGGCCTCGGCGGCGGCGCGGCGCACCGCCTCCAGCGGGAGCTCCAGCCCCTTGGCCAGGCCTTCCAGGGTCGTCGTCTGGGGCATGCGGACCAGGCGCTCGGTGGTGGCGAGGTGGTGGACGGTGGAGCGGGGGACGGAGCCGCGGCGCGCCACGTCACCGTAGGACCAGCCCTTGCGGTCGAGGTGCTCGCGGATCAACTGCTGCAGTGCGTTGGCCACTGACCCGTCACTTCCTGCTCGCCGCCGGCGGAGTCCGCCATGTCGCGGCCGATTCTACGGTCGGGTCGGCGATCGGCCGAGAGGGTGATTTTCCGAAGGGGTTGCGCGAGGGGTCTCCGAGCCCGTAGTGTCCAATCTCGTTGGACAGCACGTCCGACCAGATTGGACAGAGTCCGGGGGGAACCTGACTCGTTCCGATCGGAAATGTCTATCCCTGAGGGGGAAAAGATCATGATGGACGCCCATGAGCTCGAGGCCGAGTCCGCGGAGCTGCTGCCGGGTCGTGAGGCCCTGGGCAAGCTGAAGTTCGGCTTCGGCAAGACGGTCAACGTCACCAAGCACGTCGCGAACATCAGCGCCCACAACGAGTCCGCCGCCCTGAACGACCACTCCTCGTGGTCGGTGGCCGACTCCGGCGCCGCCCAGACCATCAGCGTCACCCAGTAACACCGTCCCGGCGCACGGCGCCGGGACCCTCGCGACCGACCTCACTCTCACCGCACACGCAACGAAAGGACATCCGTCATGAGCATGGACATGAACGAGCTGGAGAACGAGTCCGCCGAGCTGCTCCCGGGCCGCGAGGCCCTGGGCAAGCTGAAGTTCAGCTTCGGCAAGACGGTCAACGTCACCAAGCACATCGCCAACATCGACGCGACCAACCAGTCCGCCGCGCTGAACGACCACTCGGCCTGGTCGTCCGCCGAGTCGGCCGCCGCGCAGACGATCAGCGTCACCCAGTAGTCCCCGCGAGCGCCACCGCCGTCGCCCCGGCGGTGGCGCTCTTGGGCATCGGGGGGGAACTTCATGGGGGATCCGGGGGGAGACCACATATGACGGTGCTCGGAGACGGGACCGCCGCGCTGTACGACACGGGCCCGGTGCCCGGACCCGGCGGCTGGCCGGTGACCTACGAGCAGGTGGCGACGGGCAACCTGCCGGTGGTGGAGGCGCCGTCGCCGGTCCCGAGACTCAGCGCGGGACTGCGGCTGCACGGCGAGTACCAGGGGTCGGGTTTCACCGAGCCCAAGTACATCGCCCGTCGGGGGGACGGGCAGGTCGTACAGCTGTCCAGGCTGCTGTACCTGGTGGCGTCGTCGGTCGACGGCGTCCGCGATGCCGAGGCCATCGCCCACCGGGTCAGCGCCCGCTTCGGCCGCGAGGTCAGCGGGGAGAACATCCGCTTCCTCGTCGAGAAGAAGCTGGAACCGCTGGGGGTGACGGTCCCGGAGGGCCAGGAGGACGACGAGGTCGACGCCCCGCGCTCCGACCTGCTGCTCGCCCTCAAGGGCCACCGGGTCATCTTCAACGAGCGGCGCACGATGAAGATCGCGCGTTCGCTGGCATGGCTGCACCGGCCGGCCGTGGTCGCGCTGGTGCTGGGCTCGGCCATAGCCATGGACGTCTGGCTGTTCGGGTTCTTCGGGGCGATCGAGCCCGTCCTGCAGGTACTCGACCAGCCGGTCCTGATCCTCGTCGTCTTCGTGCTCACCGTGGCCTCCCTCGTCTTCCACGAGTTCGGTCACGCCTCCGCGTGCAGATACGGAGGAGCCCGGCCCGGCTGTATCGGGTGCGGGCTCTTCCTCATCTGGCCCTCGATGTACACCGACGTCACCGACGTCTACCGGATCGGGCGGGGCGGCCGGCTCCGCACCGACCTGGGCGGCGTCTACTTCAACGTCGTCTTCATGCTGGCCATGGCGGGCGCCTACTTCGCCACCGGCGCGCAGTTCTTCCTGGCCACGGTCTACCTCGGGCACTTCGAGATCCTGGAACAGCTGATGCCGGCCGTACGGCTGGACGGCTACTACATCCTCGGCGACCTGGCCGGGGTCCCGGACCTGTACGGCAAGATCAAACCGATCCTGCTGAGCCTGGTGCCGGGGGCGAAGGGGGACACGGCCCGGCAGGAGGTCGCCGGGCTGAAGAAGTCGGCCCGCGCGATCGTCGCCACCTGGACGCTGACGATGGTCCCGCTGATCATCGGCGAGCTCGGCTACGCCATGTGGAACCTGCCCCGGATCCTCACCACGATGACCCGCTCGCTGACCGAGCAGCTCATGGGCACCGGTTCGGCGTTCATGGACGGGAAGATCGTCGAGGGCCTGGTCGGGACCATCGGCTCCGTGATGCTGCTGTGCCCGATGGCCGGTGTGGTCTATCTGTCCGTGAAGATCGGCGGGCGGATCTTCCGGGCCGCCAAGCGGTCGACGGACGGCCGGCCCGCGCTCCGGCTCGTGGTCTGCGCGCTCGCCCTGGCCGCGCTCACCGGGCTCAGCTACGCCTGGGTGTCCGGGGTGACCCCGAAGCCGCTGCCCAAGCAGCCGCCGATCGCACCGATCCTCCAGCCGGGGGTGCCGACCGAGGAACCGCCGACACGGCAGGCCTCGACCCCGGAGGGACCGACGGGCTCAGGCTCCCCGTCGGACACGGTGTCCGGTGTGCCGGCCGCCTCGCCCGGGGCGAGCGCCGGGCCCTCGGCCGAGTCGACGTCGCGCGGGGCGTCCGCCTCCGCGTCGCCGTCCGCCTCCGTGTCGGGCCGCCCCGGCCGGGAGGCCACGTCACCGGCGCCCACCGGCGGGGGAACGGTCACCGGCCCGACGGCCTCGTCGTCGGCGAGCGTCCCGGTGACCCCGACGCCCACACCGTCGGAGAGCGTGCCGGTGTCCACGACGCCCTCCAGCCCGTCCTCGCCGCCGGTCAGCGAGTCGCCGGCCAGCCCGGCACCGGCCACGTCCTGACGAGCGGCACCGGGCCGCCGCCGTACCAGCCGTACCGCGGCGGCCCATGGTCACCGAACCATCCATCGCAGCAGCACAGCACAGGAGCACTTCATGAGCATTCACCGAAAACCACGCACTCCGAGCCCGCTCACCCGACGGGCCCTCGGGCTCGGCCTGTTCGCCGCCGGGGTCGCCGGGGCGGCCGCGGTACCGGCACAGGCGGCCACCCTCGCGCCGCACGCCGCGTTCGCCTCCGACCACGTCTTCAGCCACGCGGACCGGGGTCACCACACCCAGACCAGTGACTCGTTCACGATCCGTCAGTTCGGCACGGTCAACGCCGCCACCGCGCGCAACCAGGCCAACGCGGTCGGGGCCGGCTGCTCGGCCGACGACCACTGCCGGTCGGTCGCGCTGTCCTTCCAGATCGTCACGATCGGCGGGGAGCACACGCACCTGAACGCGGTGAACCTCAGCGACGCCGCCAACAAGGAGTGCACGGGCTGCCAGACCCTGGCCGGCGCCTACCAGTTCGTGGTCTCGACGCCGACCGCGCTGAGCTTCGACAGCGCGACCCGCGGCAAGCTCGACGACATCCACCGCCGGCTCGACGCGCTGACCCGCTCCACCCTGCCCGCCGCCGAGCTGCGCTCGAAGGTCGACGGGCTGGCCGGCGAGGTCACCGCAGTCCTCCACGACGCGGTCGCGAACGCCCCCAAGGGCGACCCGAAGACCGACGTCACCCTGCACCGCCACCTGGACGGCTGGCCGGGCCACTGACCCCGAGCATCGTCGTCCCGTGATCCGGCCGCCCGGCCCACGACCGCCTCCGGCGGGCCGGGCGGCCGGTCACGTGCGCGCCGCGGACATCGGCGTGTCCTCGGGTGTGTCCATTGACATGGGGTACGACCGGACGGAGACTCGGAGGAAATCGGTGAAGTAAATTTCACCAGACGAACATCGGCTCGCGCGGACACCGGATCACGCGAACATCAGTGGAAGGGAACGACCGATGCGCACCACCGTCGGCATCATCGGAGCCGGACCCGCCGGGCTCCTCCTCGCGCGGCTGCTGCACAACGCGGGCATCGACTCGGTCGTCCTGGAGAGCCGCGACCGCAGCTACGTCGAACACCGCCAGCGCGCCGGGATCCTGGAGCAGGGCACGGTGGACGTGCTGCGGGCGGCCGGCGCCGGGGAGCGCATGGACCGCGAGGGCCTGCGCCACGACGGCATCGAACTGCGCTTCGCGAAGCAGCGCCACCGCGTGGACTTCCCCGGCCTGACCGGCGGCCGGTCCGTGATGGTCTACGCCCAGACCGAGGTCTGCAAGGACCTCATCGCCCTCCAGCTCAAGGAGGGCGGCCCGCTGTTCTTCGAGGCGGAGGCGCTGGAGGTCGAGGGCGCCGAGAGCGAGCGGCCACGCGTGCGGTTCCGGCACGAGGGCCGGGAGGACGTCCTGGAGTGCGAGTACGTCGTCGGCTGCGACGGCTTCTGGGGAGTGGCCCGCAAGGCGTTCCCCGCCGGACTCTCCCGGGTCTTCGAGCGGACGTACCCCTACGCCTGGCTGGGCATCCTCGCCGATGTCGCCCCCTCCCACGACGAACTGGTCTACGCCCGCCACGACCGCGGCTTCGCCCTGCTCTCCATGCGCTCCCCGTCCGTCTCCCGCCTCTACCTCCAGGTGCCGGCCGGCACCCACGCCGAGGCGTGGCGCGACGAGGAGATCTGGGACGAGCTGGAGCGGCGCTTCGAGACCGACGACGACTGGCGCCTGGAGCGCGGGCCGATCACCCAGAAGTCGGTCACACCCATGCGGTCCTACGTCCACGAGCCCATGCGGCACGGCCGGGTCTTCCTCGCCGGGGACGCCGCCCACATCGTGCCGCCGACCGGCGCCAAGGGGCTGAACCTCGCCGTCGGCGACGTCGTCACCCTCGCCCGCGCCCTCGCGCACGAGAAGGAGACCGGCTCGCCCGAGCTCCTGGAGACCTACTCGGCGACCTGTCTGCGCCGGATCTGGCAGGCCGAGCGCTTCTCGTACGACATGACGACCCTGCTGCACACCGGCCCCGAGGACACCCCCTTCGACGCCCGGCTGCAGCTGGCCCGGCTCGGCCGGATCGCCTCCTCCCGGGCGGCCGAGACCGACCTGGCGGAGGCCTACACCGGGTTCCCCCTGGATGCCTGAGGGCATCTGGGGGCACCTGAGGCCATCTGAGGACATCCGGGGGATCTCTGGCCGATTCCGGTCGTGTAGCGGCTTCGTCATGGAATGAAGCCCTCCGTGGCCGGGAATCAGGGGTCCGCGTAGCGTGTTGCGCAGCACGGTGAGGGAAAGATCCTCCTCAGGTACCAGGGTCAATCTTTTGCCAATCCATTACCCTTGACGCCAAGGCCACGCACGGTGGCCATGGAGGAGTGAAATGAGGAGCAGCAACCCGGTCTTCTCGCGACGGGGGTTCAGCCGCGACAACGGCTACGCGGGCTTCAACACCGCGCCGCAGGCCGGGTACGCACAGGGCAACCCGTACGCGCAGAACCCGTACGCGAACAACCCCTACGCCCAGCAGGACCTCCAGCAGGGCGCCCCGCCGCAGGCCCCGGTCTCCACCGGCCATATGACGATGGACGACGTCATCACGCGTTCCGCGATGACGCTCGGCACCGTCGCCGTCGGCGCGGTCCTCGCCTGGGCCCTGCTGCCGGTCTCCAGCACCAGCTTCGGCCTGGCCTTCGGCTCGGCGATCGTGGCGATGGTCCTGGCGCTGATCCAGAGCTTCAAGCGCACCCCGTCGCCCGCGCTGATCCTGGGATACGCCGCCTTCGAGGGCGTCTTCCTCGGCGTCATCAGCGAGATGTACAACACGCAGTGGAGCGGCGCCCCGTTCCAGGCGGTGCTCGGCACCATGGCGGTCTCGGGTGCGACCCTGCTGGTCTACAGGGCCGGCTGGATCCGCGTCACCGCCCGCTACGCCCGCATCGGCATGTCCATCGCCATCGCCTTCGTGGTGGTCATGGCGGTCAACCTGCTGCTGGTCGCGTTCGGCGTCGCCGAGAACGGCGGTCTGCGCAGCTTCGGTCCGCTCGGTGCGATCGTCGGCATCATCGCGATCCTGCTCGGCGCGTTCTTCCTGACCCTCGACTTCAAGCAGATCGAGGACGGCATCGCGTACGGCGCCCCGAAGAACGAGGCCTGGCTGGCCGCGTTCGGCCTCACCATGACGCTGGTGTGGATCTACGTCGAGATGCTGCGCCTGGTGGCGATTTTCAGCAGGGACTGACGACGGCAAGTGAGCTGAGAAGGGCCCCGGGTCACCGCCCCGGGGCCCTTCGTCGTCTGAATGTGCGCGCCTAGAGAAGTTTGCGCGCCGCCCTCCTCAGGTCGTACTCGTGGATCAACGCCTTCGCGTGGCCGTACGCGAGGTTGTGTTCGTGGCGGAGCCAGCTGACCTTCTCCTCGAAGCGGAAGAGGGACGGGCCTTCGTCGACGGTGCGCAACCAGTCGGACACTTCACGACCGGTGCAGTGGGGGATGCGGGCGAGCATGTTGCGATGGGTCTCCTCGGAGAAGACTTGGGACATCGGCGCCTCCGGTGCGCAAAGGGGGTTGTAGCCGGTCCTTCACGTCACCGTGCCTGAGTGTTGGCGTGTTGGCAACAGTCATGACAGGACAGCCGGGTCCTGCCGGGAGAGCCGACGGGAGGCGTTACGCTCGCGGCGTGGTTGATACGACGCCTCTTACCCGTGCAGTGGAGCATTTCGCCGACAAGTTGCGGGCGGCACCGCAGAGCCGGTTGCAGAGGGGGGCCGCCGCGGAGGCGCTGGCGCTGGCCAGGCAGTTGGCGAACTGGGCGCAGACCGTCGAGGAACCGGGCGGTGAGGCGCGCGAGATGCCGGACGCGGGGATGTTCGCGGTCGCCGACCAAATCGCGGTGGCCGGGAACGACTTGGCGGTGGTGCTGGAGAGCGATGCCGAGGTCGGCGACGCGGTGCGCCTGGTGGAGGAGGCGCAGAAGAGGGCGGGGGTGTGAGGCGGCGGTGCGTTGTCGGGTGCGGGTGTGTGGGGGTTGCTCGCGCAGTTCTCCGCGCCCCTTTGGAGGCGCGGAGAACTGCGCGACCAGCCACGACGGCGGCGCACCCGACAACGCACCGGAGCGCCCCCGAAATCAGAGTGACGCTATGACCCGGTCCGCCAGGATGTAGACGTTCTCCTCGCCGCACGCGAACGTCAGTGTGTACGCGCCCGAGATCCCCGACCCGCCCAGCAGATACGGCGTCTCACCGGCGTTCAGGGCGGCAGCCAGCCGCTCCGCCGTCTCCCGGTGCCCCGGCGTCATGCACAGGGTCGTGCCGTCGGCGAAGACATAGACGTCCAGCGTGCCCAGCGGCCCCGGACGGACGTCGGAGAGTTCGACCTGCGCCTCGGCCAGCTGCTCCAGCGTCGCGACCGTGCGCTCATGGTCGTTCACCACCGGCGACTGCACCGGCACGAAGTCCGGGTGGGAGGGGTGACGCCGGCGGGCCGCGGCCAGTTCCGGGGACTCCCCGGTGAACTCGTCGGCCTCCGCGGCCGCCTCGGCCACCGGCTCCAGGCCCACGAAGTCGCCCTGCCGGGGCAGGAACAGCTCACTGTCCGCCAGGCCCAGCAGCGAAGGCGTGTCGGAGGCGTCACGCGCCTCCTGTGCGGCCCAGAAGGCCCGCGCCTCGGCCAGCTCCCGCTCCCGCTCCTCGGCCAGCGCCTCGGCGACCGCGGCGCGTATCTCCTCGGCGGCGGCGTGGCTACGAGCCGCCGGCAGAAGGGCGCGCATCGTGGCGGCCTGGTTCTGGGCAAGCTGGGTATGCAGCTCGGCGACCTGACGGCGCAGCTTCAGAACGGTGCGCAGGACAGCGACGCCCACGGCGCCCGTGGCGGCCGTGGTGAGCAGCAAGGCGATCGGCATGGCGCTCACTGACGTACTCCCGGTTCAAAGTCGACCCCCGACTTCCTACATCAGCTTGAAGGGTGGACTATCAAGCTGTCAGTGCGTAACGTCACGAAACGGACAGGACTTTGGTCCTGAGGTTTGGCCCTGTAGCCGCGCTGACCTGGGGTGATATCTCCACAGAGGGAGATAGGTCACATCCTGGGGGAGATTGGATCACAAATCGGCCCGGTGTTCGGGGTTTTCTCGAACACCGGGCCGTGGTGTCACGGTGGGTCCCGTGACGGTCACTCAGGGGTCACTCGGGGGTCCTGCGGTACCTCAGCTCAGGCGCTCGATGACCATCGCCATGCCCTGGCCGCCGCCCACGCACATCGTCTCCAGACCGAACTGCTTGTCGTGGAACTGGAGGGAGTTGATGAGCGTGCCGGTGATGCGGGCGCCGGTCATGCCGAAGGGGTGGCCGACGGCGATGGCGCCGCCGTTGACGTTCAGCTTCTCCAGCGGGATGCCGAGGTCGCGGTAGGAGGGGATCACCTGGGCGGCGAACGCCTCGTTGATCTCGACCAGGTCGATGTCGTCGATGGTCAGGCCGGCGCGGCCGAGGGCCTGCTTCGACGCCTCCACCGGGCCGAGGCCCATGATCTCGGGGGAGAGGCCGGAGACGCCGGTGGACACGATGCGGGCGAGCGGGGTGAGGCCGAGCTCGCGGGCCTTGGTGTCGGACATGATGACCACGGCCGCGGCACCGTCGTTCAGCGGGCAGCAGTTGCCGGCCGTGACCATGCCGTCGGGGCGGAAGACCGGCTTCAGACCGGAGACGCCCTCCAGGGTGACGCCGGCGCGCGGGCCGTCGTCCTTGCTGACGACCGTGCCGTCGGGCAGGGTCACCGGGGTGATCTCGCGCTCCCAGAAGCCGTTCTTGATGGCTTCCTCGGCGAGGTTCTGGGAGCGGACGCCGAACTCGTCCATGTCCTGGCGGGTGACGCCCTTGATGCGGGCCAGGTTCTCGGCGGTCTGGCCCATCGCGATGTACGGGTCGGGGATCAGACCGTCCTCGCGCGGGTCGTGCCAGCCGGCACCCTCGGACGCGGCGGTGGCGGCGGTACGGGCCTCCGCCTCCGCGAAGAGCGGGTTGTGGGTGCCCGGGAGCTCGTCGGAGCTGCCCTTGGCGTAGCGGGAGACCATCTCGACACCGGCCGAGATGAAGACGTCGCCCTCGCCGGCCTTGATGGCGTGCAGCGCCATACGGCTGGTCTGCAGCGACGAGGAACAGTAACGGGTGATCGTGCAGCCGGGCAGGTGGTCCATGCCCATCTGCACGGCGACGATCCGGCCGAGGTTGTAACCCTGCTCGCCGCCGGGGAGACCGCAGCCGAGCATCAGGTCGTCGATGTCCCGCGGGTCCAGCTCGGGGACCTTGGCGAGGGCGGCCTGGATGATCGTCGCGGTGAGGTCGTCGGGGCGCAGGTCCTTCAGGGAGCCCTTGACGGCGCGGCCGATCGGGGAGCGGGCGGTCGAGACGATGACGGCTTCGGGCATCACGGCTCCAAAAGAAAGGGGCGGCGCGTAGCGCCTCGTTGAGGGGTGGCGGTCGGGTGACGGGCGGGCGTACGGACTGGCAGGGGTGCTTGGGAAGTTACCCGTACGTATGTCATCGGTCACGGGTGTCGGGGTGTGACACTGGCCGCACTTTCTAAGCGCTTGCTTGGGTCCTTCGTCGCGCACACCTGCCGGGCACCCCGCCGGACGTCACCCTGCCTCTCACGGTGACGGCGCCAGGGGCGCCGTCACCCGCGTGTTCCGCTCCTAGCCGTCCTGGTTCGTCGTCGTGGCCCTCGACCATGTCTCTTCGGCGACCGGGACGGCCGGCAGGTCGGGCGGTTCGACGCGCTGCCGCCGGCGGCGTTTCAGGAGGGCCCACGGTCCCCGGGGCCCGGTCGGCATCGCCGCCGTGACCTCCGTGCCGGGCTCGGCCGCGGCCTCCGCCGCGGCGCGGGCGACCGGCAGGAAGCCCTCGCGGCGGGTGACGTCGGGGCGCTCCTCCTCCGCCGGCCACAGGCCCAGGGCCGCGCAGACCGTCGGCAGCACCGCCATCGCGGCCGTGGCGTAGCCCTCCGCGGACGGGTGGTAGCTGTCGGGGCCGAACAGTTCGCGCGGGTTGGCCGCGAACTCGGGGCCCAGCAGGTCGCCCAGCGACACCGTGCGGCCGCCCTGCTCCACCGTGCCGATGGTCTGGGCCGCGGCCAGCTGCCGGGACGCCCGCCGGGCCAGCCAGCGCAACGGCTGCCGTACCGGTTCGATCGTGCCCAGGTCGGGGCAGGTGCCGACCACCACCTCCGCACCCGCCGTGCGCAGCCGCCGGACCGCCGCCGAGAGATGGCGCACCGAGCGGGTGGGGGGCATCCGGCGCGTGACGTCGTTCGCACCGATCATGATCACGCAGACGTCGGGGACCGGCGCGGTCGAGCCCAGGAGCAGGGCGACCTGCCGGTCCAGGTCGTCGGACTGGGCGCCGGGCCGGGCCACGTTGCGGAGTTCCACCGGGCGTTCCGCGACGGCCGCCAGGCCGGACGCCAGCAGTGCGCCCGGCGTCTGGGCGGCCCGGTGCACGCCCTGGCCCGCCGCCGTGGAGTCGCCGAGCACCGCCAGACGCAGCGGAGGCTCACCGGAGTCGGATCCGTCGCCGTAGCGGCCGTCGGCGGTCGGCACCCGTCCGCCGCTGTTGCCGTTGCCCACCGCCGTTCTGGCCATCCGCACCTCGGCCAGCACCACCCCCACCGCGGCCGCGCCGACCAGCCCGATCCCGCCCCCGCCGTACGCCGCACCGGCCGCGATCCGCCGGGCCACCCGTGCCCTCGACATGCTCGTCATGCGTCGCCGCCACCTCCTCGTTGCCGTCCATCCACTCCTTGCCCCGTACGGACCGTCCGCCAATCTCAACGGGGAGTGAACCTCGGACGTGCCCCGTAGGCTGGCGACACCACCAAGACCATTTCTTTTGCAGGCAACCGGAGACAACGGTGCGATTCCACGACTCGATGATCAGTCTCGTCGGCAACACCCCGCTGGTGAGACTCAACAGCGTCACCCAGGGCATCCAGGCCACCGTCCTCGCCAAGGTCGAGTACTTCAACCCGGGCGGGTCCGTGAAGGACCGCATCGCGCTGCGGATGATCGAGGCCGCCGAGAAGAGCGGGGAACTGCAGCCCGGCGGCACCATTGTCGAGCCGACCAGCGGGAACACCGGGGTGGGGCTGGCGATCGTGGCCCAGCAGAAGGGGTACAAGTGCATCTTCGTGTGCCCCGACAAGGTGAGCACCGACAAGATCAACGTGCTGCGTGCGTACGGCGCGGAGGTCGTGGTCTGCCCGACGGCCGTGGACCCGGAGCACCCGGACTCGTACTACAACGTCTCCGACCGGCTGGTGCGGGAGACCCCCGGCGCCTGGAAGCCGGACCAGTACTCCAACCCGAACAACCCCCTGTCGCACTATCACTCGACCGGCCCCGAGCTGTGGGAGCAGACGGCGGGGAAGATCACCCATTTCGTGGCGGGCGTCGGCACCGGCGGCACCATCTCCGGCACCGGCCGCTACCTGAAGGACGCCAGCGACGGCCGCGTCCAGGTGGTCGGCGCCGACCCGGAGGGCTCGGTGTACTCAGGCGGCTCCGGTCGGCCGTACCTGGTCGAGGGTGTCGGTGAGGACTTCTGGCCGACCGCCTACGACCGGACGGTCGCCGACGAGATCGTCGCCGTGTCGGACAAGGACTCGTTCCAGATGACCCGGCGCCTCGCGAAGGAGGAGGGCCTGCTGGTCGGCGGCTCCTGCGGGATGGCGGTCGTGGCCGCGCTGCGGGTGGCGGAGCGGCTCGGCCCGGACGACGTGGTCGTCGTACTCCTCCCGGACAGCGGCCGCGGCTACCTCAGCAAGATCTTCAACGACGAGTGGATGGCCGACTACGGCTTCCTGGAGGACGAGGGCCCGAGCGCCCGGGTCGCCGACGTCCTCAGCGACAAGGTCGCCGGGACCATCCCCTCCCTCGTCCACATGCACCCGGACGAAACCGTCGGACAGGCCATCGAGGTGCTGCGCGAGTACGGCGTCTCGCAGATGCCCGTCGTCAAGCCGGGCGCCGGCCACCCGGACGTGATGGCCGCCGAGGTCGTCGGCTCGGTCGTCGAACGCGAGCTGCTGGACGCGCTGTTCAGCAAGCGGGCCTCCCTGGAGGACCCGCTGGAGAAGCACATGTGCGCACCGCTGCCGCAGGTCGGCTCCGGCGAGCCGGTCGAGGACCTGATGAAGGTGCTGGGCGCGGCGGACGCGGCGATCGTCCTCGTCGAGGGCAAGCCGACGGGCGTGGTCAGCCGGCAGGACCTGCTGGCGTTTCTCGCCAAGGGCGGCAAGCAGTAGCGAACCTCCGGTGAACGGCCCGTGAATCCGCGGAACTTACTGTTTCCCTATCGAAGTGGTGGACTTCGCGGAAGTGGTACGAGCGCGTCACGTCCACGCAGCACACGCTTAACACGGGTCCGGCAGATTAGTGGGTGTCGGCAGGGCGGGAGCGGCTCCCCGCCCCAGCCGGCACCGAACGTCCAAGGACCTCCGGAGCGGCTCCCGGACCTCCATGGACGCCCGGACGTGCGACCCGGCCCTGACCCGGTCCATGTCCCTCGCGGGGACCGCCGTCGTCCCGCCCCCCGGTAACGGGGGTGCGGCGGTCCCCGCGCATTACTTTTTCCGGGCTCAGTCCTCGCGGCCGCGGCCCGCGCCGCGGAACAGATCGGGGTTGAGGCGGACCGCCTGGGCCGCGTTGACGCCGACGATGCCGATCCAGGTGGCGATCAGGCCCGTCATGCCCCCGAAGGCGCCGCCGATCGACGACAGCGGGACCGCCATCACCAGCGAGGCGATCCCGAAGCCGAACCGCTCGCCCCAGGAGTCGCCGCCCTTCGCCCTGCGCGCACCCCGGGCCGCCTGCATCTGCTGCTCGGCCATGCCCCGGCGCAGCCGGCGCTCCACCGCTCCGTCGATGCGCTGGTCCAGCTTCTCCAGGAAGGAGTCGGCCAGCTCCGACTCGTACTCCGGCCCGAGTTCCCTGCGGGCGTGCAGGGTGGCGGAGAGGTCCTTCTTCAGGTCGGTGTCATGCGCGTCCGTCATGGCGTCCACGGTAGGGACCCAGGACCACCTCCGCACTGGGGCAATCCCCCGCATCCGCCTGGGGGTCCGCCCTCAGGGCAGCAGCGACACCAGCCCGCTGTCCGGGTCGAACCGCGCCGCGACCACCGACGCCTCCGCGAACGCCGAGTCCGCCCGGATCGCGTCCCGCACCCACACGGTATGGGCCCGCATGGTGTGGGCGGCCCAGTCCCCGGGCAGCGCCCTGGTCCGGCGGGCGGCCGGGGCGATCTCGTCGGCGAGGAGCTCCAGATGGCCCGGGACGGGCGCGCCGGTGCTCAGCCGGCCGAGCGTGGCGGCGACGGCCCCGCAGGGCTCGTGACCGAGCACCACGACCAGCGGGACGCGCAGTTCCGCCACGCCGTACTGGATCGAGCCGAGCACCGCCTCGTCCAGCACCTGCCCGGCCGTCCTCATGCACAGCAGGTCGCCGAGCCCCTGGTCGAAGACCAGCTCGGGGACGGCCTGGGAGTCGACACAGGCGAGGACGACGGCGAACGGGCGCTGCCGGGCGGCCCGGGTGCGGCACGGGCGGCCGGTGGCGTAGCGCCGGTTGCCCGCGAGCAGTTCGTCGAGCGCCGCGCTCGCCGAGGAGGGGGCGACGGCCGCCGAGGAGAAGGCGACGGCCGGCGCGCCGACGGCGGTGGCCGCCGGAAAGGCCGTGGGGTTGGAGGCCATGACGCTTCCTCAGGTGCTGGTGCCGGTAGAACCATCACTGTACGCGGCGGAAACGTTACGGTGCGTATTGGTTTAACGACCCTTGGCCGGATCATCGCCCGCGCGATACCCGGTCGGGCACCCGGCCGGTCAGGCCAGCCCGTGCTGCTCGGCGTACGCGTTCGCCACGTCCTCCGGGTCCTTCTTGTCGTTGTCCACCAGGCTGTTGAGCTGGGTGAGCTGCTCGGTGGTGAGGACGTTGCCGAGCTTGGCGAGGGCCTTGCGGACCGTGTCGTCGGCCTTGCGGTCGGCGATGAGGGGGACGATGTGCTGGCTGGGGATCAGGTTCTTCGGGTCGGCCAGCACCACCCAGCCGTTGGCCGCGATGTCGGTGTCGGTGGTGAAGAGGTTCGCCACGTCCACATCGCCCTTCTTCAACGCGCCCTTGACCAGCGGCCCGTCCGAGTCCAGCGACTTGAACTCCTTGAACTGGACGCCGTACACCTCCTGCAGCCCGACCGCGCCCACCCGCCGCTTCTTCACCTCGGGCGCGGCGCCGATGACCAGCTTGCCGTTCTGCGCGGCCAGGTCGGCGAGCGAGGTCAGGCCGTACTTCTGGGCGGTCGCCCGGGTGACGACGAAGCAGTCGGAGTCGGCCGCCTGCCCGTACGGCAGCACCTGGAGGCCGCTGGGCAGCGCGACCGTGAGCGCGTTCTGCATGGTGCCGGGCTCGGACGAGTTGTCCTTCGGGGCCAGGTAGTTGAGGAGGGCGCCCTGGTACTCGGGCAGCAGGTCGATGTCGCCGGCCTTGAGCGCGGGGATCACGATCTCCCGGGTGCCGAGGTTCGGGCGGACCTTCACCTTGACGCCGGCCTGCTTGAGGGCGGCGGCGTAGAGGTATCCGAGCACCTGGTTCTCGGTGAAGTTGGCGGTGCCGATGGTGATCCCGCCCTTGCTGGAGCCGCCGCCGGCGGTCGAACCGCTGCTCTCGTTCAGGGAGGTGATACCGCTGGAGCAGGCGGCGAGGGCGGGCACGGATCCGGCGGCGAGCAGGCCACCGAGGAGGGTACGACGGTTCATCTGCGGGATCCCTAGGCAGTGCGGTGGCGGAAGAGGAGGCGCTGGAGGGTGCTGAGCAGCAGATCGAGTACGACGGCCACGACCGCGACCAGCACCGCGCCGCCGAGCACCTGGACGAGGTCGCGCTGGGCGAGTCCGTCGAAGACGTAGCGGCCGAGGCCGCCGAAGGAGACGTACGCGGCGATGGTGGCGGTGGCGACGACCTGGATGAGCGCGAGGCGCAGGCCCGTCATGATCAGGGGGAGCGCCAGCGGCAACTCGACCTGGAGGAGGACCTGGTGGCCGCGCATGCCCTGGCCGCGTGCCGCGTCGCGGACGTCCGGGTCCACGGCCGTCATCCCGGCGTAGGTGTTGGTGACGATCGCCGGGACCGCGAGGGCGACCAGCGCCACGTACACCGGCAGCATCGAGAGCCCGCCCGCCAGGAAGACCAGGACCACCAGGCCGACGGTCGGCAGCGCGCGCCCGAAGGACGCCAGGTTGATGGCGAGGAAGGCGCCCTTGCCGGTGTGGCCGATCAGCAGTCCGATCGGCAGGCCGATCGCGGCGGCGATCAGGGTGGCGAGCAGCGAGTACTGGAGGTGCTCGGCGAGCCGGTGGGCGATGCCGTCCTGGCCGGCCCACTGGGAGCCGCTGGTCAGCCAGGTGCCGAGGTTCTTGATGAGTTCGAACATCTCAGGCTCGCCTCCTGCGCCACGGGGTGAGGACGTACTGGAGGGCCACCAGAGCTGCGTCCGCGACCACGGCGAGCAGGATCGTGAGGACCACGCCCACGATCACCGGGGTCGGGAAGTCGCGCTGGAAGCCGTCGGTGAAGAGCTGGCCGAGGCCGCCGTCGCCGATGTAGGTGGCGACGCTCACCAGCGAGATGGACATGACCGTGGCGATGCGGACGCCCGCGAAGATCACGGGCAGGGCGAGCGGGAACTCGACGGTGAGGAGGGTGCGCAGCGGGCGCGTCCCCATCGCCTTCGCCGCCTCCTTGGTCTTCGCCGGGACCGAGTCCAGGCCCTCGACGGTGTTCCGGAGCAGCACGACCAGGGTGTAGACGGTCAGGCCGATGACGGTGGTGGTCCGGGTCAGGCCGCTGACCGGGAGCAGCAGCACGAAGATCGCGATCGAGGGGATCGTGAAGAGCACGTTCGAGAGGCCGAGCAGGAAGCCGCGCAGCGGGCGGACCCGGTGGGCGAGCACCGCGAGCGGCAGCGAGATCAGCAGACCGAGGAAGACGGCGGTCATCGCGGCCTGGAGGTGGGAGAGGGTGAGGCTGGTGAGGTCGTCGGTGTGGTCGCCTATCCAGGACCAGTCGATGGTCATGCGGCCACCACCCGGGCCTCGGAGTGCGCCTGGCCGGCGTGGGCGTGGATGTCGTCGCGGGACGAGACGCCGGTGAGGGCGCCGGTCGCGTCGACCCGGGCTATCAGGCCGGTGGGGGAGGCGATCGACTCGTTGAGGGCCGAGAGCAGCGAGTCGCCGTCGGCCAGCGGCCGTACGGGGAGTTCGGCGTCCTTCGAGGCCCAGTGCAGCGGCCTGCGTTCGGCGTCGAGGACCAGGGTCCAGGCGTCGCCCTCGGGGGCCGGGCCCTGCGGGACCTCGGCGAGGGTCTTCAGCGAGAGCAGCTTCAGGCCGCGCTCGGCGCCGAGGAAGTCGGCCACGAAGTCGTCGGCCGGGCGGGCCAGGAGTTCGGCGGGCGGCGCGCACTGGACCAGGTACCCGCCGGTGCGGAAGACGGCGATCCGGTCGCCGAGCCGGACCGCCTCGTCGATGTCGTGCGTGACGAAGACGATGGTCTTGCTCAACTCCTTCTGGAGCCGGAGCAGTTCGTCCTGGAGCTGGGCCCGGACCACCGGGTCGACCGCGCCGAACGGCTCGTCCATCAGCAGCACGGGCGGGTCGGCGGCCAGTGCGCGGGCCACGCCGACGCGCTGCTGCTGGCCGCCGGAGAGCTGGTGCGGGTAGCGCTTGCCGGCGTCGGCGGCGAGGCCGACGGTCTCCAGGAGTTCGGCGGCGCGGGCGCGGGCCTTCTTCCGGTTCCAGCCGAGCAACAGCGGGACGGTGGCGATGTTGTCGAGGACCGTGCGGTGCGGGAAGAGGCCGGCCTGCTGGATGACGTAGCCGATGGAGCGGCGCAGTTCGGCGGCGTCCTGCTCGGTGACGTCCTTGCCGTTCACCCTGATCGTGCCGGAGGTCGGCTCGATCATCCGGTTGATCATCCGCAGGGTGGTGGTCTTGCCGCATCCGGAGGAGCCGACCAGGACGGTGACCCCGCCCTCCGGCATCTCCAGGGAGAGATCGTGGACTGCTGTCGTGCCGTTGGGGAAGCGCTTGTGGACCGTGTCGAACTGGATCATGAGATGTCCCTTGCCCGGCTGTATAACGTCATGCAGAGTTCTTGGTGTGTGAATAGCTTGTCAACGGTCTGACGTTAATCCGAGGTAACGGATGACCGGTAGGCAAGATCAAGTGTCCGAATTGATGGGAGTATGGGCGTGATGTCGTCTCGTATCGTGGACGCTCCCGGAGCTACACATTCCGGCCTGGTGGTCCTCGACGGCATCGGAACGGGCGTTGAGGACGTCGTCCGCCTCGCCGACGGCACCGCACGGCCGGTCCCCGGCACGGACGCGATGCGCCGCGCGGAGGAGTCCTGGAACGCCGCCCGGCAGATCGCGGCGACCGGCCGCGTCTACGGCCGTTCCACCGGCGTCGGCGCCAACCGCAACGAGGACGTGCCCACCGAGGCCGCCGCCGGACACGGGCTGCGGCTGCTGCGCAGTCACGCCGGCGCGATCGGCGAGGAGCTGCCCGCCCGGCAGGTGCGGGCGATGCTCGCGGTGCGCGCGAACCAGCTGCTGGCGGGCGGCGCGGGGCTCAGGCCCAGTGTCGTCACGGCCCTGTGCGAGGCGCTGGAGTCGGGCGCGTATCCGGTCGTCAACGAGTTCGGCTCGGTCGGCACCGGGGACATCGCCGCGCTGGCCCAGGTGGGGCTGGCGCTGGCGGGGGAGCACCCCTGGCGGGGCGCCGGCGCACCGGAATCCCAGCCCCTGGACAACAACGACGCCCTCGCCCTGATCAGCAGCAACGCCCTCACCCTCGGCCAGTCCGCGCTCGCCCTGCACGAGTTGCGCGGCCTGATCGAGGCCACCCAGGTCGTCGCCGCGCTCTCGCTGCTCGCCGTCGACGGCTCCCACGAGGCCTACGCCGCTCCCGTGCACGCGGCCCGCCCGCACCGGGGGAGCGTCGAGGTCGCCCGCCGGATGCGGGAGCTGATCGGCGCCGCGGACCGGCCGACCCCGCCGCTGGGCCGGATCCAGGACCCGTACGGTTTCCGCTGCCTGCCCCAGATCCACGGCCCGGCCCATGACGCGGCCGACGCCCTGGAAGGCGTGCTGGCGATCGAGATCAACGCGGCCGCCGAGAACCCCCTCATCTCGCCCGAGGACCTCGCCGCCTACCACCATGGCGGCTTCTACCAGGCCCAACTCGCCCTCGCCCTGGACCACTTCAGACTCGCCGTCACCCAGGTCGCGCGGCTGTCCACATCCCGTCTGTCCACCCTCAACGAGCCCGCCTACACGCGGCTGCGCCCCTTCCTCGCCGACCAGGAGCCCGCCTCCTCCGGCGTGATGATCCTGGAGTACGCCGCCGGAGCCGCCCTCGGCGATCTGCGCGCCTTCTCCGCGCCCGCCTCCCTGGGGCACGCTGTACTCTCCCGAGGCGTCGAGGAGCAGGCCAGTTTCGCCTCGCTCGCCGCCCGTCAAACGCTGCGCGCCTGCCGTGCGTACCGTCTGGTGGTCGGCTGCGAACTCGTCGCCGCCGTACGGGCGCTGCGCCAGCGCGAACTGAGGCCCGAACCCGGGCTCGGGGCGGGCAGGGCGCTGGAGCTCGCCGAGGCGGTGCTGGAGGCGGACCCGGCCGACCGGCCGCTCACGGACGACGTCATGGCGGCGGCCGAACTGCTCGACCGGTTCACGGACATCTGGAGGGGGAGCACGTCATGAGCGTGACCGACAGCCCTGCGACTCGCTTGCAGGCGCTCTTCGAGGGACACCGGCTCACGCCGACCCAGCGGCGCATCGCGCACAGCATGGTGCGGCGCGCCGCCGACGTGCCGTTCCTGTCCAGCGTGGAGCTGGCCGAACTGGCCGGGGTCAGCCAGCCCTCCGTCACCCGGTTCGCGGTCGCCCTCGGCTTCGACGGCTACCCGGCGCTGCGCAAGCACCTGCGCGAGGTCGTGCCCCCGGAGCAGGCGCCCGGCTCCGGGTCGTACAACGAGTACCAGCAGGCCGTCGAGGCCGAGATCGAGAACCTCCGGCACCTCGCCGAGGTGCTCGCCGACCCCCGCCCGGTGCAGCAGGCGGGGCGGCTGCTGGCCGCCTCCCGGCCGCTGCCGGTGCTCGGGCTGCGCGCCGCCGCCTCCCAGGCGTACGGCTTCGCCTACTTCGCGGCCAAGGTCCACCCGGACGTCCGGCTGCTCAACGAGGGCGGCACGATGATCCACGACCGGATCGACGCGGCCGTCCTCGCCGGCGCCTCCGCGCTGCTCTGCTTCGCGCTGCCCCGGCACCCCCGCGAGGTCGTGGACACCCTCGGCTATGCCAAGGAGGCCGGGCTGACCGTCGTGACCGTCGCCGACTCCGCGTTCGCGCCCGTGGCCAAGGTCTCCGACCTGCTGCTGCCGGCCGCCGTCGGCACCGGACTGGCCTTCGACACGGCCTGCGCGCCGATGCTGCTGGGCCGGGTGCTCCTGGAAGCGATGTGCGACGACCTGCCGGACGCGCAGGCCCGCCTGGAGGAGTTCGACGCACGGGCGGCGGTGCGGGGTCTTTTCGTCGAGTAGGCGGCTTTAAGGCTCGTCTCACGTTCGCTGGTTACCGTCCCGCCCTACGGACTGGGGCGAGACCGGCGAGGAGGCTGCGGACATGGCGCGTGGGGCAGGGGAAGGGCGTGGGGTGCAGGGGCTGGCCCGGGTGGCCGTCGTCGTACGGGCCGGGGCCGCACCCCTGTGGTGGGCCGGGGTGTTCGCGGCGGGCGTCGGGGTGCTGCCCCCGGGGATCACCGGGCGGCGGATCGGCGTCCTGGCCGGCGCCGCGCTGTTCGTCATCGGCGCCGCCGTCGTGGCGCTCACCCGTCGCAAGCGGTACACCGCGCTGCTGCGCGGTGCCGCCCGGGCCGGCAAGCACGACGTCCTCCAGGACCGGGCGGTGACCGTGCGGAACTGGCGCCGGGGCCACCGCTGGTGGCTGCTGCTGGCCTTCGCCGCCGCGCTCGGCAGCTCCTTCGCGGTGCCCGCGGCCGGCGGCATGCTGCTCGCCGGGACCGGAACCGGGCTGCGGCTGAAGGCGGCCTGGCTGGGCCGCCGGGAGCGGGCCGGGGAGCAGCTGATGTGGCTGCGCGTCGACTGGCTCGACGGGCGCGGCGGCGGCCCGGCCGGCAAGACCGTCAAGGCGTACCGCGGCACCGGCGTCGCGGCGGGCGACGCGGCCCCGGGCGGAGCCCGCCGCCGCACCGCGGCACTGGTCTGAGGCCTGGTCCGAGGCCTGGTCCGAGGTCCGGTCAGACCTCCAGCTCCTCCTCGATCTTCTTCAGCTGGTGCCGGGCCATCGCCAGGTTGGCGCGGGACTGGTCGAGCACCAGGTAGAGGAAGAGGCCGTTGCCGCCCCGGCCCTTGAGCAGCCGGATCAGGTGGTACTGGGCGGAGAGCGTGATCAGGATGTCCTCGATCTCGCCCTTGAGGCCGAGGTGCTCCATGGTGCGCATCTTGGCGCGGATCACGTCGGTGTTGCCGGCGGCGGCCACGTTCAGGTCGAAGGTCTTGCTGCCCCCCATCGTGCCCAGCGCCATGCCGCTGGTGTAGTCGACGAGCGCCACGCCGGTGGCTCCCTCGATGGAGGTGAGGCACTCTTTCAGCGCGGTTTCGGTGTTGGCCATGGTGGTCTTTCCTCTCGGACTTCCGTTTTCAACTGTCGGTTGCGGTGCGCGCGTCGGTGGTGGTGCTGGTGCGTGGCGTGCGCGTGGTTCTGGTTCGTGGGGTGGCGGCGGCGCGGGCGGGCCGCAGGGCCCGGGCGGCGGCCTCGGCCTTGTCGACCAGCTCCCCGATCCGGACGGCCGCCCTACGGCCCTCCAGGTGCAGCCGGCCGACGTTCACCCGGTCCTCGGTGAGCAGGGTGAGCACCGCGCTGCGGCCCGCGGCGTAGGTGGCGACATAGCCGTCCTCGCCGCGCACCAGCAGCTCCCTGAGCTCGCCCTTCCCGGTGGCGTCCGAGACCCGGACGGCTACGCCGAGCTCGGCCGCGGTGAGCGCGGCCAGGCCCTCCGGGTCGACCCCGGGGAGGTCATGGGCGATGACGAGGCCGTCCACGCCGGCCGCGAGGGCACCGGTGAGCTGGGGCATCCGGCTGCGTAACCGGCGCAGCTCGTCGAGGACGGCCTCTCTGTCGGAGCTGCCGGGTTCTGCCGCCATCAGCTGTCTCCTCTCGGCGGGGCGGTGCCGTTCAAAGGGCCTCCAGCGCATCCCTGAGCCTCTTCAGCAGCGCGATGTCGGGGTCGGTGACCTGGGGGAGCACGGGCGGGGCGGCCACGGTGCTCGCCGGGGCGAGAAGCCCGGCCGCCGCCAGCCGCCGGACGTCCACCAGCGTGTGGAAGGCCGGCCGGCCCAGTTCCCGGGCGATCTCCGGGGCCGTGCGGACACCGTCCACCCGGTCCAGGACCGCCCGCTGCCGGGGCGTGAGCGGCGGCGGTGCGAGGGGGTCGGCGCGGATCAGCGGGGCGCCGTCCGTCGCCGGATCGGGCCAGAGCCGGTCCAGCAGCTCACGGCGGCGCAGGGTCTCGCGTTCCATGGCGGCGACGGGGACGGAGTGCAGCGGAGCGGGGGTGGGCGGGTCGCCGTAGCGGAAGCGGCCCGGTGTACTGCTGGGCGACAGCGCGAAGTACGCGGCGTCGTAGAGCGCGTTCAGCCCGCACAGTTCCAGGGCGCCTCTGGGCAGCAGACCGGCGGCGAGCAGCCGGTGGGCGGCGGCCGGTATGTCGTCGGTCCACGGCCAGGCCGCCGCGTCGAGCGTGCCGTGGGCCGTGAGGAGCACGTCGAGGCCGGGGGCGAGCGGGCTCTCGGCGTGCACCACGCGGCCCTCGGCCAGATGCAGGCTGCCGTACTCGCGGACCAGGACTCCGGTGGCCCGCTCCGCGGCGAGGCGTATCAGCATCGGCGAGAGCGCGCCGGCCGTCCGGTCGCGCAGGGCCGCCCGGTCCCGGACCGGCAACGGCGGAGGCGTTTCGACCACGGTCATCCCAGCACCAGCCGCTCGGCCATGTCGCCGAGCCGGATCCGGGCGAGGGCGAGATTGCCGTCCTCGCGAGCCAGCCACAGATGCAGGAACACCGTGGCGTCGAAGGACGTGACCACGAACCGCAGCAGGTGGTAGCTGTCCCGGTTGCTGACGATCAGGTCCTCCACCGGAGGACTCACATCGATGTCGTCCCCCGTGCTGAAGGCCCCGTGCTCGGCGGCCAGCCGGGCCAGCTCGGCGGCCTCCGCCGCGGTGGTCTCGTGGTCACCGCCGGGCGCCTCCCCGACCGTGCCCAGGGCCAGCCCGCTCGTCCAGTCCACCAACGCGGCGCCCCTGGCACCGGGCAGGCGCATCGCTTCCAGCAAACACTCGTCGATTCCGGGCACCGTGGCTCCCCTCCCGCCGCCTGGGACTCCGGTTGAGTGACGCAGACACTACGCAACGTGTGCGGGGAGGGGAGAGTCGTTTGGCATTTTCCGGTGGAACGTGCCTTCGGCAGGCTAGTGTTGGTCAACTGGGCTGCTTTTCGCACCAGTTGATCCCTCTGTCACGGGTGTCTCAACGGCTCGTGGATGCATGCAGGGTGGTGAGCGCGTCGGCGCGCGCCCCGCCGGATTCGGCCACGATCTCCGCGACCGTCTGCGGCTCCCGTGCGACGGCGAACGCCACGCCTCCGTCGCCGTCCGGTGCGAAGCCGTAAACCCCGGGCCGGGCAAGGGAGTTGTAGGAGTAGTGACTGCCGAAGTAGTACGCGCCGGTGTCCAGTGCGGCCGCGAGGTCCCCCTGCTCCAGCGGTGGCAGCGCACGCCCCTCGGCGAGCAGATCGCCCGAGAAACAGGCCGGCCCCGCCACGTCCTGCACCACCGCCGCCCCCTCCTTCGGCCGCCCCTTCGCGTCGTACGCGGCGATCCGCACCGGCCACGCCTCCGGCACGTACACCGTCCGCGGCGCCACCTGCACGCCCGCGTGCGTCACCGCGATCCGCCGCCCGCCGGAACTCTTCGCGTACTCCACCCGGGCCACCACCGTGCCGTGCCGGGCCAGCAGCGACCGCCCGAACTCCGTCACCAGCCCGTACCGCCCGTCGAACAGCCCCGGCACGGCCTCCGCCAGCAGCCGCGCGTACTGCGCGTACGTCGGCTCCGTCCGCTCCGACCCGAAGTTGACCGAAAGCCCGCCGCCGATGTCGAGAGTGTCGACCTGCCGCCGCCCGATCCGCGCGTTGACCTCCTCGGCCAGCGCGTACGTCTCCGCCACGCCCCGCGCCAGCAGCGACAGCGGGATGCCCTGCGACCCGATGTGCGCGTGCAGCCGCGTCAGCCACGGCCGCTCCGTGAACGCCTGCACGACCCACTCCCGCGCCCCCTCGTCCCGCAGCCCCACCCCGAACTTCGAGGTCGCCGTCGCGGTGGAGGTGGCCCCGATCGACCCGGCGCCGAGCTGCGGGTTCACCCGGATGCCGAGCGGCGAGCGGCCGGGACCGCCGTCCCGCACCAGGGCGTCGATGCGGCCCAGCTCCTGCGGGCTGTCCGCGTTCAGGGCGACGCCCAGCGCCAGCGCCTCGCGCAGCTCCGTCGCCGTCTTCGCGGGCGCGTCGAACACCGTCCGCGTCACCGGTACCCCGGCCGCCCGTGCCAGCGCCAGCTCGCCCGCGCTCGCCACCTCGGCGCCGATCCCCTCCCCGGCCAGCAGCCGCACCACCGGCACCAGCGGGTTCGCCTTCACCGCGAAGGCGTGCAGGATCTCCTGCCCCGGCGCCGCCACCGCCGCGAACGCCCGGCGGAGCGCCGCCGCCGAGGCGCGGATGCCGGCCACGTCCAGCAGGCCCACGATCGGCGCGTCCGGCCCCAGCAGCCCCTGCTCCACCGCCGCCCGCACGGCGGCGTCCCGCCGCACGACCCGCTCGACGTCGTCCCCGCACCCGTCCCTGTCGCCGTCCCTGTCACTGTCCACGACGTCCCCCGACATGTCGTCGTCCACACCTTTAAGGCCCATAAGTCCAGCCAAACATCCGGGGGGCGCCCATGCTGGCCGACCGATGTATTGACTAGTTCTATTCAGGGGGTCAGGATGTGAATAACCGCAAGAACATCCGAGGAGGCAGACCATGTCAGGACCCCGCCCCGTACGAGCGCCGCGCGGTACGGAACTGAGCGCCCTGGGATGGCAGCAGGAAGCCGCCCTGCGGATGCTGCAGAACAACCTCGACCCCGAGGTCGCCGAGCACCCCGACAAGCTCGTCGTCTACGGCGGCACCGGCAAGGCCGCCCGCGACTGGCGCTCCTTCGACGCGATGGTCCGCACGCTGCGCACCCTCAAGCAGGACGAGACCATGCTGGTCCAGTCCGGCCGCCCGGTCGGCGTGATGCAGACCCACGAGTGGGCCCCGCGCGTCCTCATCGCCAACTCCAACCTCGTCGGCGACTGGGCCAACTGGGAGGAGTTCCGCCGCCTGGAGACCCTCGGCCTGACCATGTACGGCCAGATGACCGCCGGCTCCTGGATCTACATCGGCACCCAGGGCATCCTCCAGGGCACCTACGAGACGTTCGCCGCGGTCGCCGCGAAGAAGTTCAACGGCACCCTGGCCGGCACGATCACCCTCACCGCCGGCCTCGGCGGCATGGGCGGCGCCCAGCCTCTCGCGGTCACCATGAACGACGGCGTCGCGATCTGCATCGACTGCGACCCCCGTGCGATCGAGCGCCGTATCGAGCACCGCTACCTGGACGTGAAGGCCGACTCGCTGGAGCACGCGCTGCAGCTGGCCGTCGAGGCGCGTGACGCCCGCCGTCCGCTCTCCATCGGTCTGCTGGGCAACGCGGCGGAGCTGTTGCCCCGCATGCTCGCCGAGTCCGCCCCGATCGACATCGTCACGGACCAGACCTCCGCCCACGACCCGCTGTCCTACCTGCCGGTGGGCGTGGCCTTCGAGGACATGGCGGACGCCGCGGCCAAGGACCCGGCCGGGTTCACCACCCGGGCGCGTGAGTCGATGGCGAAGCACGTCGAGGCCATGGTCGGCTTCATGGACGCGGGCGCCGAGGTCTTCGACTACGGCAACTCGATCCGCGGCGAGGCCCAGCTGGCGGGCTACGAGCGGGCGTTCGCGTTCCCCGGCTTCGTCCCCGCCTACATCCGCCCCCTGTTCTGCGAGGGCAAGGGCCCCTTCCGCTGGGCCGCCCTGTCCGGCGACCCGGCCGACATCGCCAAGACGGACAAGGCGATCCTCGACCTGTTCCCGGAGAACGAGTCCCTCGCCCGCTGGATCAAGCTGGCCGGTGAGCGGGTCCACTTCCAGGGGCTGCCGGCGCGTATCTGCTGGCTCGGCTACGGCGAGCGGGACAAGGCCGGCGAGCGGTTCAACGACATGGTGGCCAGCGGTGAGCTGGCGGCGCCGCTGGCGATCGGCCGTGACCACCTCGACTGCGGCTCGGTGGCCTCCCCGTACCGGGAGACCGAGGCCATGCTCGACGGCTCCGACGCGATCGCCGACTGGCCACTGCTGAACGCGATGGTCAACGTGGCCTCGGGGGCGTCCTGGGTCTCCATCCACCACGGCGGCGGGGTCGGCATGGGCCGCTCCATCCACGCCGGCCAGGTCACGGTCGCCGACGGCACGAAGCTGGCCGGCGAGAAGATCCGCCGGGTCCTCACCAACGACCCCGGCATGGGCGTCATCCGGCACGTGGACGCCGGCTACGACATCGCGGAGACGGTCGCGGACGAGCGGGGCGTGCGGGTGCCCATGCGGGAAGGCGAGTCGGCGTGACGAAGGGCGGGGACTCTTCGGTGGGGGCGGAGCTCTCGTCGCCGGGTGCGGGTGCGGGTGCGGGTGCGGGTGCGGGTGCGGGTGCGGCTGTGCCCACCCGCCCCCACTCTCAACTTCGATCGAGCGGGGGGACCCCCATCGCCCTGCGGAACGACCGCCCACAGCCTGTACGGGGCGACGAGGGGCAGCCGGCCCGGGGTGACGGGCGGCAGGCCGGGCGGGGTGATCGCCCGCAGCCCGCCGGCGGTTCCTCCTTCCAGGAGATGTGGCGCGAACTGGCTCCCATCGGCCGCCACCCCGATTCCCACGGCTACCGGCGGTTCGCCTGGACCGGGGCCGATGCCGACTGCCGGGCCTGGTTCAAGGAGCAGGCCGAGGCGCGCGGGCTCGTCCACGAGGTCGACCGGAACGGCAACCAGTGGGCCTGGCTCGGCGATCCGGACGCCGGGGACGCCGTCGTCACCGGGTCGCATCTGGACTCCGTGCCGGACGGCGGTGCCTTCGACGGGCCTCTCGGTGTCGTGTCCTCCTTCGCCGCGCTCGATGAACTCCGCGCGAGGGGGGCGGAGTTCACCAGGCCCCTCGCCATCGCCAACTTCGGCGACGAGGAGGGCGCCCGGTTCGGGCTCGCCTGTGTCGGGTCGCGCCTGACAGCCGGGCACCTGACCGTCGAGCAGGCGCACCGGCTGACCGACGGTGACGGGGTCAGCCTTCCGCGGGCCATGGAGGCCGCCGGGTACGACCCCGACGCCATCGGCGCCGACCCCGAGCGGCTCGCCCGCATCGGCGCCTTCGTCGAGCTGCATGTCGAGCAGGGGCGGTCGCTGGACCTGTCCGGCGACCGGGTCGGCATCGCCAGTGCCATCTGGCCGCACGGGCGCTGGCGGTTCGACTTCCGGGGCGAGGCCAACCACGCCGGCACCACCAGGATCGCCGACCGGCGCGACCCCATGCTGTCGTACGCCGAGACCGTGCTCGCCGCCCGCCGCGAGGCCGAACTCGCCGGTGCCGTCGCCACCTTCGGCAAGATCGCCGTCGAGCCGAACGGCGTCAACGCCATCCCCTCCCTGGTGCGCGGCTGGCTCGACTCCCGCGCCGCCGACCAGGCCACCCTCGACACCGTCGTCGGCGGTATCGAGAAGGCGGCCCGGGAGTACGCGGAGGCGCACGGCATCGACCTCGACGTCGTCCGGGAGTCCTTCACCCCGGTCGTCGAGTTCGACCACGCCCTGCGGGACGAGCTGGGCCGCATCCTCGGCCGGGACACCGGGCTCACCGTGCCCGTCCTGGGTACCGGTGCGGGACACGACGCCGGGATCCTCTCCGGGAGCATCCCGACCGCCATGCTGTTCGTGCGCAACCCCACGGGCGTCTCGCACTCCCCGGCCGAGTTCGCGGCCGAGGACGACTGCCTGGCCGGGGTGGGCGCGCTCGCCGACGTACTGGAAGGGCTGGCCTGCGAGTGACGACACGGACGACGTACTGGATGGAGTACGCCTGGCTGGACACGTACGTCGAGCCGGGCGTCGCCGTCGATGTGGCGAACGGCCGGATCACCGCCGTCCGCACGGAGACCCCCACCCCGCCGCCGGGCGCCGAGATCCTGAGCGGTCTCACCCTCCCCGGCCTGGCCAACGCCCACTCGCACGCCTTCCACCGCGCCCTGCGCGGCACCGTCCAGGTGGGCTCCGGGACCTTCTGGACCTGGCGCGAGCTGATGTACTCCTTCGCCGACCGGCTCACCCCGGACACCTACCTCGCGCTCGCCCGCGCGGTGTACGCCGAGATGGCGCTGGCGGGCGTCACCTGCGTCGGTGAGTTCCACTACGTCCACCACGCCCCCGGAGGCACCCCGTACGCCGACCCGAACGCCATGGGCGAGGCACTGATCGCGGCCGCCGCCGAGGCCGGGATCCGGATCACCCTCCTCGACACCGCCTACCTCTCCTCCGGCTTCGGCGAGCCGCCCAACGCCCACCAGCAGCGCTTCTCCGACGGCAGTGCGGAGGCCTGGGCCGAACGCTGTTCAGTTCTCAAGGAACGGGATCACGCACGGATCGGAGCGGCGATCCACTCCGTACGGGCCGTGCCCGCCAGGCAGTTGGCGACCGTGGCGCAATGGGCGCAGGAGCGCCGGGCCCCGCTGCACGTCCACCTGTCCGAGCAGACGGCGGAGAACGACGCCTGCCTGGCCGCCCACGGCTGCACGCCCACCCGGCTGCTCGCCGACCACGGCGTCCTCGGCCCGCGCACCACCGGCGTCCACAACACCCACCTCACCGACGAGGACATCGCGCTGCTCGGTGACAGCGGCACCGGCACCTGCATGTGCCCGACGACCGAGCGCGACCTGGCCGACGGCATCGGACCGGCCGTCGCCCTCCAGCGCGCGGGCTCCCCGCTCTCCCTCGGCTCCGACAGCCACGCCGTCATCGACCTGCTCGAAGAGGCGCGCGCGATGGAGCTGAACGAGCGGCTGCGCACCCGTGCCCGGGGCCACTGGACGGCCGCCGCCCTGCTGCGCGCCGCCTCCGCCGACGGTCACGCCGCCCTCGGCTGGGACGACGCGGGCATCATCGAGCCCGGGATGCTCGCCGACCTGACGACGATCGCGCTCGACTCGGTCAGAACGGCGGGGCCACTGCCGCGACTCGGCGCCGAGTCGGCCGTATTCGCCGCGACCGCGGCGGACGTACGGCACACGGTCGTCGCGGGCCGTCATGTCGTACGCGACGGCGCGCACACCCTCGTACCGGACGTGCCGTCTGCGCTGGCGGACGCGATCGAAGCCCTCCGAGCCTGACGTTCACCCACGAGGACACCATGAGCAGCAGCACCGTCATCACCAACATCGCCACGCTGGTCACCAACGACCCCTCCCTCGGTGACAACTCCCCTCTCGGTCTGATCCAGGACGCGGCCGTCGTCATCGACGGCGACCGCGTCGCGTGGACCGGTGAATCCAGCAAAGCACCCGCCACTGACAACCGGGTCGACGCGGGCGGCCGGGCGGTGCTGCCCGGCTTCGTGGACTCCCACTCCCACCTGGTCTTCGCGGGCGACCGCACCCAGGAGTTCAACGCCCGCATGTCCGGCCGCTCCTACACGGCCGGCGGCATCCGGACGACCGTCGCGGCCACCCGCGCCGCGACGGACGAGGAGCTGGAGCGGAACCTCACCCGTTACCTCACCGAGGCGCTCCACCAGGGCACCACGACCTTCGAGACCAAGTCGGGCTACGGCCTGACGGTCGAGGACGAGGCCCGCGCTCTGCGCATCGCCGCCGCCCACACCGACGAGGTCACCTACCTGGGCGCCCACATCGTCTCCCCGGACTACGCCGACGACCCGGCCGCGTACGTGGCCCTGGTCACCGGCGAGATGCTGGACGCCTGCGCCCCCCACGCCCGCTGGATCGACGTGTTCTGCGAGAAGGGCGCCTTCGACGGCGACCAGGCCCGCGCGATCCTCACGGCGGGCCGGGCGAAGGGCCTCACCCCGCGCATCCACGCCAACCAGCTCTCCTACGGCCCCGGAGTCCAGCTCGCCGTCGAACTGGACGCGGCGAGCGCCGACCACTGCACCCACCTGACGGACGCCGACGTCGACGCGCTGGCGAGCGGCGACACGGTCGCCACCCTCCTCCCGGGCGCCGAGTTCTCCACCCGGGCCGAGTGGCCGGACGCCCGCCGCCTCCTCGACGCGGGCGTGACCGTCGCCCTCTCCACGGACTGCAACCCCGGCTCGTCCTTCACGTCCTCCGTCCCCTTCTGCGTCGCGCTGGCGGTACGGGACATGCGCATGACCCCGGACGAGGCGGTGTGGTCGGCGACGGCGGGCGGCGCGGCGGCACTGAGGAGGCACGACATCGGTCGCCTCAGCCCCGGCGCGTACGCCGACCTGATCCTTCTCGACGCCCCGAGCCACGTCCACCTGGCCTACCGGCCGGGGGTGCCACTGGTCAGCGGGGTGTGGCGGAGGGGTGTGCGGGTGACGTGACCGGATCGCGGGTCAGCCCTGGCTCTTCCGCCACGCAGCGAGTGCGGATCGGGCCAGGTCGCGTTCCTTCCCGCGCTCCGGCCGAGGCGTACAGGTTTTTGAGCGCAGCCTCGTCGTCGGGTGGGACCAGGGCCAGAACCTGAGCAACCTCGTCCAGATTGCGGTCGGATTCGAGCAGGGCGGCCAGAACGCTTGTCGGTCCGCTGGGACGGAACCGGAACTCGACTTGGGCGACATTCCGGCTGTCCGGCCAGAGGGTGTGCAGCCTGGCGATGTCCCGAGAGGTCATCACCTTGCACGCTTCGGCGGCGAGGAGCTCCGCTCGTACGGCGGCCCATTGAGAGCCGGCACCGAGGGCGACGTGAGGGGAGCGCAGGAGTGGCGTGCGGCGATCGCCGATGGGCGATCGGGGGAACGTAGGTGATCTTTCTCGACCACACCGCTGTACTCGCTCTCTGCCAGGGGCACCGACTGCTCTCCGGGCTGGCCGTCGTGGAGGTCGACGACCCGGCTCGGCGCGCGCACGTACCCGCGTTGTGCCTTGTCGCAGCCGGTCTGGAACGGCCCGGAGTGGCTGCCCATGTCGGAGCGCTGCCCGGACTGGAGTTCCTTCCTCTGGACTTCGCCGGTGCGGCCGCGGTGGAGCAGGTTGTGTCCGCCGGGCTGGAGTGGTCTTTCGGGCATGCGGTGTACGCGGCTTCCGCCGATCCCCCCGAGGGGCAGGTCCCGACGGCCGTGCCGGACGCCTACGACGGCACCGGGGTGTGGGTGGTGGACATCGGTAAGCCCTGAGTGGCCGAAGGGGGTGGGCAGATCAGCCCGCCCCCGCCCGCCACCGCTGGGCCGTGCTGTCGTCGACCCGGTCCAGGGAAAGTTGGTCGTCGCCGTTCGGGGTGAGGGCTGTTTCGAGGGCGATGGCCGGGCGGATCTCGCCGTCGGGGGTCACGGTGAAGCGGAGGTTGATGCCGTGGTCGCCGTCGACCGAAGAGCACTGCCAGATGCCGACGCCGTTGTCGACCGAACCCCGGCTGTCCAGGCAGAAGTCGGGGTCCTCGGCGGACTGCAGGACACCCCGGGACTCGTCGACGCGCCAGCGCTGGGTGGCGGAGCCGGAGCAGGGGGCCGTGACGACGTCGGTGCCGTTGCCGAAGTCGGCGTCGAGGACGTCCAGGCAGCGGGCGGTGGCGGCGTTCACGACCTGGGCGTAGGCGGTGCCCGGGGGCTTCGGGACGGGGGACGGGGTCGGGGACGGCACCGGGCTGTGTGACGTCCTGCCGGGCGTGGGAGTGGGCGTGGGCGATACGGGGGTCGGCTCGGGAGAGACGGTCGTCGTCGCCGTCACGGTCACCTGGGGGTTCGGGGGCGGTGGTGTCGCGGCCGTCTCGGTCCGGCCGTGCGCGTCCGGGCGGGTCAGGAGATAGAGGAGCAGCGGTATCAGGGCCGCGCCCAGGGCGGTGGAGGTCAGGAGGAGACGGCGGGACGGGGTCCGGCGCCGGTGCGGCGGGCGGGGGTCGGCGGGCGGTGCCGTCGGGACCTCGTGTCGTACGTACGCGGTACCGGCCCAGGGCAGCAGCCCCTCCGCCAGTGCCTCGCGCGGGGTGTCCCGGAGCGCGGTGAGGTCCTCGAACGCCGCCGTGCAGTGCGGGCAGTGCGCCATGTGCGCGTGCAGGTCGGCGCTGTGACGGGGGCTCCCGGGGCGTACCGACTCCTCGATCAGACGGCGGAAGTCCGCGCAGCGGGGGTCGTCGGAGGCGGCCAGCCGGGTGCGGAGGCAGGCCTGGGCCAGGGAGTGCAGGGCGGGCGGCGTGCCGTGGCGGACGTCCTCGGGGGTCAGGCCGAGGTGGGCGACGGTCAGGGCGCGGGGTTCCCGGTCCACGACGTCGTACCAGATGAGGCCCTGGGCGCGGGACGGCAGGGACTGGAACGCCGGCAGCAGGGGCGGGGTCGGGCCGTCGGGGCCGCCGGCGGAGTTCAGGACCAGGAGGAGGGTGGGGTCCAGGGTGGCGGAGCGCTCGTCGCGCGACCAGTCGGCGGCCAGGCGGGCGGTCAGCAGGAGCAGGTGGTGGCGGAGCGGGACGACCGGTTCGGCGCCGTGCGCTATGTCGCGGGCCGCGGTGGTGAAGGCCTCCGCGGCGAGCCGGCGGGCCGCCGCGTCGCCGGTCGTGCAGAGGCGGGCGTAGGCGAGCACCGCGGGGTGGTGGCGGGTGCGGAGTTCCTGGAGCGCGGGGTACGCGGTGGCGCTGGGGGTGCGCAGGAGTTCGGTCAGGCGTGCGTCCGAGGGTGAATTGTCGTCCTGCACCATCGTGCACCCCTTGTCGCCGGGCGTCCTTGCTGACGTACCGGCCAGTTTGGGGTGTGGCTGGGGGCGCGCGCGGAGCTTTGGCCAAAGACGCGGCGGGCCGGGGCGCGGGCACCTCCGTCGCCCCGGCGGCATGACCGCCGGCCCGGCTCACTCCTCCAGGGTCAGCGCCTTGCGCAGGTGCACCAGCGTGCGGGACAGCAGACGGGACACATGCATCTGGGAGATGCCCAGTTCGTCGCCGATCTCCGACTGGGTCATGCCCGCGACGAAGCGGAGGGAGAGGATCTGGCGGTCCCTGGGCGGGAGTCCGGCGATCAGCGGCTTCAGGGACTCGACGTACTCGATGCCTTCGAGGCCATGGTCCTCGTAGCCGATGCGGTTCGCGAGGGCGCCCTCGGACTCGTCCTCGTCCGGCTGTGCGTCCAGGGAGGAGGCCGTGTAGGCGTTGGAGGCCGCCATGCCCTCGACCACCTCGTCGTTCGAGAGGCCCAGGCGTTCCGCGAGCTCCGCGACCGTGGGGGCGCGGTCCAGCTTCTGTGCCAGTTCGTCGCCCGCCTTGGCGAGGTCGAGGCGGAGCTCCTGCAGGCGACGCGGGACGCGTACCGACCACGACGTGTCGCGGAAGAACCGCTTGATCTCGCCGATGATCGTCGGCATCGCGAAGGTGGGGAACTCGACACCGCGGGCCAGCTCGAAGCGGTCGATCGCCTTGATCAGGCCGATCGTGCCCACCTGGATGATGTCCTCCATCGGCTCGCTGCGGGAGCGGAAGCGGGAGGCGGCGAACTTGACCAGTGCGAGGTTCAGCTCGACGAGGGTGTTGCGGACGTACGAGTAGTCGTGCGTGCCTTCCTCCAGCGACTCCAGCCGCTTGAAGAGGGTCTTGGACAGGGCTCGCGCGTCGACCGCGTCGACCTCGTCGTACGGGGGGATCTCGGGGAGTCCGAGTCCCGCGGTGAGTCCCTCGATGGCATCCAGTTGTTCCGGTGGGGGTGTCGACGTCGCGGTCCGGGGATGCGGGGCGTCGAGCCGGGGTGACATGGTGTCCTCCATCGTTCTCGGCTATCAGGCTGCCGAAGCCATACGTGCACTGCGGTGTGCGGCGCCTCCAAAGCCGGCCGTGTCGGTTGTGTGTCCTACTAGCCCTACCGGCTCGACGGAGCCCATCGCAAGTCCGTTCTATTAGGGTTTGTCCGTTTATGGGCGGTTGTTCGGGTGTCGGAGTACGTGCAGAAGGCGTAATGTTCGAGGGCGTCGCCAAGGCGTTCGGCGGGCATCCACGGACGCCGCCGGGCATCGGCCCGGACGGTGTCGAACAGCGGTCACGACCTCGGGAGAGAGACGGCAATGGACCACGGGACGGTCGGCAGCGCACAGTCGGGCCGGCTGCTGGTGGAGGTGCGGAAAGTGGGCTCCAGCGCCGTCGTGATTCCGGCGGGTGAGCTCGATCACCACACCGCCGATCTGCTGCGCGAGCCGCTCGACGATCTCCTCGACAAAGGGTTCTCACGCCTGGTCGTCGACTGTTCACGCCTTGAGTTCTGTGACTCCACCGGGTTGAACGTGCTGCTCGGCGCCCGGCTGCGCGCCGAGGCCGCCGGAGGCGGGGTGCATCTCGCCGGGATGCTGCCCGTCGTCGCCCGGGTGTTCGAGATCACGGGGGCCGAAGCGGTCTTCACCGTCCATGACTCCGTCGAGGCGGCCCTGGCCGACGAGGCCGGCGGCGACGAGAGCTGAACCCCGGTCCGGCGTCCGGAACCGGGGGGTGTTCCCGCGGATCGGTCGGGCAGGAGAGATTCTGGATCCGGCGGTGACCGACCGGGCCACTTTTGAGTGGATCATGCCGACGGGTCCGTACGAAACTGCAGCAACACGAACTTTTGACTCGTGAAACGGTGAACGGTGAGGTGAAGCGCTGATGAGCACCACCCGGCCTTACCCGCCGGGCGACCGCGGCCCGGAGTCCAGCGGTGCCTCCGGGGCGTCCGAGGGGGCGTTCGAGGGGACGGTGCCCGACGCGCCGTCCGCCTCGTCGGGGGGTCGTCAGGTCCGCAGAGTGCGTCTCGACGGCGCGAGCGGGGTCGTACCGCTCGCCCGCGACTTCGCCCGCCAGGCGCTGTACGACTGGGGCTGGCTGCCGGCCGCGACCGCCGACCGCAGGGCCGCCGCCGAGGATGTGCTGCTCGTGGTCTCCGAGCTCGTCACCAACGCGTGTCTGCATGCCGAGGGGCCGGACGAGCTGCTCCTGGCCTGCGACCGCAAGGTGATCAGGGTCGAGGTGTCCGACCGGGGGACCGGGCAGCCGGCCCCGCGGACCCCGCACCGGGCGGGGCGGCCGGGCGGGCACGGGATGTTCATCGTGCAGCGGCTGTGTCTGGACTGGGGGGTCGTACGGACGCCGGGGGCGGCCGGTAAGACCGTATGGGCCGAGTTGGGGGCACCTGCGTAAGCAGGCTTGTGCGTCGGCCGCGGGCCGGTGGGGCTGGTCGCGCCCACGCGGCGGTAGCCGCACATCGATACAGCCCCGCGCCCCTTACGGGGCGCTCACACTTCCGCCACGCCCTTTCTCTTCCCTCCTCATGTGCCCCGGCGTACCTTGACGGCCCATCTGATGTACCGTCAGGAACGAGGTGGACCGTCGTGTCGTACCCCAAACGAACCGCCGCGCTCGCGTCCGCCGCCGCGCTGGCCGGAACGGCGGTGCTGCTCGCTGCCCCCGCGGCGCACGCCACCGTCGTCGACGTCGACTACGCCTGCAAGACGCCGATCGGCAACAAGAGCGCGGTCTCCCCGATCGACATCAAGGGCGTCAAGAGCGGCAGCGGCTACAAGATCACGATGTCCTGGCAGAAGGGCGTCTCCTCCAGCCCCGTCGAACTCGGCAAGGGCGCGATGAGCCCGAGCGCCACCGTCAAGCTCGGCGGCGCCGACAGCGGGACCGTGAGCGTCACCGGCGCCGCCAACCAGGCCGCGATCCCCGCCAACACCCCCATCAAGATCAATGACCTGAGCGGTACCTACACGCCGAAGAAGACCGGCAAGGTGACCTTCACGCCGGGCACGCTCACCATCAAGGCGCTCGGTACGACGACGACCTGCAACCCCACCAACAATCCCGGCCCCGCCCTCACCCTGGACGTGACGGCCGCGAGCGGCGGCTCGTCCGACAGTTCGTCGTCCAGCAGCACCAGCGCCGACTCCGCGGGCACCCTCCCGAAGACCGGCCCCGAGGACTCGTTCGTCGCCCTCGGCACCCTCGGCGGCACCGTGCTGCTCGCGGGCGCGGCCGGCGTCCTCTGGCTGACCCGGCGGAACCAGACCGTACGCCGCTGACCCTCCGGGCCCGACCGCGGGAGCCGCCCATGCCGTCCGCCCAGTCAGCCGCCCAGGTGCTGGGACTGTCCCTGCTGTCCTTGCTGACCCTGCTCGCCGCCGCTCCCCGAGCCGTGGCCGCCGAGGGCTGGTCCCTCGCGCCCGCGGGCGGCGGCCGCCCCTCCTTCTACGCCGAGGGCGCTCCGGGCGCGGTCCTCCAGGACACCGTGTCGGTGACCAACCCGGGCGGACATCCGGTCACGGTACGGCTGTCCGGCACGGGCACGGGCATGGGCGTCCCCGTCACCTTCGCCGAGCGGAGCGTGCGCGTCCCCGCCCGCACCCGCGCCGACATCCCCTTCACGGTGACCGTCCCGGCAGGCGCCGCGCCCGGTGACCACGCCGGCGCGCTCGTCGCCGAGGACGGCACCGGCCGCACCGCCACCGTCCGGATCCGGCTGCGCGCCGACGGCCCCGCCCTCTCCGCGCTGACCGTCGAACACCTCGCCGTGCACGGCGACCGCATCACGTACGAGCTGGTCAACCGCGGTACGACCGTCCTCGTACCCAGGCTCGCGGTACACGCCGACGGGGTCTTCGGCCGAGTCCTCCTGGACCGGGCCCCGCGCACCCTCCCCGTCCGCCTCGCCCCGGGCACCCGCACCCGGCTCAGCGAGCCCTGGCCCGGTCACCCCGCCCTGGACGCGGCCGACGTCCGGCTCACGGCGACGGCGGCGGGCGGCGCACGGGACACGGCGAGCGCGCAGGCCCGGTTCGTGCCCTGGGGCGCGGCGGCGGGCGCCATGGGCGCACTGACGGCGGGGGCCGCCGTGACGGTCGTACGACTGCGCAGGCGGCGCGGCGACAAGGCGGCCGAACCCCTTTCCACGGAGGTCGAGTTGACGGGAGCGGCGAGGTGAGGGCGAAGGTGTGCCTGGTGCTGGCGGCGATGTGTGCGCTGCTCCTGGCGGCGCCCCTGGCGGCAGCGGCCGGCGGGCCGACCGTCGAGGTCTCCAAGGCCCAGGCCGGCACCGGCAGTTCGATCACCGTCAGCGGCACCGGCTGGCGGCCGCACACCCTGCTGATGATGCTGGTCTGCGGCCAGGCCACCCCGTCCCGGGGCGTGATCGGCGGCACCAACTCCTGCGCCAACGCCGACGGACGGGCCGTCACCACCGACGCGAACGGCCACTTCGGCAAGCAACTCCCGGTCGCCGAACCGCCGGTGCCCTGCCCGTGCGTGGTGCACGTGGCCACCGTGACCGGCGCGACGGCCGACGCGGACGCCGCCTTCCAGGTCGCCGGGCACCCCGTGAAGGCACTGCCCGCCGAGTCCACCGGCGGCCGCCTCGCCATGCTCACCGACACCAGCCTCGACGGTTCCTCGGGTCTGCTCACCTGGTTCGGCGCACCCCCGTCCCGCACCCTCGTCTTCACCATCGGCAACGCGGGGTCGAACACCCTCAAGGACCCTGTCTTCCAAGTCGGCACCGCGCACGGCGTGTTCGCCCCGGAGTGGGACGAGCAGCAGTGGCACGGCACCCTCGCACCCGGAAAGAAGGCGCAGGTCAAGCTCCCCGTGGAGCTCTCGGCGGGCGCGCACGGCGACTACTCCGTCTCCCTCAGGTACGACGGCAAGGTCCTCGCCGAGCAGCCCTGGGGCGTCGGCCGGCCCTGGGGCGTGACCCTGTTCTGGATCCTGCTCGGCGTGGTCGTACCGGCCGCCGTCTTCCGTATCGGCATGGCCGCGGTGGACCGGGTACGGCCGCCCCGCGCGGGCGGCATCCGCCACCGGGGAATCCACCGGCCGCTCCGCCCGACCCTCCGGATCCCCCGCTTGCGCGCGCCCGAACCGGAGCCCGCCACCCCCTCGACCCTGCCGTGGTTCACCCCGGACACCGATCCGGGTACGACGGCCGGCCAGCCCTCCGCACCGCACGACGACAGCCCGGCGAGTCCTACGACTCCCACCACGAAGGGACCCACATGATCATGCGAAGGAGAGTGACACCGGTCGGAGCGGGTGCGGCGGCGGCCGCGCTGGTCCTCGGCGGGGCGGGCCTCCTGCTCGGCGCGGCCGCCGGGACCGCCCAGGCGGCCGAGGTGTCGTTCGCCACCCACTGCGTACCGCCCGCCGGGGTCGCCGACCCGATCGACGGGACCACCAAGGTCGACATCACCGCGCCCGCCACGGCGAAGGTCGGCGACACCGTCGACATCACCTGGAAGTTCGTGCAGGCCGCGTCCAAGAACCCGGACATCATCGACCTGCCCGCGAACACGGTCCAGCCGTCCGGCACGCTCAAGGCGGCCGGCGCCCAGACCGCCGACATCGCCATGCAGGGGCCGCGCAAGAACCCGGCGATCCCTAAGGGCGGCGACATGGTGCTGTCCGACATGACCGGCACGCTGAAACTGACGTCGCCCGGCGAGGTGACGCTCACGCCGGATGCGTACACGGTCAACGCGTACTCGACGGACACCGTGTGCACGCCGACGGGGACGGTGCCGAAGGCGGCGACGATCGAGGTGACCGGAACCGGGTCGAGCGACTCGGCGAGCCCGTCGGACAGCACCTCGGCCTCGGCCTCGGCGTCCCCCTCCGACTCGGCCTCGGCGTCCCCCTCCGACTCGGCCTCGGCGTCGGCCTCCGCGTCCACGTCGGCCTCCGCGTCCGCCTCCGACGGCACCGGCAGCGGCCAGAGCGACTTCACGGGCAAGGAGGTCAAGATCCCCTACTCCTGCAAGACGCCCCTCGGTCCCAAGAGCGCGACCTCGCCGGTGCAGATCAACGCCAAGAAGGACGGTGGCAGCTTCGACCTCACCGTGAAGTTCAACGGGTCGGTGATGGACAGCCCGGCCCCCATCCCGGCGGACTCGGTGAAGCCCTCGATGGAGGTCGTCCTGGGTGGCGCCGACAAGGGCACGGTCCATGTGGAGGGCCCGACCAACTCCTCGGCCATCAAGACCGGCGACCCGATAACGATCCCCGACCTGACGGGCACGTACAAGCCGGGGGCGAGCGGTACGTCGACGCTGTCGCCGGGCGTCCTGACGGTGAAGGCGCTGGGTACGACGACGACTTGCACGCCGACGAAGACAGCGGTCTCCCTGACGCTGGACACGACGGAGCAGACGAGCGGGGCATCGGGCAGCACCACATCGGGAAGCAGCGGTGGCCTGGCGGAGACGGGCGACAACAGCAATGGCGCACTGAAGGCGCTCGGACTGGTGGCGGGCACTGCGATCCTCTTGGGTGGCGCCGTGTTCACCTTCATGCCTCGGAAGAGGACCAGGTAATTCCTTAGGGGCGCGAGGAACTGCGCGACCAGCCCCCACGAACCGTCAGCCGGAGAACGACGAGGGCCACCCCATCCAAAAGATGCGGTGGCCCTCTGTCGGAAGACGATCAGTGAACGTCGCCCATGAGCTCCCGGACCTTCTTCCGGTACATCCACACGGCCACACCGGCGAGCACCGCCAGCACCGCCTGGAACGCCACGATCCCCGTCTTGTTCAGGTCGACGCCCGCGATGGACAGCAGACCGGTCGTCGCGTCGCCCGCGGTGACCGCCAGGAACCACACACCCATCATCTGGGACGCGTACTTGGCGGGAGCCATCTTGGTGGTGACCGACAGGCCCACCGGAGACAGCATCAGCTCACCCACGGTCTGCACGAAGTAGATCCCGACCAGCCACATCGCCGCGGCCTTGTGACCACCGTCGGCGATCGACAGCGGCGCGAGGAACAGGAAGAACGACGCACCGATCAGCACCAGACCACCGGCGAACTTCACGGCCGTGCTCGGCTCCTTGCCCCGCCGGGCCATCGCCAGCCACGCCCAGGCGAAGACCGGCGCGAACGCCATGATCATGACCGGGTTGACGGACTGGTACCAGGAGACCGGGAAGTTCCAGCCGAAGATCGTGTTCTTCGCGGAGGCGTCGGCGAACAGGGAGACGGTCGAACCGCCCTGGTCGTAGATCATCCAGAAGACGGCGGCGGCGACGAAGAACCAGATGTACGCGCTCATCTTGGACTGCTCGGCGCGGTCCAGGTCCTTGTCCCGCTTGATACGGGCGATGACGATGACCGGGATCAGCAGACCCGCGATCGTGATCGGGACCAGCAGCCAGTTCAGCGTGTAGTGGCCGGAGACACCCACGACGATGTAGAAGACCGCGGCGACGGCGGCCCAGAAGCCGGCCTTCGTCAGCGTCGCCTTCTTCTCCGCGGCGGACAGCGGCGTGGGGACGATGTCCGAGCGCGAGCTCAGGTGACGCGTGCCGAGCAGGAACTGCGCGAGGCCCAGCGCCATGCCGACCGCAGCCAGCGCGAAGCCGATGTGCCAGTTGTAGTTCTCGCCGACCGTACCGATGACCAGCGGCGCGGCGAACGCACCCAGGTTGATGCCGATGTAGAAGAGCGTGAAGCCACCGTCACGGCGCGGGTCGTCCGGACCGTCGTACAGGTGACCGACCATCGTGGAGATGTTGGCCTTCAGCAGGCCTGAACCTATGGCGACCAGACCGAGACCGGCGAAGAACGTGCCGGAGCTGGGCAGCGCCAGCGTCAGGTGACCGATCATGATGATCGTGCCCGCGACGGCGACCGTCTTGCGGGGGCCGAGGACGCGGTCGGCGAACCAGCCGCCCGGCAGGGCGAGCAGGTACACCAGCGACAGGTACACGGAGTAGATCGCCGTCGCCGTGGCCGCGCTCATGTGCAGGCCGCCGGGAGCGACCAGGTACAGCGGGAGCAGGGCCTTCATGCCGTAGTAGGAGAAACGCTCCCACATCTCGGTCATGAAGAGGGTGGCCAGTCCGCGGGGGTGGCCGAAGAAGGTCTTCTCGGAACCGGGGGTGCCCGGTCGGACCGAGTCCTTCGTCAGGCTGGACGCCATGGTCGTTCCTTGCTGGTCGGGACGCGAGGTGGGGCTTTGCGCGCCCGTGGGGGGAGCGGCCGGCACCGGCGGGTCGGACCGCCCACCCCACGCCCAGGGGGAGTCCGCCCCGGGTCGCGGAGCGGCGGACGGCGACCACCGGGATCCACGCCCCGTGACGCTGAGTCGCGTCCGGAGCCCGGCCAGAGGTCATTCCTTTCAAGGCCGGCCCAGGCCGGCCCGCACACAAAAGAGACCTTCAGCGTCAGGATGCGCACCAAAGGTCACTGGGTGTACTACAGGCGTTCACATCACTGTACGTCAGGACAGTGCCGGATATGGAAGGACTTGAGACACGGATCACAGGTGTCTGTGGAACCTCGCACCCGGTTTCGAAGGTCCCTCCTACAATCGCACCTTTCGCTCATAGGTTCGTACCACTGTGCCCCAAGGTAAGAATCCCTGGTGCCGATCACACTCCTGTACTGCGCGTGAGCGGACTACCATCACCTCATGACCCGTGTACTGCTCGCCGAGGACGACGCGTCCATCTCGGAGCCGCTGGCCCGCGCACTGCGCCGGGAAGGTTACGAGGTCGAGGTGCGCGAGGACGGACCCACCGCGCTCGACGCCGGAATGCAGGGCGGCGTCGACCTGGTCGTGCTGGACCTCGGGCTCCCCGGCATGGACGGCCTGGAGGTCGCGCGCCGGCTGCGTGCCGAGGGCCACACCGTGCCGATCCTCATCCTGACCGCGCGGGCCGACGAGGTGGACACCGTCGTCGGCCTCGACGCCGGTGCCGACGACTACGTCACCAAGCCGTTCCGCCTCGCCGAACTGCTCGCCCGGGTGCGGGCGCTGCTCCGTCGCGGCGCCGCGGAGCCCGCGCAGCCGCCGGCCACGCATGGTGTGCGGATCGACGTCGAGTCGCACCGGGCGTGGATGGGCGACGAGGAACTCCAGCTCACCGCGAAGGAGTTCGATCTGCTGCGGGTGCTGGTGCGGGACGCGGGGCGGGTCGTCACACGGGACCAGTTGATGCGGGAGGTCTGGGACACGACCTGGTGGTCGTCGACCAAGACGCTCGACATGCACATCTCGTGGCTGCGGAAGAAGCTCGGTGACGATGCCGCGAACCCCCGGTACATCGCTACCGTGCGTGGTGTCGGGTTCCGTTTCGAAAAGAGCTAGGTCGGCTACGTGCGTCGCGCCGTGGGTGGCTGATGAGATTTGCGCGACCGGCCGTCGCGACGGGCTGGTCGCGCAGTTCCTCCCCCAGCCTTCGGCCGGGGGTACCCCCAGCGCCCCTTTGGGGGCGCTGAAGTCGCCGTTTCCCGGAGAGTGCTGTGCGTCGTCGTCTGATCCAGTCCACCCTCGCCGTCGTACTCGTCGTCATCGCCGTCTTCGGTGTGTCCCTCGTCATCGTCGAGTCGCGGACCATCAGCAACAGCGCCCAGGAGCGCGTCGACTCCGAAGCACTCCGGCTCGCCAGCATCGTCGACAGCCGGATTCTCGGGGACGAGGACGTCACCGCCGAGATACTGCGCAGCCAGGTCGGCAAGGAGCAGTACGCCGTCATCCGGATCCCGGGCAAGCCGCCGATCGAGCTCGGGGTGAAGCCCGAGGGCGACGTCATCCACTACACGGCCGACGGTGAGGAAGGCGAGACGGTCACCGTCCAGGAGCCGCGCTCCACGGTGACCCGGGAGGTCGGCCGTACGCTGCTGATCATCGGGGCCGTCGCCCTGCTCGCCGTGATCGCCGCCGTCCTGCTGGCCATCCGGCAGGCCAACCGGCTCGCCTCCCCGCTCACCGACCTCGCGGAGACGGCGGAGCGGCTGGGCTCGGGCGACCCGCGGCCCCGGCACAAGCGGTACAGCGTCCCGGAGCTGGACCGGGTCGCCGACGTCCTGGACTCCTCCGCCGAACGCATCGCACGGATGCTCACCGCCGAACGGCGACTGGCCGCCGACGCCTCCCATCAGCTGCGTACGCCGCTGACCGCGCTGTCCATGCGCCTTGAGGAGATCACCCTCACCGACGACCCGGACATCGTGAAGGAGGAGGCGAACGTGGCGTTGACGCAGGTGGAGCGGTTGACGGATGTGGTGGAACGGCTGCTGACGAACTCCCGCGACCCGCGCACCGGCTCCGCCGTCTCCTTCGACCTGGACGAGGTCATCCAGCAGCAGCTCGCCGAGTGGCGGCCCGCCTACCGCAGCTCGGGCCGGGCGATCGTCAGCTCCGGCAAGCGGCATCTGCGGGCGGTGGGCACGCCGGGCGCGGTCGCGCAGGTGCTGGCCGCGCTGATCGAGAACTCGCTGATGCACGGCGGTGGCACGGTCGCCCTGCGGACCCGGGTCACCGGCAACCAGGCCGTGGTCGAGGTGACGGACGAGGGGGCCGGGGTGCCGGCCGATCTCGGCAACCGCATCTTCGAGCGGACCATCAGCGGCCGTAACTCCACCGGGATCGGGCTGGCCGTCGCCCGTGACCTCGCGGAGGCCGACGGCGGACGTCTGGAACTGCTCCAGGCCCAGCCGCCGGTGTTCGGTCTGTTCCTGTCCCGGACCCCGCCGGCGCACAAGCCGGACGACGACCGGCCGATGGTCCGCTGAGCGCGTAGCCGCACATCACATACAGCCCCCCGCGCCCCTCGGGCGCGGGGAACTAACGAACGCGCTGTCTGGGCGTCTCGGTGTCGGCGGCCTTCTCCAGGATGGCCTCCGCGTCCGCGACCGTCTCACGCGCCGGCAGCGCCTGGAAAACCCAGGTCCGGTACGACCAGAAGCGGAACAGCGTCGCCACGCCGATGCCGACGAACTTGAAGACGTTGCTCTGCAGCGGGCTGTCCCAGCCGAAGCCGTAGGTCGCCGCGTACAGCAGACCGTTCTCGATCACCAGGCCGACCGCGCTGAACAGCAGGAACAGGGTGAGTTCCTTGGTGCGGCCGTGCTTGTCACGGTCCCGGTACGTCCAGTAGCGGAAGCCGAGGTAGTTGAAGACAATGGCGACGACGGTCGCTATGACACTCGCCCGCACCACCTGCAGCCCGGTGGCATGCCGGAGCAGGTTGAAGACGCCGAGATTGACGAGAATCCCGGCACCGCCGACGGCGCCGAACTTGGCGACCTCGCGTACGAGCCGTTGCAGCCCCGAGGAACGATGTTCCATGGTCGTGCGGGCTCCCGTCAGTAGGTTCAGGCCAACTCCGCCATGCTAACGGCCCAGAATGTCCCCCGCCTGTGGATGGCGACACAGGACGGAAACGGCTTGGAAAGAGCACCGGAAAAGCGGGGCAAGAGGCGGCGAAGCGGCCGGTAAGAGCCCTGGTCGCGGGCGTGGAAACCGGCCACCCTGGCGCGGCCGATACCCTAGGGGCGTGACGTTCCCGGTAGTCGGCATGGTCGGCGGTGGTCAGCTCGCGCGTATGACGCACGAGGCGGGCATCCCGCTGGGCATCAGGTTCAAGCTCCTCAGTGACACCCCTCAGGATTCCGCGGCCCAGGTGGTGAGCGATGTCGTCGTCGGCGACTATCGCGACCTGGAGACGCTGCGTGAGTTCGCGCGCGGCTGCGATGTGATCACCTTCGATCACGAGCATGTCCCCACCGAGCATCTGCGGGCCCTGGAGGCGGACGGCATCCCCGTGCGCCCCGGCCCCGACGCACTGGTGCACGCCCAGGACAAGGGCGTGATGCGGGCGAAGCTCGACGCGATCGGCGTCCCGTGCCCCCGGCACCGGATCGTGGCCGACCCGGAGGACGTGGTCCGGTTCGCGGCCGAGGGCGACGGCTTCCCCGTCGTCCTGAAGACCGTGCGCGGCGGCTACGACGGCAAGGGCGTGTGGGTCGTCGAGACCGCCGAGGAGGCCAGCGACCCCTTCCGGGCCGGCGTGCCCGTCCTCGCCGAGGAGAAGGTCGACTACGTCCGCGAGCTCGCCGCCAACGTCGTACGCTCCCCGCACGGCCAGGCCGTCGCCTACCCGGTGGTCGAGTCCCAGCAGGTCAACGGCGTCTGTGACACCGTCATCGCGCCCGCCCCCGACCTGGACGAGTCCCTCGCCCTGCAGGCCGAGGAGATGGCCCTGCGGATCGCCAAGGAACTGGGCGTCGTCGGCCACCTCGCCGTCGAGCTCTTCCAGACCCGCGACGGCCGCATCCTCGTCAACGAACTGGCGATGCGCCCGCACAACTCCGGCCACTGGACCCAGGACGGCGCGATCACCTCGCAGTTCGCCAACCACGTCCGCGCGGTCCTCGACCTCCCGCTCGGCGACCCGCGCCCGCGCGCCAAGTGGACGGTCATGGTCAACGTCCTGGGCGGCGACTACCCGGACATGTACTCCGCGTACCTGCACTGCATGGCCCGCGACCCCAAACTGAAGATCCACATGTACGGCAAGGACGTGAAGCCCGGCCGCAAGGTCGGCCACGTCAACACCTACGGCGACGACCTGGACGACGTTCTCGAGCGCGCACGTCACGCTGCCGGCTACCTGAGAGGCACGATCACCGAATGAGCCCCGCCCACCCGTCGCCCGACCACCACCCCTCAACGAGCGCTGACGCGCGCCCCATTCCTTTGGTGGGCATCGTCATGGGTTCGGACTCCGACTGGCCCGTGATGGAGGCCGCCGCCAAGGCCCTGGACGAGTTCGAGATCGAGTACGAGGTCGACGTCGTCTCCGCGCACCGCATGCCGCGCGAGATGGTGACGTACGGCGAGCAGGCCGCCGAGCGCGGACTGAAGGTGATCATCGCGGGTGCCGGGGGAGCGGCCCACCTCCCGGGCATGCTCGCCTCGGTCACGCCCCTCCCGGTCATCGGCGTCCCGGTCCCGCTGAAGTACCTCGACGGCATGGACTCCCTCCTCTCCATCGTGCAGATGCCGGCCGGTGTCCCGGTTGCCACCGTCTCCGTCGCCGGCGCCCGCAACGCGGGTCTGCTGGCAGCCCGTATCCTCGCCGCGCACGACGAGGACCTGCTGCAGAAGATGCGCGACTTCCAGCAGGACCTCAACGACCAGGCGACCGAGAAGGGCAAGCGGCTGCGGGCCAAGGTCGAGGGGTCGGGGTCGAACGGCTTCGGCTTCGGCAAGTAGGACTCCGGGAAGCAATACGCAATGACCTCATCCGACGAAGCCCGGTCCCTGCTGCGCGAGTTCCCGGTCGTCGACGGCCACAACGACCTGCCGTACGCACTGCGCGAGCAGGTCCGCTACGACCTCGACGCCCGGGACATCGCCACCCACCAGAACGCGCATCTGCACACCGACATCCCGCGGCTGCGCGAGGGCGGGGTCGGTGCGCAGTACTGGTCGGTGTACGTCCGCTCGGACCTGCCGGGCGCGGTCCCGGCGACCCTCGAACAGATCGACTGCGTACGGCAGCTGATCGCCCGCTACCCCGCCGACCTGCGGGCCGCGCTGACCGCCGCGGACATGGAGGCGGCCCGTGCGGAAGGCCGTATCGCCTCCCTCATGGGGGCGGAGGGCGGCCACTCGATCGACAACTCGCTGGGCACCCTGCGCGGCCTGTACGAGCTGGGTGTGCGCTACCTGACGCTCACCCACAACGACAACAACGACTGGGCGGACTCGGCGACGGACAAGCCGAACGTCGGCGGCCTCTCCGCCTTCGGCCGCGAGGTCGTACGGGAGATGAACCGCCTGGGCATGCTGGTGGACCTGTCCCATGTCGCGGCCACGACCATGCGCGCGGCCCTGGACACGACCACCGCCCCGGTGATCTTCTCGCACTCCTCCTCCCGGGCCGTCTGCGACCACCCCCGCAACATCCCGGACGACGTCCTCGAACGCCTCCCCGCCAACGGCGGCATGGCGATGGTGACGTTCGTACCGAAGTTCGTGCTCCAGGCGGCGGTCGACTGGACGGCGGCGGCCGACGACAACATGCGGGCGAACGGCTTCCACCATCTCGACACCACCGAGGAGGCGATGAAGGTCCACCGGGCCTTCGAGGAGACCCACCCCCGCCCGATCGCCACGGCCGCCACGGTCGCCGACCACCTCGACCACATGCGCGAGGTCGTCGGCATCGACCACCTCGGCATCGGCGGCGACTACGACGGCACGGCCTTCACCCCCGACGGCCTGAACGACGTCTCCGGCTACCCGAACCTGATCGCCGAACTCCTGGACCGCGGCTGGTCCCGCCCCGACCTGGCCAAGCTGACCTGGCAGAACGCGGTACGGGTGCTGGGCGCGGCGGAGGACGTGGCCCGCGACCTCCAGGAAAAGAGGGGGCCGTCCAACGCGACGATCGAGTCGCTGGACGGCGTCGACGGGGACTGAATCACCCGGGTCCAGGTGAGCGAGGGCGTTCGGGCCGCACGGCCCCGCGTCGAGGGGCCGTACCCCCGAACGCCCCGTCCACCAGGAACCCTCCCGGGCGGGCGTGCGACGGTGGGCTAAGCCCCTTCACGACGTAGCTCACGACGACGTACGGAGCCCGCCATGGCCGACCTCCAGGACGACATCCCCACGACGACCGAGGTCGGCGAGGACGACTGCCTCCCGGACGACCCGTTCCCGACGGAGTCCGGCACCGAGATCCTGGAACGGGCCCACGCCCTGCTGGCCGCGTATCCGGTCGCGGACGGCTACAGCGGACTGCCCCGGGCGCTCGCGCCGCTCCCCTGGTACGACCTGGAACTGGGCGAGACGGCCGTGGACACGGACGTGCCCCGGCTGCGCGAGGGCCATGTGGGCGCGCTGTTCTGGTCGCTGCAGGTCCCGGAGGGGGAGCGGGCCGACCGGGCCGTGGGCGCCACGCTGGAGCAGCTGGACCTGGCCCGCACGGTGGTCGAGCGACACCCCGAGGGTCTGCGGCTGGTGCGCACCGCCGGGCAGGTCATCGACGCCCGCCACTGCGGCCGGGTCGCCGTGGTGCTCGGACCGGCCTCCGTCGCCGCCCTCGGCGACTCCCTCGGCATCCTGCGTGTCCTGCACTCCCTGGGCGTGCGCGTGCTCAGCCTCGTCGGTGCCTCCTGGGCGGGGGAGGAGGGGCTGACCCGGTTCGGCGAGGAGGTGATCCGCGAGATGAACCGCCTCGGTGTGCTCGCGGACCTGACCGGAGCCCCGGAGGCCGCCCTCGCCCGGGTGCTGGCCCTCTCCAAGACGCCGGTCCTGTGCACCCGCTCCGCGGCCGCGGCGGTACGTCCGCACCCCGCCAACCTCTCCGACGAACTGCTCGCCCGGCTCGGCGGGCAGAAGGGCCTGTGCATGGTGCCGCTGATCGCCGAGCAGACCGGGTCGACCGCCCGGGACGTCGCCGACCACCTCGACCACGTGCGTACCGTCGCGGGACCGGAGTGCGTCGCCCTGTCCGGCACCTACGACTCCGGCGCCGCCCACCCCCGCGACCTCGCCGACACCTCCCGCTACCCCCACCTGATCGCCGAACTGCTCAGGCGTGGCTGGTCGGACACCGAACTGTCCCTGCTGACCTGGGGAAACGTCCAGCGGGCGCTACGCAGCGCCGACTTCACCGCACGGGCGGCCCAGCGCCGCAGAGAGCCGAGCCCGCCCCGGCCGGCCGACGCGGACGTCTGACCGGCCGAGGCCCGGTCGGACGGTCAGTCGATCCGGCAGATGCAGAACGGATGCCCGGCCGGGTCGGCGAACACCCTGAAGTCCTCCGCCACGGGGTCCTCCTCCCGCCGCAGCAGCCGTGCCCCGAGCGCCAGCACCTTCTTCTCCGCCGCGTCGACGTCGTCCCAGGTCGGCCCCGCGTCGAGGTCGAGATGGAACTGCTGGGAGTTGTGGTCGGCCCGCGGCCACTCGGGCGGTGTGTACCCCTGCGCCAGCTGAAAGCCCAGCCGCAGCCCGTCCGGCAGCCTCAGTACGACCCAGTCGTCCTCCTCGGCCACCAGGTCACCGCCGACGACGGCCGCGTAGAAGGCGGCCAGCGCGTGCGGGTCGGGACAGTCGATCACCACGTTGCGCAAGCGGGCGACGGATGCCATGAGTCCTCCCTCTCTCAGCAGGCGCAGAGACAGAACGGGTGCCCCGCCGGGTCGGCGTACACACGGAAGCCGCGCGACCGGTCCGCCGCGTCCAGCGGCTTCGCGCCCAGCTCCAGCACCCCCTTCTCGGCCGCGTCCAGGTCCGCCACGATCAGGTCCAGATGGAACTGCTGGGAGTCGTCGGGCGCGGGCCACTTCGGCGCCACGAAACCGGGCGCCTTCTGGAACGCCAGCGCCTGCCCGCCGGGCACCGCCAGGTCCACCCAGTCGCCGTCCCCCTCGACGCTGCCGCCCAGCACCCCGGCGTAGAAACCGGCGAGCGCGGACGGATCGGGACAGTCCAGGACGACGACACCGAGCTTGGCGAGAGCCATGACTTCCTCCTCGAAGCCGGAGTTACCCTTAAAGGCGGGTAACCAGTAACGGTCACCGCATGCTCCCGCAGCGGTGGTGACGTCGCAACCGAATTCGGGAGGTAACTTGCGGGAATGAGTGAGAGATCGCCCGCGCCGGGCGGCCTGGCCCTGGTCGAGGCCCTGGTGAACACGCTGGACCTGGAGTCGGGCGCCGACACGCTCGACACGCCGGACGGCAGGGCGCGCCTCGGCATCACGGAGGAAGGGCTCCCGCCCGCCCGCGCCCTGCGCGAGTCCTTGCGTGCCACACTCCTGGCCCACGCCGGCCACCCCCCGCACCGCGAGGTCACCCCGCTGGGCGAGCTGCTGGCCGACGCCCCTCTCCTCGTCACCGTCGACCCGGCCGACGGCGCCGCGGCCCTGGCCTCCGCAGACCCGGCCCCCCTGCTCTCCCGGATCGCCGTCGCCGTCGCCTCCGCCCTGGTGGAGGGCACGTGGGCGCGCCTGAAGGCCTGCGAGTCCGACACCTGCCACTGGGCGTACTACGACCGCAGCCCGGCGGGACGCGGCCGCTGGTGCTCGATGCAGGTGTGCGGGGCACGCGCGAAAATGCGCCGTTACCGCTCCAAGGACCGGTAACACACAGCCAGTTCATCACTCACACACGTGCCGCGTGGTGCAGAATGCAACAAGACACCGGTTCGGCCGACTGAGCCTCGGCCGAACCGGTGTCGTCTTCCTGTCCTGGGTGGGCGCGGCGGGGTCTTGTTCCGGGCAGATCGGGTGCGATGCAGCGCCCCGCACCGAAGCGCCCCGTCAGGGGCGCGGGGCTGTATCTATGTGCGGCTACCGCGGCGTGGGCGCGACCAGCCCCCACGCATCCGCAGTCTTACGCGGTGGGTCGTCCCATGGCGCGATACGTCCACCCGGCCCGCCGCCAGACCTCCGGCTCCAGAGCATTACGCCCGTCGAGGATCACCTTCTCCGCGGCCACCTCTCCCAGCACCGCCGGATCCAGCTCCCGGAACTCCCGCCACTCCGTCAGATGCAGCACCACGTGCGCCCCCCGCACGGCCTCCAGCGCAGCCTCCGCATAGCCCAGCGTCGGGAACAGCCGCCGCGCGTTGTCCATCCCCTTCGGGTCGTACACCGTGACCTGCCCGCCCTGCAGATGGATCTGCCCGGCGACATTCAGCGCCGGCGAGTCCCGCACGTCGTCCGAGTCCGGCTTGAACGTCGCGCCGAGCACCGCGACCCGCTTCCCGAGGAAGGACCCCCCGCCCAGCGCCTCCCGGGCCATCTCGACCATCTGACCCCGGCGCCGCATGTTGATGGAGTCGATCTCGCGCAGGAAGGTCAGCGCCTGGTCGGCACCGAGCTCACCGGCCCGCGCCATGAACGCGCGGATGTCCTTCGGCAGACAGCCGCCGCCGAAGCCGATCCCGGGCCGCAGGTACTTCTTCCCGATCCGGTCGTCGTACCCGATCGCCTCCGCCAGCTTCACCACGTCACCGCCCGCGGCCTCGCACACCTCCGCCATCGCGTTGATGAACGAGATCTTCGTGGCGAGGAAGGAGTTCGCCGCGGTCTTCACCAGCTCGGCGGTCGGGAAGTCGGTCACCACGAACGGCGTGCCGTCGCCCAGCGGCGTCGCGTACACCTCGCGCAGCAGCTTCTCGGCGCGCTCGCTGCGTACGCCGACCACGACCCGGTCGGGGTGCAGCGTGTCCTGGACGGCGAAGCCCTCGCGCAGGAACTCCGGGTTCCAGGCCAGCTCGGCATCGGCCCCGGCGGGCGCGTGCTCCGCGAGGTACGCGGCCAGCCGCTCCGCCGAGCCGACCGGCACCGTCGACTTGCCGACGACCAGCGCGGGCCCGGTGAGATGCGGGGCCAGCGACGCGATCGCGGAGTCGACGTACGACATGTCGCAGGCGTACTCGCCGTGCTTCTGCGGGGTGTTCACACAGACGAAGTGGACATCGCCGAAGGCGCCGGCCTCGGCCCAGTCGGTGGTGAAGCGCAGCCGTCCGCTGGAGCCCTCGAAGCCGGCCACGTGCCGGCGCAGCAGCTCGTCGAGCCCCGGCTCGTACATCGGGGTCTCGCCGCGCTCCAGCATCGCGATCTTCTCGGGTACGACGTCCAGACCGAGCACCTCGAAGCCCAGCTCGGCCATGGCCGCTGCATGGGTGGCGCCGAGATAGCCGGTGCCGATCACGGTGATCTTGAGGCTCATGGATGCTCCAGCTCGGGGACGTGGGTGCGGGCTGCGGCCCGAGCATAACCGGGCCGTGTTCCGGGCAACTTTCCCGCTGTCGCCAAGCTCACGTGACCTATCCGTGGGCCGCGTTCTAAACTTTGAGTTACTTAACAGTAATTAGCGTCAGCACCACTGCGTCTGGAGTGAGAGACCTTGGCCGGATCGGCTGACTTCGACCTGTACCGCCCGTCCGAGGAGCACGACATGCTCCGTGACGTCGTCCGCGCGCTGGTCGAGGCGAAGATCGCCCCGTACGCCGCCGCGGTCGACGAGGAGGCCCGCTTCCCGCAGGAGGCGCTCGACGCCCTGGTTGCCAACGACCTGCACGCGGTGCACGTGCCCGAGGAGTACGGCGGTGCCGGCGCCGACGCGCTCGCCACGGTCATCGTGATCGAGGAGGTCGCCCGTGCGTGCGTCTCCTCCTCCCTCATCCCGGCCGTGAACAAGCTGGGTTCGCTCCCGGTGATCCTGTCCGGCGGCGAGGACCTGAAGAAGAAGTACCTGACGCCGCTGGCCAAGGGCGACGGCATGTTCTCGTACTGCCTCTCCGAGCCGGACGCGGGCTCCGACGCG